>NZ_JBFPKN010000229.1:0-252 GCF_040948805.1 Paraburkholderia sp. BR13439 | reverse complement strand
GGCTGCACCACATCCTGGACAACCTCGACTTCGTCCGTCATGTACACCTGTCCATTTAAAATTTGAATGGACATGATCGTCGGGCGGCACGACTTGCCGATCAAGATGACTTCGCCGGGTGCTTACCATGCGCCCAATGTCGAGCGCGGTATCGCGACGCCCGCTCGCGCAAAGATCTGCTCCTGACGGTACAGGGGAAGGTGGTCAGCGTACTTGGCAACCAGCACTGACGCCAGCAGTCCTGCGGTCGGG
>NZ_JBFPKN010000228.1:0-252 GCF_040948805.1 Paraburkholderia sp. BR13439 | reverse complement strand
CCGTCGTCTTCGCATTCGCTTCGAACGTCGGGCCGACATTCACGAAGCACTTCTCAAATTCGGTTGCTCCCTCGTCTGCTGGAACATCTTCAGACGGACGGAGCAGCCTTTTTGAATCCATCTCTTAGCAGGCTGTTGAAATACACCTCACTGATGCGCGGCTCATCGTTCCAACGAGCCGTCGCGCGAGGTTGGTTCATTTCGATTTGATGCCGGATGCCCTCAATTCGGGTGGAGCCAATGTCATCTTCT
>NZ_JBFPKN010000227.1:0-253 GCF_040948805.1 Paraburkholderia sp. BR13439 | reverse complement strand
CATCGCGCGCCGCTCTGGCAGACTGGTCGCCATGGACATACCCGCCGATCTCGACGCCCTCAGTACCGAACAGATACGCGAACTGAACGTGAAGCTGATGGCCGAGATCGCCGAGAAAGAAAGAGAGGCCCTGGGGAGGTCGAACTGGTTGTTCGCAGGATCTCTGCGTGCTGGAAAACGCGCGGCCGCGATCATGACATTGATCCGCTCTGCACAACTGAACGGACACGATCCGTTGGCTTACCTGAAGGAC
>NZ_JBFPKN010000226.1:0-253 GCF_040948805.1 Paraburkholderia sp. BR13439 | reverse complement strand
GACGGCGTAGGCTGCCGTGATGGATTCCTTGTGGACATCCAGACCGACGTACACCGTGTTATCGTGTCCCATGCTGGCCTCCGTGCTGGAAATCGCCGGGTGTCGCCCTCGTGCACACCATGCGGCTGATATGACTTTCCGTGTCAATCGCATCGGTTCTCGGTTTTGGTTCATCTGAATTTCCTGAGGGCGACGTAGCAGTACGTCTCGACGGTGGGTCACACTGATATCCGCGGGTTGGTTACCGCATTAC
>NZ_JBFPKN010000225.1:0-253 GCF_040948805.1 Paraburkholderia sp. BR13439 | reverse complement strand
AGGACGTTCTCACCCGATTGCCGACTCAAAAGGCCAGCGACATCGCAGCATTGCTGCCTCATCGCTGGCAACCGGCGGATCCCATCCGCTAGTTCAGTTCGTCAAGACGGGTTTGCTGGCCGCTTACATTGAAGCTGAGCTCGAGCAACTTCAGCCGCAAGCCGCAGCCGAGCCGCTACCCCAGCAACCGAAGCGTGCAGCGCTGCCGGCGCAATTGCCGCGCACAGAGATTCGCCACGAGCCGCAGAGCACC
>NZ_JBFPKN010000224.1:0-253 GCF_040948805.1 Paraburkholderia sp. BR13439 | reverse complement strand
CAGCATCTACAGCCTCACGGCAAAGGAATCGCAAATCACGCGGATATTAAAAATCAGGTCGTACACCGTACCGGGCAAACGTCGTGCGCAGAGGTCTACTCCTTCGCGCAAATCCCACGCGCGTCCGCAATCTGCGCAAATAAAATGAGCATCGAATACGAGCGGTGCCAACGTGCGGCGCAGGAAAACGTGTCACACGCGCAGCAACCCTGCGTAACCGGGGAGCGGAAAGCGCAAATAGATTGAGTACCCC
>NZ_JBFPKN010000223.1:0-255 GCF_040948805.1 Paraburkholderia sp. BR13439 | reverse complement strand
GCGCTGCCGCGCCGCTCACCGCTCCGGCCATGCCTGCGGCCAGATCGGCCAGCACCGGCCGCGCAAACAGCATCGCCAGCGACAGTTCCACACCCGCAATCTGCGACAGCCGGCTGAGCAGCCGCACAGCCAGCAGCGAATGGCCGCCCAGCTCGAAGAAGTGGTCATGCCGACCGACCCGCTCCAGACCCAGCAGCTCCGCCCACAGCTGCGCCAGCACCGTCTCGAGCTCCCCGCGCGGCGCCTCGTAACCCC
>NZ_JBFPKN010000222.1:0-255 GCF_040948805.1 Paraburkholderia sp. BR13439 | reverse complement strand
TCCAGCAGCTCCGCCAGATGCTCCAACGCATGTTGCATGTAACCGCACACCCGCTCCGCAGAAACCGGCCCGCTCACCTGCGCCGTCAGGCCCAGTGCTTCTTCCCAGTCCTCCACCGACAGGGTCACGGGATAGTTGGTGCGCTCCTGCGCACCCAGCCACTCCATGCCGTCCAGGACATCGTCCCCCACGACGCCCGGGAGCGCCGCCAGCGTATTGTGGCGATAGTTCAGCAGCGCGCCAAACAGCGGCGCA
>NZ_JBFPKN010000221.1:0-255 GCF_040948805.1 Paraburkholderia sp. BR13439 | reverse complement strand
CCCCCCCCCCCCCCCCCCCCCCCCCCCCCCCCCCCCCCCCCCCCCCCCCCCCCCCCCCCCCCCCCCCCCCCCCCCCCCCCCCCCCCCCCCCCCCCCCCCCCCCCCCCCCCCCCCCCCCCCCCCCCCCCCCCCCCCCCCCCCCCCCCCCCCCCCCCCCCCCCCCCCCCCCCCCCCCCCCCCCCCCCCCCCCCCCCCCCCCCCCCCCCCCCCCCCCCCCCCCCCCCCCCCCCCCCCCCCCCCCCCCCCCCCCCCCCC
>NZ_JBFPKN010000220.1:0-255 GCF_040948805.1 Paraburkholderia sp. BR13439 | reverse complement strand
GCTCGGCGCGGAAGTACGCGTAGTCGTCCTCGCTGCGCTGACGGCCGGTGAGCTGCTGCTCGAGCGTGGCCGCGTGCGTGTACAGCAGGCGCGCCTGGCCGATCAGGTCGAGGCTCATGTTCGACAGTGCGATGTCCTCTTCGAGGATCGGGCCGTGGCCGCACCACTCGCTGTTGCGCTGACCGAGGATCAGCGCGGTATCGGCGAGGCGCAGCACGTACTGCAGATGTTCGGGCGTGATGGACAGAGTGGTCA
>NZ_JBFPKN010000021.1:0-161358 GCF_040948805.1 Paraburkholderia sp. BR13439 | reverse complement strand
AGGGCGAAGTGAAGATGGAAAAGAACTACACGCTCGAAGAACACGAGGTCCGCGACGGGTTCGTGCTGACGTGTCAGTGTCATCCGGTGAGCGAGAAGGTCGTCGTCAGTTACGACGAACGATGAGCGCAAGCGCATCACACCCCGTCTTCGATCAAAGTTCCATCTCATGTCTCATTCACTGTTCAACAAGCACCGACGGTAGGTACGGCGTCACGTGCCGCCGCGCGAAGCCGCCCATGTCTGATCGCACCGCGCAACCCTGTTGCGGATGCAACGCCTGAATCGTTCAATATCTCTACCGGAAAACACCATGACCGAAGCCTTTATCTGTGATGCCATTCGCACTCCGTTCGGACGTTATGCAGGCGTGCTGAAGGATGTTCGCGCGGACGACCTCGGCGCCGTGCCGATTCACGCGCTGATGCAGCGCAATCCGTCGGTGGACTGGCAGCAGGTCGCGGACGTCCTCTACGGATGCGCGAACCAGGCCGGCGAGGACAATCGCAACGTCGCACGCATGTCCGCTTTGCTCGCGGGCTTGCCGATCGACGTCCCCGGCTCCACGATCAACCGCCTGTGCGGCTCGGGGATGGACGCGGTGGGCAGCGCCGCGCGCGCGATCCGGGCGGGCGATGGCGACCTTTACATTGCGGGCGGCGTCGAAAGCATGACGCGCGCACCTTTCGTGGTCGGCAAGTCGGCGACGGCGTTCTCGCGCTCGGCCGAAATCCATGACACGACGATCGGCTGGCGCTTCGTCAATTCGCTGATGCGCAGCCAGTACGGCGTCGACTCGATGCCCGAAACGGCGGAAAACGTGGCCGACGACTTCGGCGTGGACCGCGACTCGCAAGACCGCTTTGCGCTGCGCAGCCAGCAACGCGCCGCGCGCGCTCAGGCGGACGGCACGCTGGCCCAGGAAATCACCGCGGTGCGCATTCCCCAAAAGAAGGGCGAACCCCTCGTGGTCGATCGCGACGAGCATCCGCGCGAGACCTCGCTCGAGGCGCTGGCGAAACTCAAAGGTGTGGTGCGCCCCAACGGCACGGTGACGGCGGGCAACGCTTCGGGTGTCAACGACGGCGCTTGCGCGCTGCTGATCGCAGGCGAAGAGGCAGCGAAGCGCAACCATCTGACGCCGCGCGCCCGCATCCTGGGCATGGCTACGGCGGGCGTCGAGCCGCGCATCATGGGCATCGGACCAGCACCGGCCACCGAGAAGCTGCTTGCGCGCCTCGGCATGACGCTCGACCAGTTCGACGTGATCGAGCTGAACGAAGCGTTCGCGTCGCAGGGTATCGCGGTGCTGCGCCGTCTCGGCGTCGCGCAAGACGATCCCCGCGTCAATCCGAACGGCGGTGCGATCGCGTTGGGCCATCCGCTCGGCGCTTCGGGTGCCCGGCTGGTCACGACGGCGACCTACGAACTCGAACGCCGCAACGCACGCTTCGCGCTTTGCACGATGTGCATCGGCGTTGGCCAGGGCATCGCGATTGCGATCGAGCGCGTTTGAGCGGAGCCACCAGCATGTCGAACGTATTGAAGACTTCCACGATCGTCGGCATCGTCGGCGCGGGCGCGATGGGTGCGGGCATCGCCCAGGTGGCCGCGCTCGCCGGACACCGGGTCGCCCTGTTCGATCTCGATGCCGCTACGGTCGCAAAGGCCATTAAGGGCATCGCCGCGAATCTCGCGAGGCTCGTCGACAAAGGCCGCCTCGACGCGACGGCTGCCGCTCAAGCGAACGGAAGGCTGTTTGCGGTCGACCAGTTGGCCGCGATGCGCGATGCGGGGCTCGTCATCGAAGCCGTCGCCGAACGGCTGGAAGTGAAGCGCAAGATTTTTGCCGAGCTCGAAGAGCACGTGGACGACGCCTGCATTCTCGCGACCAACACTTCGTCGATTTCCGTCACGGCGATCGGTGCGACGCTGAAGATTCCGTCGCGCCTCGTGGGCATGCACTTCTTCAATCCCGCGCCCGTGATGGCGCTGGTCGAAGTGGTCGGCGGCCTCGCCACATCGCCGGACGTCGCGACCTGCGTGTACGAAACGGCCGCCGCGTGGGGCAAGACGCCCGTCTACGCGCGCTCGACGCCCGGCTTCATCGTGAACCGCGTGGCACGTCCGTTTTACGCCGAAGGTCTGCGGCTTCTGAACGAGCAGGCAGCGAGTGCGGCGTCGATCGACGAGGTGATCCGCGAGGCGGGCGGCTTCCGGATGGGACCGTTCGAGCTCATGGACCTGATCGGACACGACGTCAATTTCGCGGTCACCGAGTCGGTGTTTCGTGCGTATTTCAACGATCCCCGGTTCACGCCGTCGTTGATTCAGCAGGAGCTGGTCAATGCGGGTTTTCTGGGCCGCAAATCGGGACGTGGTTTCTACGAATATGGCCCGAACGCCGCGCGCCCGAGCCCGCGGCTTGCGCCACCCGCGGATTCTCCGCGGGTCGTCAAACTGTTTCCGCAGTCCGGCGTGATCGCGCGGCTTCAACAAAGGCTGCTGGATGCCGGGCTCGTTACGGCGACGATGCCAGAAACCGAACGCGTCGACGGTGTGGTCGCGCAAATCGACGACGCGCTGCTGCGACTGACCGACGGGCGCACGGCAACTCAATGCGCTCACGACATGGATCACGACAACGTGGTGCTCGTCGACCTCGCACTCGACTACGCCGGCTGCAGCACGGTCGCGCTCGCCCGTGCGCGGCAATGCAGTGATTCGGCCTATGCGGCCGTCGTCGGCGCGATGCAGGCGGCCGGCTACTCGGTCGTGCCGATGGCCGACGTGGCCGGCATGATCGTGATGCGGACCGTCGCGATGCTGATGAACGAAGCGGCCGATGCAGTCAATCAGGGCGTGTGCACGGCCGCGGATCTCGACCTGGCGATGGAAAAAGGCGTCAACTATCCGTTGGGCCCGCTGCAGTGGGCGGATAACGCGGGCGTCGCTCTGTTCTCTACGGTACTGAGCAATCTCTGCACCCATTACGGTGAAGACCGGTACCGCGTTTCACCGCTACTAGCCGCACTTTCGTGGTCGCGTGCGTCATGGCATGCCCGCGCTGCCATCGACAGCGCAGCCTGACTCGAATCAATCCAATTCCAGTATTCCGGAGACTCCCATGGTCCGACGCACCCCTCAATCCGACGAACTCGAACCGATCGAACGCGCCAGCCGCGACGAGCTGCAGGCTCTGCAACTGACTCGCCTCAAATGGTCGGTCCGCCATGCCTACGACAACGTGGCGCATTACCGCAAGGCGTTCGATGCCGCTGGCGTGCATCCGGACGATCTGAAGGAACTGTCCGATCTGGCCAGGTTTCCGACCATGACGAAGAAGGACCTGCGCGACAACTATCCGTTCGGTCTTTTCGCCGTACCTCGCGACCAGGTGGTGCGTGTGCATGCATCCAGCGGGACCACGGGCAAGCCGACGGTCGTGGGCTACACCGCACGCGACATCGATACCTGGGCCGACATCGTCGCGCGTTCGATCCGCGCTGCCGGCGGCCGTCGCGGCGACACGCTGCACAACGCATTCGGCTATGGCCTGTTCACGGGCGGGCTGGGCATTCACTACGGTGCGGAGCGGCTCGGCTGCATGGTGGTGCCGATGTCCGGCGGCCAAACGGAAAAGCAGGTTCAGTTGATCCGCGACTTCGAACCGTCGATCATTCTGGTCACGCCGTCGTACATGCTTAACCTGATCGACGAGATGACGCGCCAAGGGATGAATCCGGCCGAATCGTCGCTGAAGGTCGGTGTCTTCGGCGGCGAGCCCTGGACCCAGGCCATGCGTAGTGAAATCGAAACGCGGGCGGGAATCGACGCGGTCGACATTTACGGCCTCTCAGAAGTGATGGGCCCTGGCGTCGCGGCGGAGTGCATCGAAAGCAAGGACGGTCCGGTGATCTGGGAAGACCACTTCTACCCGGAAATCATCGATCCCGTTACCGGTGAGGTGCTGCCGGATGGAAGCGAAGGCGAACTGGTCTTTACTTCGCTGACGAAGGAAGCCATGCCGGTCATCCGCTATCGCACGCGCGATCTGACCTCGCTGTTGCCCCCGACTTCCCGCGCGATGCGCCGGCTGGCGAAGATCACCGGACGCTCGGACGACATGCTGATCATCCGGGGCGTCAACGTGTTTCCGAGCCAGATCGAAGAGCTGATTCTCGCGATTCCCAAGCTGAGCGCGCAATATCAATTGACGGTCAAACGCGACGGGCATCTGGATTCTCTGGCGGTGTGCGTCGAAGCGCGGCCGGAGGTCGGCGAGTCGTTGAGCGACCACGATCGGACAGCGCTCGCGCGCGAACTGCAGCATCGCATCAAGACGATGGTCGGCGTCTCGACGACGGTCTCGGTCGCGCTTGCCGGACATATTCCAATGACCGCCACCGGCAAGGCGAAACGCGTCGTCGATCTGCGGGGCGCGAACCTGTAAGCATCGATCAGAGGCGCTGCGCGCGGGGACTCGCGCAACGCCCGCTCTGCCCGTTCAACGTGGCCCCGCGAGGCTGAGTTAGCCAGCGATACCGCCCTTTTGCACCGCTTTGCCTTTCTGCCGCTTCTCCGCCAGCCGGACAGAGTCCTTCGCCGGTTTAGCCTCGCGCTTGCGGCCCGCCGCCTGGGTCTCCTTCCGAAACGACGCGGCACGCGCTTCGCCTAGCGCAATCAGCGCATCGGTGAGCTGCGCCATATGCGTTTCCATCGATCTGTTGTCGCCAGATTGAAAGGAGACGAAAGCGCCGTCGAAGCCGAGCATGCCGAAATACGCCAGTTCGTCGGCGACCGCTGACGCCGCGGCGTCGCCTTCAGCGCTGAACGCGCTGCGGATCATCTCGCGCATATAGTCGCGGCCTTCGTTGCGCACGCAGGAAGTTCTCGCGGTGCTGGAACACCTCCCCTGTCTTCTTCAGATACCAGCCCAGACGCTCGCGCGACGTGCCGCCCTCCGGGGGAACCTGGTGTGGTTTCCATTCTAAAAGAATACCGCTTCGCCCCCTTTTCTACCGTATTGGATCGATCGGTTCATTACTCGCCGCGGCCTTTACCGCGCAAGTCGGCGCCAGTTGCCAGATCACTCCCGCGTGGTCGTTCGGCGGGAACTATATGTACCTGAAGGGTAACGAGGAACTCAACAACAACCACGCGCATCAGCTTGGTGCAACGCTGAACTATTCGCTCTCCAAGCGGAGCATGGTTTATGCGGAGGGCGTTTATCAGAAGGCGAGCGCAGGTTCGCAGGCTGCCATCAACGGCATCATGGGTCCCAACGGATCGTCTAGCACGACGTCGCAAGCCATTGCACGAGTTGGCCTTCGCACCGCGTTCTGATATCCGGCTGTTCTGGGCTGGACGTGGCGATCAGCAACGCTTGCGGGCGGTGACTGCGCAGCGTCGTAACCGCTTTCAACTCCATGCTGCTCGCCACACTGCCAGACGCCTGCTACTACGCCGACGATTACTCTGCCAGTTTCAAACGCATTGCCGATTGAATCAGGATGGGTAATTCATAGGTGTCTGATCACACTGCCGGCCAGCTTGCGCAGTTCGTCGAACTGCGTGGCGAGTTCGAGGCACAGCATGAACGCCAGCGATGCTGACGGTCCCGGGTAACGCTCCATCCAACGCAGCGCCGGAGTAGCGTAGCGCACGCGAATCGCATCTCGCGTCATTAGATAGGTGATTCCGGTGCCGATGAGCGCGCCCACCAGCAAGTCGGACGGATAGTGAAAGCCGAGATAGGCGCGCGGCACGCAAATGACCAGCACCGCATAGATAAGCACCAGCACACCGATGGCCCGCCACACGAGGAAGATGCCAGTCGCGATCGCCATCCATAGCATTGCGTGATCGCTTGGGAAGGAACTCCATGTCGACAGCTGTGCGTCGTCGATGACGCGACCCGCGAAGCGCAGATGCAACTCGCTGCTAAAGACGGGACGCACTCGGAACGGTAACCAGTGAGTCAGCAGCCTTCCGACGAAGAGCGCCAGGAGGCCGCTGAGAAGCGTTGCGAGCACCATTTCCCGCCGCCATTCGCGGCGATCGCCACGCTGAAACCACATCCACCACAGCAACGGTATGAGTACGAGCCCTTTGAACGTGTAGAGGTCTGCAATGACCTCTATGGTTTGGGTCGTGAGATTCCCGAAGTGGATGTTGGATAGATATGTTTCGATAGATGAATCGATGCTGTTCATTGTCTTGTAAGAATATCGAGCTGGTCCCATCGGAAATCAGCATGGTCCATTGGATGTGCCACATTTCACGACCCTTACTTTCACCGACAACTTCTACTGCACAATTTCATCGCATCCTTTTGAGGATGGCCTACTACCTGAAGAGATCAAGGAACAACGATAGTCTGCTCGATGCAAACCGTCGTATGATGCCTGGTAGAGACCGTATAACGCTCATCCGTCGTGGTGGCCTGCCGTCAAGATTCGAGCTCAGCGGGGGCGCAATTCATAGAGCCGATGTTCCGGCAAAGTCGCAACCAGTTGCCAACCATCAAGCGTCTCGGGTAGACGCCGGTACGGGTCGAGCACCGCAAGATAGACCGTCGTGAACCGGCTTTGAAGGTCCGGGAAACGATCCAGCAGTTCAGTCGACCAGGCGCGCAACATCTCGCCATCTGCTAAGACATTCGGTTTCCGGGTGGAGCTGTCGTCCTGGAACTCCCTCAATGCTACGTTCTCGCTCCGGTAAAGCACGGGTTGCTGCCCCGCTTTGAGATACAAATCCGGCACCAGAACGCCATTCACCGTTGCGAGCGCCACCACCTTGTCCAGATATGGATTCCAGCGGTGGGGGTCTTTCCATGGAGACCGGTCGGCGGTGTCCTGCTTGTACTGGAACAACACGGAACCGGCCTTCAGCGAAGCGAACGTATCGCGGTAAGCCTGAATGACAGGCCTGCCGCCACGCCAGTCTTCAGTCACAGTCATGATCCGGAAAACGAAGACAAGCGTGAGCGCGACTGCGCCGATACGTTGAAAACGTGGCGCCACCGAGGGCCGTATGCCGACCAACGCAGTCAGCAAAAACGCGAAGCTGATCGCACATCGCTCGATCACACCATAGGAAGCAAATGCGTCAAACGGTGCGAGTAGGACTACCAGTGGAAGTGAAAACACGGTTATCCGGAACTCTGGCTCGCACGTCCACCATTTCAGAACGAGACCAATGGACACGAACAGGCTCAAACCCGCCACGATCGCCACATCGCCCGCACGATTGCCCACCGAGAAGACATCGATGCAGAAAGCGAGCTTCGAAAGTACGTGGATAAGGCCGAAGTGAGTTGACCCGTGAAGGCCACCGGTGGTGCTGCGGACCAACAGTGCAAGAGGAAGCAGCAACGGAACGACGCTCGCGGCCGCGTGGCGAGCAATTGATTGACTCGAGATCTTCCCCTCGCGAAGAAGACAGCCAAGTTCCCACGTGCCTACGACCAGAGCGAAAACGGCGAGTGGAAACAGATGGCAAAAATAAATAACAAGGGCACTGCAGCAGGAGACCACGATCCGCGCGAGGGTGGCTCTGCGCAGCGCCACGTGCGCGGCGATCGCCCAAAGGGAAATGCCAAGGCCGAACAGAAAGTTATCGTAGCCGCGGATGAGTATCCAGTTATAGAGTAGCAGGAAGCTGACGAGCGGCAACCATGACCAGCGACCATTGGCAACACGGCTCAACACCAGGCAGCCCGACGTCAATAGCCCGAGTTCAGCGAGGGTAAATAGCCAGGCGGCCCATTCTGCCGGTATGAGCTTCGTGAACCACGGGAGGGTCAAGTCCATGGCAAGGTCAGGCACGGCATCCCAATGAACCACAAAGTTTCTCGCATACGAAGCCGGATGAGAAAGGATATCGACCCTGACGATATTGTAGAAGTGTTGCCCAAGAGGCGGATATAGCGTGACGAGGAATGGCACCGACGCAACCCCGGTCGCAATAAGCCACACACCCCACAGACGCACTAGCGAAATGCCAGTGTTCATCCGGTCGCTGACAGTCATCGAAACCTCGGAAGGTTGATTTGGAATTTGGAACCCTCCACGCAAGGTATTCTCGAATTGTTCTGTTCACCGAAATTTACGTGTCTCGAGGAAGCTGTCGCGCAGCTCTATTCGAGGACGCTTTCGGTCTCATAGTGCTATATGTCATTTTTTTTACAAGCATACGCGCGCGCCAACGTAGCCATTTGTACGTCACCTCACACAAAGGTGAGGACATTCCTTCGGGTCTCGCTGACGAAGGCACCCGTGAGGTTCCTGGACAGACGCAGCGCAGATGGAATGAAGCCATAAAGCAGACGAAATCGCTTTGTTACGATGAACGGCCCGGCGTCGATACTGGCGCCGTGCCCATTCGTCCGTCAGCCGAATGGCCTTCAACCCGTGAAATGCGGACTGCTGCCCCTCACGCAAACGGCGATGCGCTTCTACAAAATCGGCTATCACGATTACTGCGGCGTCGTGCTCGATCTTTCCGAACGCGAATCGCTGGTGCGCGATCTCGGCGACAACAACGCGCTGATCCTGCGCAACCACGGCTTGCTGACCATCGGCCGGACGATACCCGAAACATTCAACGCGATGCATCGGCTGGAGCTGTCGTGCAAGGCGCAGCTCGCGGCGATGGCCTGCAACACGGAGTTGAATCCGGTGCCCAAAGACGTGCTCGAAGAGAGCTACATGAACTATCAACCGCAGACGCGTCGCCCGTACGGTGTGATGGAATGGCCGGCGCTGCTGCGCAAGCTGGATCGGATCGATCCGCGTATCGGGAATGAGCGAGAGGGCGCCGCCAGCCGTGGCGGCGCCCTCTCCATACAGCCCAGCACGTCAACGGCAACGCGCTAAAGGCCTCACGCCGACGAAGAAGCCGCCCGCTCCGCTCGCCGCCGATAGAGCCCAAGCGTCGCGCCAAGCCCGCACAGCGCGGCGAAGCTGAGCCAGTAGCCGGGCGCGGCCTTGTCGTGCGTGGTTTCGATCAGGAAGGTCGACACGGCCGGCGTGAAGCCGCCGAACAGCGCCGTCGCGAGACTGAACGCCAGCGAAAAACCCGCGACGCGCACCTCCGCCGGCATGACCTCGGTGAGCGCGGCGACCATCGCGCCGTTATACATGCCGAAGAAGAACGAGAACCACAGCAGCACGCTCAGCATGCGGCCGAAGCTCGGCGCCGCGGCGAGCCACGACAGCGCCGGATACGCGGTGAAGATCGCCAGCAGGGCAATGGTCAGCAGAATCGGCTTGCGGCCGATCCGGTCCGACAGCGCGCCGCCGATCGGCAGCCAGATGAAGTTCGACACGCCCACCAGCAACGTCACCATCAGGCTATCGGACGTCGACAGTTTGAGAACGGATTTGCCGAAGGTTGGCGTGTAGACGGTGATCAGATAGAACGTGGTCGTCGTCATCGCGGTGAGCAGCATGCCCGCGATCACCGTGCGCCAGTTGCTGAGCAGCATCGCGAAGATTTCGCGCGTCTGCGGATGATGCCGGCGCGCCTCGAACGCGGCGGTTTCCTGCAGCGAGCGGCGCAGCATGAACAGGAACGGCACGATCGCGCAGCCGATGAAGAACGGAATGCGCCAGCCCCACGCGCCGATCTGCTGCGCGCTCATCCAGTGATTCAATCCGTAGCCGAGCGCCGCCGCCATCACGATCGCGACCTGCTGGCTGGCCGACTGCCAGCTCGTGTAGAAGCCCCTTGCGCCGGGCGTGGCCATTTCCGCGAGATACACCGACACGCCGCCCAGCTCGGCGCCCGCCGAGAAGCCCTGCAACAGCCGCCCGAGCAGAACGAGCGCGGGCGCGAGCAGGCCGATGGTCGCGTAACCGGGCACGCACGCGATCAGGATCGTGCCGCTCGCCATGATCGACAGCGTGACGATCAGGCCGGTACGCCGCCCCACCTTGTCGATATAGGCGCCGAGAAAGATCGCGCCCAACGGACGCATCAGAAAGCCCGCGCCGAACACGGCGAAGGTCAGCATCAGCGACGCGAACTCGCTCGACGCCGGAAAGAAAATCTTCGAGATCGACGTGGCGTAGAAGCCGAACAAAAAGAAGTCGAACTGCTCGAGGAAGTTGCCGCTCGTCACGCGCAGTACGGCCGCGGCTTTGGACGAGCGCGCCCCGACCGGCGTGCCGGCTAGTGGTTCGGTAGCGTTCATGAATATGTCCCCTGTTGTTATGCAAATATGCGGCGCGTGTCGCGCCTAGTCCGAGCCGAGACCCAAGGTATTGGGCTGGCGCTTTTCGATAGATGATTTGAGCAGCGCCGCCGAGCGGAAAATGCCGTGCGCGAACTTGCCGTACGGAAGCGTCGCGAACAAGGCGATCACGATGCCAAGATGCACCGCCAGCAGCCACGGCATCGCCGCCGTTTCGCGCAAAGCCAGCAGCCCGAGGCCCGACGCGCTGGTGAGCAACAGCAGCGCGATGAAGGCACGGTCCATCGGACGCTGACGCGCATCGCCCTGCTCCGGATGGCGCTTCAGGTTGAGCCACAGGAGCCCCAAGGGCCCGACGATCAGGCCGATCCCGCCCGCCGTGCCGAGCAATACCGGTAAGCTGAAGAACGGATACGGCGCTTCCTCGCCGAGCAGGTAGTGATAGAGCGTCGCCACCACCGTTGCCGTGAAACACAGCATGAACCCGTAGAACGTGAAGTGGTGAAATTTCCGCCGCGCGAGCGTGAAGGCATCGTTCGATTCGTTGCAGCCATCGCCATGCCCGCCGTCGAGATACTTGAGCGTCAGCGCGTTTTTCGCCGCTTCCGTCACGGCCGGCGTGCTCGCGTTCGCGGTTCCCGGCGACACGTCGCGCCAGAAGCGCGTCACGCCGATGCCGAGCGCCACGATCGCGAACAGGAAGACCGCGCCGAACATCGCCGCCAGCAGGTTGTGCGGGAAGATCGCGTAGAAGTTCGCGGGCGCGACGTTGCCGCTCAATCCGCCATGCATTGCGGTGCCGAGCAGCAGAAACAGCGCGAGCCCCGCCGCCAGCGCGACCGACAGCGTCACGCCATTGCGCTTGTACAAGCCGCCCAGCGCCTTGGGCCACGCGTATTCGGTGTAGGTTTCGAGGCGCACTTGCGCCATCGCCTTCGGCACGTTGACCGCGAATTCGTGCGGCGGCGCGTACTGGCATGCGTGGTAGCAGGCGCCGCAGTTATGGCACAGATTGGCCAGATAGTTGACGTCGGCCTTGCCGAATTCGAGGCGCCGTGTCATCGCCGGGAACACCGCGCAGAAGCCTTCGCAATAGCGGCACGCGTTGCAGATCTGCATCTGGCGCGCCACTTCGCCTTCGCTTGCGGTCAGCGGCACGATCGGAATCACGCGCGAGCCGCCGCGCGTGCGTTGCATGTCGTGCTTCGATTCGAACGCCGCGGCGCGCGTGCGTTCGGACGCGAGCGTGTCAGTTTGCTGCACAGGAAACCTCCGTAGTCTGCAGTGCGGCGCGCGCGGCCTGAGTGCCGGCAATGCGCCCGAACGCCGTGCCGATCGACATACCGACACCCGCTGTATAGCCCTTGCCGAGCACGTTGCCCGCCATCATCTCGCCCGCGACGAACAGGTTCTCGCTCGCCTCGCCGCCGAAGTGCACCTGGGCGCGGTCGTTGGTCTTCAGCCCGAGATACGTGAACGTGATGCCGGGACGCAATGCGTAGCCGTAGAACGGCGGCGTGTCGATGGGGCGGGCCCAGTGCGTCTTGGGCGGTGTGACGCCTTCCGTGTGGCAGTCGTCGAGCGAGGTGTGATCGAAGGTGCCGACCCGGCATGACTCGTTGTAACGCGACAGCGTCTCCACGAAGCGTGCTTCCGGCAGCTTCAGTTGGCGCGCGAGTTCGGGCAGCGTGTCGGCCTTCACGCCCGGAAACACCGGCGGCATGAAGCGGCCGATCGCCTTCGAATCGATGATCGAGTAGCCGATCTGTCCCGGCTGGTGCGCAACGAGGCGTCCCCAGATCGCATAGCGTTTCGGCCAGAAGTCCTCGCCTTCGTCGTAGAAGCGCTCGGCCTCGCGATTGACGACCACGCCCAGCGACACGCAGTCGATGCGCGTGCAGATGCCGCCGTCATAGAGCGGCGCGCGCGCATCGATGGCCACGCAGTGCGACTGCGACGGATCGCCGATCATGTCCGCGCCGGCATCCATCATGTGGCGGATCAGCACGCCCTTGTTGAAACGCGTGCCGCGGATCAGGAAGTTGTCGGCGGGCCATTCGCCGCGCTCGTTTTGCCCCCAGGCCTCGCGCAGCCATTCGCGGTTCGATTCGAAGCCGCCCGCCGCCAGCACGCAGGCGCGCGCCTCGAAGCGCTGGCTGCCACTCCTGGCCGCGACGAAACGGCCGCCGTCCAGTTCGAGCGAATCGACCGGCGTGTCATAGCGAATCTCGACGCCCAGCGCCTCGGCACTGCGGTAATACGCATTCACGAGCGCCTTGCCGCCACCCATGAAAAACGCGTTGGTGCGCGCCACATGCAGCGCGCCCGACAGCGGCGGCTGAAAGTGCACGCCGTGCTTTTGCATCCAGGGCCGGCACGACGACGACGCGCGAATCGTCAGGCGCGCGAGATGCTCATTCGTGATGCCGCCGGTGACCTTCAGCAGGTCTTGCCAGAATTCTTCTTCCGGATAGGCATCGACGAGCACGTCCTGCGGCGCGTCGTGCATGCAGCGCAAATTGCGGGTGTGTTGGGAATTGCCGCCGCGCCATTCGCGCGGCGCCGATTCGAGGAGCACAACCGACGCGCCGGCTTCGCGCGCCATCAATGCCGCGCAAAGCGCCGCATTGCCTCCTCCGATTACGAGTACGTCGACCATCTTGTGGTCCTCCTTTCGGACGCACTCTAAAGGTCGCGCTCGTCCTCCGCCATCAGCGGGCCGTCAACAGGCCTTCAGTTTTTGTGAAGCCCTCCGACTGACGCAGGCGCGCGCCGTGCCAGCGGCCTTCGCGCACCAGTTCGCGCGCGACGTCGGCGAGCACCACGCGCGCGGCGAGCCCCGCAGGTGAAAGCTCGTCGTCGGAGATGCTCGCGATCATATTGGGCCGCACGGCGAAGCTTTCGGACACGGGCACGCTAGCCAGTACCGCGTTCTCCGGCCGCGCGAGTACGGCGCCGGGCTGGATGGTCGCGGCGATGCCCGTGCGCACGACGTCCATCAGCAGCGCGAGGCCGTCTACTTCGGCCGCGATGTTCGGTTCATATTTGGCCCGCTTGAACGCGGCGGACAGCAGCGAGCGCAGGCCGTGCGCGCCGCTCGGAAGAACGAGGGGAAGCTTGCCGAGTTGCCCGAGACGCACGCTCGCGCCCGACGGCATGCCTTCGAGCTCGTGCCGGCCGATCACGAACAGCCGCTCGTCGAGCAGCGACACGACGCTCCAGCGCTGCGCGGGCTCCGGGCGAAACAGCACGGCAAGATCGATCTGGCGTGCGCTCAGCATCGACGCGAGATAGCCGGACAGGCTTTCGACGATGCGCAGCCGCACGTCGGGATAGCGCGCGCGCATGGCCTGCATGAAGGGGACCCCGAGCACGCTGGCGGTGCTGGGCGCCATGCCGACGCTGACGTGGCCCGAGAGCCGGGCAGCGCGCGCGGCGAGCGCCGCGTCGTCGATATGACGCAGCGCGAGTTGCGCCTGACGCCAGAACGCGAGACCGGCATCGGTCGGCACGACGCCGCTGGAGGTGCGCTGCAAAAGGCGCGTCGACAGTTCGCCTTCGAGGCGGCTGATCTGCTGACTCAGCGCGGAAGTGACGACGCCGAGCTCCAGCGCGGCCTTCCCCATGCTGCCGTGTTCGACGACGCTGAGGAAATAGCGTAGTTGTCTGAGTTCCATTTCACGATCGGCCTGGACGAGAATCGGGGCTATTGTCGCAGATTGGAAATGGGTACTGACGGCGGGTCACGGCTCGCGTTTACGTTTTTCGCCGGTCATCCGCCTGATGATCGCAAGCAGTTCCTCGATATCGACGGGTTTGACGAGATGCGTATCACACCCCGCCTCCGCTGAGTGAGCCACGTCCTCAGGCTGTCCGTATCCCGAGACGGCGACGATTTCAACGCGCTTGCCGGCCGCCTGATGATCCCTCAGCCGACGCGCCACCTCATAGCCGCTGATTCCCGGCAGCCCAAGGTCGAGGAACACGATCTGCGGCTCGAACGCTGCGGCGATCTGAAGCGCGTCTTCGCCGCTGTGCGCGGTGCGCACATCGTGCGCGTCGAGAATCATCGCGAGCGACACAGCGGCATCGCTGTTATCGTCGACGATCAGAACCCGCAGACGGTCGGACGCCGGCAGACCGGCTTCGGCACCGTCCTTCGCGTCCTGATCGCGGCCCTGGCACACGGGTAGACGTATTTCGAATTCACTGCCTCTGTTCTTGCCTGCGCTCCTCGCGGCAATGGTCCCGCCGTGCATCTCGGTCAGCGTCTTGCACACCGACAATCCGATCCCAAGACCGCCCCTCGATGGCTCGCCGTGGCAGGAACCCTGTACGAACAGATCGAACACGTGAGGCAGTGCGTCGTCCGAAATGCCCGTGCCGGTGTCCGACACCGTCACGGAGACTTCCCGGCCGACGAGCGTCGCGCTTACGACGATCCTGCCGCCGTCGTCGGTGTATTTGATCGCGTTATCGAGCAGATTCGAAAATGTCTGCGTGATCCGCGCCGGGTCGCCGTGCACGTACACCGGGTGCTCCAGCGGCAGACGCACGATGTCGTGATGCCGCTGCGACGCAGCCGGCATCGTGATCTCGAGAGCGTGGTCGAGTGCCAGCCTGATATCGAAGACCTCGCGCTTCAACTCGATCTTGCCGGTGGTGATTCTCGATACATCGAGCAGGTCGTCGATCAGATGCGACAGATGACCGGTCTGCCGTTCGATCACATTGCGCAGCCACTCGCGTTTGGCGGGATCCGCTCCCGCGCTGTGACCCAGCAGATGCGCGGCGTTGCGCACGGGCGCCAACGGATTGCGCAGCTCGTGCGCGAGCGTGGCCAGAAAGATGTCCTTGCGGCGATCGGCGTCGCGCAGTTTCGCCTCCGCGTCGGCCCGCTCCGTCACGTCGCACAAACTGCCGATGAACGTGTAATCGTCCTGATGAATGGGCGGTCGCAGATACCCGAACATTTCGACGGTCCTCAGCGCACGATCGCTTATGCGGTGCAGCCGGAACGCGACATGCACCGGTTCGCCGGAGACCCGCCGGGCCTGGAAATGGCGTCGCAGCAGTTCGACATCGTCCGGATGAACGACCGACGTCATGAACTCGGTTTCCGTCAACGGGCCCCTGTCCTCGGGCTGCCCGGTGATTTCGTACATCCGGCGGTTTTCCCACACGCCTTGTCGCGACGCGCCACACCACTCGAAGATGCCGATGCCGGCCGCGCTCGTCGCGACACGCAGGCGCTCCTCCGTGAGCTTCAGCGCGGTCAGCGCGGTGTGCAGGCTGTCCTGTGCCGCCGCCACCTCGGCCGCCCGACGTTGCATGTACGCCTCGATCGCGTTTTCGATCATCGCGCGAAAGGTGCGCTCGACAACGTCGTGCGCCCGCATGTGAACGTCGACGGAAGCGGCAACGGGACCGAAATACGCGCGGATCTCGTGCTTCAGAAAGCGCTGCATCAGATCCATGTTGCGAAACAGATCCGTGACCCGCCAGTCGTCCGGCCAGAACCTGCCGGGCTGCGCGATACCTACGTGATCGGTTAAAGACGCGTCGCTGTCGGCGACCAGCAAGGAAGCGCATACCTCGGCCAGCATGTAGGCGAAACAGGCAGTCAGTCCCTGCCCGCTGTCCGCACCGGGGTGCGTGCCCTGCTCCGAAGTCTCGGCGATCCAGCGCTGCATCAGCTGCCCACGGGTACGCCCCAGCCTGCGCGCCAGCCCATTTAGCGTGATCGCGCCTCGGCAATCCTGGTCGAAATCCCGTTTCATCGAGGCGCCCCCGGACAAGCGCGATGAGCCCGCGATGCCGCCCTGGCACGCTGGCTTATGTCATTCAACTTCTCTCTCATGGCCCGTTTTTTATCGGATATGTCGCTTGCGACTATTAATAGTATCGATCGGCCGAGGTTTGGGCCCCGGCCCGCCGCAAATCGCCTCACACTGTACCTGCTGCGGGGCGGCGGTTTAACCGAGACAAACCCGCAGCCGCGTCTGGCGAGGCTAGACCAAACGCGTGACACTTACGGGTAAGATTGCCGGAACGCGATCAAGACGCGAAGGAGCCGTGACGATGGAGGAACCTCGGAACTCGACGCGGCACAAGGGCCCCAAGGTCGCGTTTGCCCTGCAAGGCGGCGGTTCGCACGGCGCGTTCACGTGGGGTGTGCTGGACCGTCTGCTGGAGGCCTCGTCGCAGGCAATGCCACTCGATATCGCGGCAATCAGCGGCGCGAGCGCGGGCGGCATCAATGCGACGCTGTGCGCGGCGGGTCTCGCAACCAGCGGGGCAACGAAAGCACGCGACATGCTGCGCGCGTTTTGGGAAGCGGTATCGCGCGCCGGCGCGCTGGCGGGCAACGCGCTCCTCGGCTTTTCCGAACCTGGCCCATTCGGCGGCTGGAATATCGACTGGAATCCCGCCGCCATCATGCTGGAGGCCGTCGGACTCGTCGCTTCGCCTTATGGCAATCCGTTCTACCGCGATCCGCTCGGGCCGGTGATCCGTTCCGCGCTCCCCGAGCACGATCTCGCCGCGCTCAATACGACGCTCGACGGCCCGCAACTATTCATTTGCGCAACCGACGTACGAACCAACCAACGCGCAATCTTCACCCGCCCCGCTATTTCGATTGACGTATTGCGCGCTTCCGCATGCCTACCGAACGAGTTTCGCACCGTCAGCGTGGACGGCATACCGTACTGGGATGGTGGTTATCTGGGCAACCCGCCTTTGGCGCCGTTGATCGAGCATGCCCAGGACCTGATTCTCGTGCTCGCGAATCCGTTCGTGCGCCACGATATGCCGCCCAAAGATGCGCGCGGCATTCTCGAACGGCTCAATGAAATCGGTTTCAACGCGTCCGTGGTGCTGGAGATCAACGCGATCGAAGCGGTCAACCACGTGCTCGATTCGGTCGGCGAGGAAGCGGCGAGCAAGAGCCGCTACAAGCCCGTCAGGTTTCACCTGATTCGCGACGACGAATTTCTGGCGAAGTTCGGATTCGTGTCGAAGAGCAGCACGTCCTGGTCATTGCTCAGCACGCTGTTCGAGCGTGGCCGTGAAGTCGCCGACGTATGGCTCAAGGGCGGCTACGCGAAGCTCGGGCAAGCGTCTTCCGTCGACGTCAAGGCTTCGTTGATCGATCCGACGCTTAAGCACAGCGGCAACGCGAGCGCGCGACGAAACTGACATGGACGGACGGCGCATTTGACGACATCGCGTAGCAGGCTGGCGCGCTCAGCCTGCGGTGCTGTCAATCGCCTGCCCGCGAGATGACCTTGGCGATAGCCTGCGACGCCGTCGCAACGTTGTTGTCATTGAGCGCGGCGACGCACATGCGCCCGGACCGGATCAGGTAGACGCCGTGCCGTTCGCGCAGCGTGTCGACCTGGTCCGCCGACAGCCCCGTGTACGTGAACATGCCGCGCTGCTCGAGGTAGCGCGCGAGCATCGTGTCCGGCACCTTGCCGCGCAGGCGTTCATGGATCTCCGCGCGCATCCGCATGATGCGCCGGCACATCGAGGCAAGCTCCTGTTCCCACGATTGCCGCAGCGCCGGTGTGGTCAGCACGCGTGCTACGATCTTCGCGCCATGCGTCGGCGGATTGCTGTAGTTCGCGCGCACAGCGCTCGTCAATTGACCCAATACGCGCGCGGCAATATCCGGCGACTCGCAAATCACCGACAGTCCGCCGCACCGCTCGCCATACAGCGAGAAGTTCTTCGAGAACGAATTGGCCACCAACGCCGGCACGTTCTGGCGCACCAGTTCACGAATCGCGAATGCGTCGGCGTCGATACCAGCGCCGAAGCCTTGGTACGCCATGTCGATAAAGGGCAGCAGGTTCCGCTTTCCAATGACCTCGATAAGCTGGACCCATTGCGCGTCGTTCAGATCGACACCCGTCGGGTTGTGACAGCACGCGTGCAGCAGGACGACGCTGCGCGCAGGCAGAGCGTCGATGGCCGATAGCATCTCTTCGAACTTCAGACCGCCGCTCGACTCGTCGTAGTACGGGTACGCATTGACTTCGAATCCGGCGCGTTCGAAGATGAAGCGGTGGTTTTCCCACGTCGGATCGCTGACCCATACCCGCGAGCCCGCAAAGTAGCGCTTGATGAAATCCGCACCGACCTTCAGCGCGCCCGAGCCGCCCAAGGTCTGCACGGTCGCGATGCGCCCCTCGGTACGCGCCGACGAGTCGTCGCCGAACACCAGCGATTGCACGGCATCGCGGTAGTGGGCGAAGCCCGCCATCGGCAGGTATGGCTTGGGACCGAGCTCGGCGAGCAGTTGTCCTTCGGCCTCGCGTACCGCTTGCATCACCGGCAAGCGGCCTTGATCGTCATAGTAAATGCCGATGCTCAGATTGACCTTGTGGTCGCGCGAATCCTTCGCGAAGTTTTCGTTCAAAGTGAGGATCGGGTCGCCCGCATAGGCATCGATATGTTCAAACATGCTAGTTCCTTGAATCAGGCCAAAAGATTGCAAAAGCGCGGTGCCTAGCGCGTCGGCACGCCAACGCCAACCGAGGCGCCCGCCCGCCTGTTGCGCATGCGATAGCCGACGCCCAGCGCAACGAGCCAAACGGGGATCAGATAGACCGACATGCGCAGATCCGGTATCAGCCACATCACGACCAGAATGCCGGCAAGGAAGATCAGGCAAAGATAGTTGGTAAGCGGATAACCGAGGCTGCGGAATAGGGTCGTCTCACCGGCGCGCGCTTTCGCAGCGCGGAAACGCAAATGAATGATGCTGATCATTGCCCAGTTGATGATCAGCGCCGAGACGACGAGCCCCATCAGCAGCTCGAATGCCTTGCCCGGCATCAGATAGTTGATTACCACGCAGGCGGCCGTCGCCACGGCGGACACACCCAGCGCGACGAGCGGAATCCCGCGCGCGTTGACCTTCAGCAGAGCGCGCGGCGCATTGCCCTGGCCTGCGAGGCCGTAAAGCATGCGGCTGTTGCAATAGACACCGCTGTTGTACACCGACAGCGCGGCGGTGAGCACCACCGCATTGAGCACGTTGGCGACGAAGTTGCTATTCATCGCGTGAAAGATCAGCACGAACGGACTACCGCCCGCGACGACTTTTTCCCACGGATACAGCGACAGCAGCACGCCGAGTGCGCCGACGTAGAAAATCAGGATCCGGTAGATCACCTGGTTGGTCGCGCGCGGAATCGTGTGCGAAGGATCTTCGGCCTCGGCGGCCGTAATGCCGACGAGCTCCAGTCCACCGAACGAGAACATGATGACGGCCATCGCCATCACGAGACCCGACACGCCGTTCGGGAAGAAGCCGCCGTGGCGCCACAGATTGGCCACACCCGCCTCAGGACCCGCATGGCCCGAAATCAGCAGATAGCCGCCGAAGCCGATCATGCCAACGATCGCCGCGACCTTGACGATCGAGAACCAGAATTCGAGTTCGCCGTATGACTTCACGCTCGTGAGGTTGATCGCGTTGATCACGCCGAAGCACACGAGTGCGGAGACCCACGTTGGCAGTCCTGGCCACCAATACTGCATGTAGATGCCAACGGCCGACAGTTCCGCCATGGACACGAGCACGTACAGCACCCAGTAATTCCACCCGGAAACAAAGCCAGAGAATTGCCCGCAGTACTTTCCTGCGAAGTAACTGAAAGAACCTGCGACGGGTTCGTCGACGACCATTTCGCCGAGTTGCCGCATGATAAAGAAAGCGACGATGCCCGCGATCGCGTACCCAAGCAACACGGACGGCCCTGCCGTCTTGATGGTCTGCGCGATGCCGAGAAACAGGCCCGTGCCGATTGCGCCTCCTAGCGCGATCAACTGAATGTGACGATTCTTCAGGCCGCGCTTTAGCGTGCCCTGTTCCTGGTGTGCCACGATGTTGTCTCCTGTGTCCTGCGGTTGGTTCTGGACGCCACGCTTCGCTTTTTTCGCCTGCTCGGGTCAGAGCAGGCGAAATATGCCGAGGCCTCACAGCCGACGCTTGTGACGCCGGTGCCGTGTCTTGCTGGGATAGGTATGGTTGAAGCGGCGATGAAGGGGTTGCATGCGCGTCAAACTTTCAGCGTGCCCCGCTCGATCTGATCGCGTTCGAGCGACTCGAACAGAGCCTTGAAATTGCCTTCCCCGAAACCTTCATCGCCCTTGCGCTGGATGAATTCGAAAAAGACGGGGCCAAGCAGCGGTTTGGAAAAAATCTGCAGCAACAGGCGCGGCGATCCATCCGCCGTCGTTCCATCGAGAAGAATGCCGCGCGACTGCAATTCGCCAACCGGTTGACCGTGGCCTGGCAGGCGCGTTTCGAGCGCATCGTAGTAGTAGCTGTTCGGCCCGGTCATCAGCGGCACGCCAGCCATCTGCAGGTTGTCGATCACCGCGATCAGATCGTCGGTCAGGAAGGCGATGTGTTGAATGCCCTCGCCGTTGAAGGCCATCAGGAATTCTTCGATCTGGCCGCTCCCCTTGCCGGACTCCTCGTTCAATGGAATGCGGATCTTGCCGTCCGGCGCCGTCATCGCCTTCGACGTGAGCCCCGTGTATTCGCCCTCGATGTCGAAGTAGCGTAGCTCCCGGAAGTTGAACAGCGTCTCGTAGAAGTTGGCCCAATACGTCATGCGGCCGCGATAAACGTTGTGCGTCAGATGATCGACGAGGCGCAAGCCATGACCGGCCGGCCGGCGCTCGACACCTTCGATGAACTCGAAATCGATGTCGTAGATCGACTTGCCGTCTTCGAAGCGGTCGATCAGATAAAGCGGCGCGCCGCCAATGCCTTTGATTGCCGGCAATCGCAACTCCATTGGACCGGTTGCGATTTCGATCGGCTGAGCGCCCAGCGACAGCGCGCGGGCGTAGGCCTTGTGCGAATCCTTCACGCGAAACGCCATGCCGCAAGCACTCGGGCCATGTTCGGCGGCAAAGTAAGCGGCCTGACTATTGCGCTCACGATTGACGATGAAGTTGATTTCGCCCTGGCGGTAAAGCAGCACGTCTTTCGAACGGTGGCGAGCCACCAGTGTGAAGCCCATCTGCTCGAACAGCGGTTCGAGGACATTGGGTACGGGCGAGGCAAATTCAACGAATTCGAAGCCCATCAGTTGCATTGGATTGTCAAACAGGTCGGCCATGATTTCTCAGGTTCAGCGGAGGATGAATGATTGGTGGCGATCGACGGGCACTGACTGACGCGGAGGCATGTTGGAAAAATGCAAGAAAATTTCCCCATTCGTCACGCAGGGAAAGGCCCTCGAGCCACCTGCTCATCTGACCACCCTCCCAGCACACACGCTCGCGTCGCAGCAACATCTGGAATCAGTTTAATTTTTTATCGATGCAATAGGATTTCGTAGCGGACGCAGACAAACCCTGATTTGTGCATTAACATTTCATTTCACCGCGAAATGAGGAAATAAGAGTGCATACAATCGACATCGACCGAATCGACGTGCGTTTGCTGGAGATTCTTCAGTCGCAAGGGCGTATCTCCAATCTCGAGTTGGCGGAGGCGATCAAGCTTTCGCCCGCGCAAACGCTGAGGCGTCATCGCCGGCTCGAGGAAATGGGCGTGATCAAGTACTACGAGACGCGGCTCGACGCGCAGTTGCTGGGCTTCGGCGTAGTGGCTTTCATTCAGGTGACGATGGAGCGAGGCCATGTGCGCGACCTGTCGAAGTTCAAGCGAATGATCTCGGAACTCACCCAGGTTCAGGAATGCTTCGTCGTAACGGGTGATATCGATTACATGCTCAAAGTCGTCGCGCACGACCTGAAAGCGCTGTCGGAGTTTCTACTGGATACGCTGATGCGTATTCCGGGCGTGAGCGGGGTCAAGTCCAGCGTTTGCCTCGATGAAATCAAATGTACGGGCGCTGTCCCGTTGGCGGCCTAGTGAATCGACTCGGAGACCGTACTGACATGCTCACCAAAACGTGTCGACGTGCATTTTGTCGCACACCTCGACGCCAGAATGCGGCGTGTCGGCGCAGGTCGAAGCCTCAGCATGCCGCCAGGATTCGTGCAGCGTGTTCCGCCGCGATAGGGCCCAACCGCCCCGCAACCCGTTCGATAGCCGCGATATGACTGAGTGCCGCGCGGTACGTCTGGTCGATACTCCGCTCCCCATCCAGCGCGACGACGCCATTGACGTCGAACACGGCGCGATAGGCCGCCACCTGACGCGTCAGAAAACTCATCGGCGGCGGCTGGTCGTTCACGTCGTTCCTTGAGCGCACGCGGCGGTGTGAAGTCGCGCCGGAAACGTTCAGACCAAAGGCGACGTCGGGACGCAGCACATGGCCAGCGATGCTGCGGAGCACCGGCGCAGTCTCAGCCGGATCGGAACGCGTGCCGATCTCGGCCTGAGAGGTGAACACGTAGCGGTCGCAAAAGACTACGTCGCCGCGTTCCAGTGCCGGTATGACCGTGTCGGTCAGATGCTGGACGAGGTCGCCCATGATGGACAGCAGAATGCCCAGCATGTCGACGCGACGTACGCTTGCGTCGGGCTCCGAGCTCGCTTTGGAGGTATGCCAGTGGCTGTCGACCATATCCCGGAACACCGCATCTTTGCGGATGCGACTGGTCGGCGTAAACGTCGTCACGCAATTGAGCCCTGCACGCGTACACGCGCTTTCGAGCTTTTTCATCAGTGAGGACTTCCCGGCCCCATCCACGCCGCACAATGTGACCAGCACGCCGGGATAAGCATGCGGTTTGAGCTCGAGCGCTTCGAACACGGCATTCGACATGAAATCACCTCAGACCATCACTTCGCGACACTCCGCAAGCACCTCGTCACGGGCCTCGATCGGTGCGAGCACCGCGGTGAAGTGCTTGAGCATCGGCGGCGCCGAGACGATCCGCATACCGCGGATCGCGTCGCGTCGCTGGTAGACCCGGATCAATGCCGCCGCAACCGCCGCGAGGTGGCTATCGGTGTAGACGCGGCGAGGAATGGCGAGCCTCAGCAGTTCCAGCCTCGGGGCGCTGACCGCGCCCGTCGATGGATCTTCTTTCAGGAACGCCAACGAGCCCAGACCGACGGCGCGCACGCCGCCCTCCAGGTAAAGCTCGGAAGCCAGCGCCTCCGCTGGGAACTCCGAGCGCGGCACGTGCGGCAGGAAGGCGGCCGCATCGACATACACCGCGTGTCCACCGGTCGGCCTCAGGATCGGAACGCCGCCGGCAAGCAGTGTGTCCCCTAGCCGTTCGACCTGACCCACGCGGTGTTGCAGGTATCTGTCGTCGACCATCTCGCGCAGACCGATCGCGAGCGCTTCGAGATCGCGGCCTGCCATCCCTCCGTAGGTGACGAAGCCTTCGTGCAGCACGAGCAGCGGCACGACCTGCTCGTAGAGCGCGCGCGACCGTGTCGCGAGCAAGCCGCCGATGTTGACCAGCGCATCCTTTTTGCAACTGAACGTGCAGCCGTCGGCGTAGGAAAACTGCTCCTGTAGAATTTCCGCCACCGACCGGTTCGCATAGCCGCTCTCGCGCTGCTGGATGAAATAAGCATTCTCCGCGCAGCGCGCCGCGTCGAAGTACACGGGAATCGCAAACTCATCGGCCAACGCTTTCACCGCGCGCAGGTTCGCCATCGATACCGGCTGTCCGCCGCCCGCGTTGTTCGTCAGCGAGACCATGATTAGCGGAACGTTGTCGCGTCCTTCGCTCTCGATCACGTTGCGCAGTTTCTGCACATCCACGTCGCCCTTGAACGGATGCTCGACAGAGGGTTGGTAGCCGATTTCGGCGACGCACGATATCGCGGTCCCGCCGGCAATCGATACGTGCGCCTCGGTCGAATCGAACGGCGCGTTGAACGGCACCACCTGGCCCGGGCGCACGAGGGTCCGGAACAGGAAGTGCTCGGCCGGCCGTCCCTGGTGAGTCGGCAATACGTATTCGAAGCCGAGCATGTCCCGCACCGCCTGCGTCAGCTTAGTAAAGCTGCGGGAGCCGGCATACGACTCGTCGCCGGTCATGATGCCCGCCCACTGGTTCGCGCTCATCGCGGAGGTGCCGCTGTCCGTCATCAGATCGATATAGACGTCGTCGGCTTCGAGGCGAAACACGTTGTACCCGGCAGCGGCAAGCCGCGCCTGCCGTTGCTCGCGGTCGATCAGCCTGATCGGCTCGACCATCTTGATCCTGTACGGCTCAGGCTGGCTGTTTTCTAAAAGCATGCACTCCTCCTGCGTTGAAAGTACACGGGCCAGCGGATGGCTGGCCGCTCGGGCATCACATCCCGCGTCAGGCGCTTTGCTCGATCGGCGCGATCTCGATCGGCGTCCAGTCCGGATCGCCGCCGTCCGCGGACGCGCGGTGACAAGCGCGCGCGTGATGGGCCGCTTCGAAGCGTTTCTCGATCCGGTTCAGGATCGACCAATACGCGCCGCGTTCGCCTTGCGCGATCGCTTCGACCAACGCGTCGTTCGCGTTGTAGTTGAACAGGCTCGCATTGGTCCCGAAGAACCGCCGGTCATTGCCGATCAGATCGGCAATGAACTGCTGCGGGTCCGGGCCCAATGCGGTCGGCAGATAAAACACCGGGTGCAGCAGATCGTCGTTGCCTTCGATATGGCCGTGCAGATTCGGATTCCCGGCATGGAGGCCTTCGCGGCGGATCATCTGCTCGAGCTCGGTGCCCGGAAAAATCCTCAGCCCGACCGTGACCGAAACGCGCTCCGGATCGACCCGCTTGATGAACTCGATGGTCTCGCGAGCGGTCTCCTGCGTCTCGCCGGGTGCGCCGAACAGCAGTTCGATGATGTGCTCGAGGCCGTGGCGCTTCGCGGTATTGACCGCATGTTCGATGTCGGGAGCACTGAAGGTGCGGCGCAGTATCTTCAGCATCGTTTCGCTGGCGGTATCGACGCCGAAGTTCATGCCGACGCAACCGGCCGCTTTCATCGCGGCCGCAAGTTCGTCGGGAAACGGCCGCGGCATCCCGTACGCATACCACTGGATTTTTCCGGCGAGCCCGTGCCGGATGATGGCCGCGCACAGCGCCATCGGATGCGCGACGCTCAGATTGAATTCCGAGTCGTTGATGTGAAAGACGTTGACCCCGCGCTCCTCGAGCGATGCCATCTCGGCGACGACGTCATCGGGTTCGCGCATGCGCACCGAGCGGCCTTTGATCAGCGGCTCGACGCAATAGATGCAGGAGCGATTGCAGCCGCGTTTCGTTTCGATGCCGATCTGGCCGCCTTTGGCGAAATAGTGCGGGTTGTTCACCAGCTCGCGTTTGTGAGGCCCTATGCTGGCCAACGGTCCGCATGTGTTGGGCGCGAGCGGCGTAGCTTGCACGCCGGCCGTATCGCGGTAGACCAAGCCGGGTATGTGCGTGAAACTCCTGCCTTCTTCGAGGCAGGTCAGCAGTTCGGGAAAGCTGAATTCGCCTTCCCGAACGATGCCGAAGTCCGCGTCGAGATACGCAAGCAGTTTTTCCGGCATCACCGAGTAGCCCGCGCCGCCCATCACGATCGGGACCGCGCGCGCACGCCGAAGCATCGCGACGATGTCCCTGATGCGCTCGAGAAAGCTGTAGCCGCTGGAGAAATAGACGTCGTCGGTATTTCGCAGCGTCACCCCCCAGTAATCCGGCGCGGCGGTGTGGCAGTGCTCGGCAATGGCCGCCTCGCAATCGTCGGAGAAGCACAGGTCGAGCAAGTTGAGCTCGAACCCTGCACGCTCCATCGGCGCCGACAGATAGTCGAAGGCAATCGGCGCAATCGCCGGCTTGATCTGGTTCGTGTTGACGAAGGTGACGCGCTTGGCCATGTTCGATCCGTCTCAGTGGAAAGTTTCGCGAGGGTTCGCAAGGGCTCGCAAGGGGTCGCAGAAACGCGCGGCTAGACGGCGACGTCGATCGACATCTTCTGGCCCGCGCGGGCCACCGTCATCTCGCTCATGAATTCACTGAACCGATGTAGCATCACCGCCGAGAGGTGCTTCGCCTTTTCCTCGCAGTCGGAAAACGCATAGAAGCCCGGACCCGCGCTGCTCATCCCCGCGTACACCGCGCCCTCGCGTTGCATCGTCTCGTCGAACTCACGCATCACGTCGGTCCGGAAGATGCCTTCGAGCACCTTCATGTTGCTCATGCTGTTGAGTTCCCAGCCGTGCTTCAGAAACGCGAACAGGTCGTTACGATGCAGCGCCGGCCGCAGTTTCTGTTCGATGAAGTTGCGCCACGCGGTGCCATAGCGCTTCTGCCACTCGACGAAATGCGTCGGCACGAAACCGGCCTCGGTGGTGCCGGACATGTCCGCGCCTTCGCCATGCGCACGCAGCGCTTCGGTCGATAGCGTGTCGTAGTTGCCAACGGCGGTGGTCACCCACAGGTTTTCCGAACTCAGGTTGCCGAGGAAACGGCCGTTGCCGTGTTTCTCGTCGACCCAGACCAGCCCGCCGAAGAACAGGCACGCTTCACCGACGCCGGTCTCGAGGCCGAAATACACGTGCTCGTCATCCTTCGCGGTCTCGACGTAGTTGCGGGTGATCATTTCCCACATGTCGTGCGGCGAAAACGGTGAGCCGAACAACGCGTTCAAGCCGGCGAGCGTCGCGGTGTTGAACGACACATTCGAGCCGAAGCCGCTGTGCTGATGCTGGATGCTGCGCAGCCGATCGACACGGATGTCGTCGCGTGCGTAGCCGACCGTTCGCTTGAACAACTCGAGCATGTGCCGCCCGCTCGGCACGTCGCAGCCGCCTTCGCCGTTGTTCGTCTTCGTGACGGTGATCCGGTGTCCGACCGTGCTCGTCGATACGCCGAGTCCGCCGCCGCCGAAGCCGGGCATCATTTGCATGAAGTCGAATACGGCGAAGTGAAGGCGCCCTGGCACCGAGACTTCGGCACGATCGTAGCTCGGCACCGCGTCGCGCTCCCAGTGCGGCAGCACAGTCAGATTCGCCCCCGGCAGGAACTGCCCCGCTTTCGCCTTCCAGGCCTGATTCATTGCTCTACCTCCGTCCTCGTGAGTTCCAGGAATTCCAAAGGGCACCACCCGTTGTTCGCGCTCCTGGTGCACTGTTCGTGCCAGGCGTTCTTTTGCTGCGCGAAGTGAGTCCCCGTCAGAGGCAATGACGCAAGCAGGCCGCCAGATTTCAAAAGGCCGGGCGATATATCCGAACGTTTAGATGTTTGGACGTTGGCATGTGAACCGGGCCGGTATCAGACGTCGTGCAGTCGAGCTGCAACAAACAGATCTCCTTCGGATGTTGGCCCGGCACCGACATTCAAGAGCTGCGAGGGGTTTTCCTCCAACGTGCGTCGGCAATGCGCCGACACCGCTTCAATCCGCGCGATACCCGCCCCGCCTTTTGAGATCTGGGCACTTCGTTCCGTTCTTGCAGGGGATGAGGACGACTTGCGTGGTGCCAACGGATGACTGGCATGAACCCTGCAAAAAGCGTCCGCAAGAAGTGGCACCGGTCGATCGCCACTCGTGACCCGCCCTCTTGATCTTTGCCGGGAGCCGCAGATGACAGCAACTTTGAAGGACGACGCGCTGGCGCGACGCCACATCGATTGGCCGCGCGCGTTGCGAGCGATCAAGGCGTTGAGGGAGAACGTAGACGATATTCAGCATGCCTACGAAGTGATGATCGCGCTCGACGGCGGTCAGATGGAGACGATGTACCAGCGCTTTCTGAGCGAGCCGGGCGCCGGCGCGCTGCTGGCGGAGCAGCCGTCGCTGCTCGACACGCTCGCTGATTCCGACACGCTGCTGCGCTTGCCGCCCGGCTCGTTCGGCCGCGCCTACATGGCGATGATGGAGCGCAGCGGCTACAGCGCCGATGGTCTGCTGCAAGCAAGCCGGCTGGCTGCCGGTCTCGAAGAAATCCTCCCGGGCCCGGACCGTCAGTGGTTCATCGAGCGCAGCGGCTGCATTCATGACCTGCTGCACGTGTTGACGGGCTATGGACAGGACTGGGCCGGCGAGACCTCGCTTCTCGCCTTCGACTGCGGCCTCGAACCGATGCGCGCGCGCATCGTCGGTCTGCTCGGCACCGCGTTGACCGCGCCGTGGTGGCCGAACTTCTGGGTCCATCGTTTTCTGCACCGCGCCTGGCTGCGTGGCAAGCGCGCGCGCATTCCCCTCTCATACCGCTGGGAAGAAGCGTTGGAGCGACCGCTCGCACTCGTCCGCCTGCAACTGGCGATCGAGCCGGTCGCGCTCGCGCATCCCCAGGGCATCCTGGCCGGTGGCCAGACTCTGCCGTGGCGCTACGCCGCGCCGAGCAACGCGTGAACGGAAAGGAACCCAGCATGGCCAGCACATCGAAAAATGCGTCGCTGCACAACACCGTATTCGGCATCGTACGTACGCAGTTGCTGCGCGTCTGCCGCGAGCATCAGCGCGACTTCAACGCAGAGATTCACCTCGAGAGTTCGCTGATCGCCGATCTCGGCCTCGACTCGCTATCGCTCGTCGAAGCGGTGGTCGCGGTCGAGCAGGCGTTCGGCATCGAGCGTCTGCCGCTAGAAGCGTTGAACGAAGAACACGCCGAAACGTATTTCACGGTCGGCTCGCTCGTGGACCTGTGCATCCGGCACGCCGCCATCCGCGTGGACGTCAACGAGGGGATGCGCACATGAGCCCGCGCCTTTCGCTGGCCACCGCGCATGCAAGACGTGGCCGGCTTGCGGCCGCGGCAGCTGCGCTCGGCAGCACGATCGGCGGCTTGCCGCTGGCCGCCGAGGCGCTGCCGATCGCCGGCGCGTTCGTCTGCTCGCTGCTGCTGTACGGACGGATCGCCGGCGTCGCCGTTGAACCGGGCTGGCGTGTGCTGGCCGGCCTCGTGTCCTTTCTCCTGCTGTTCGTTCAGCTTCGCTTGATCGACGATCTCGACGATCTCGAACGCGACTATCCCGCCGGGCACGCGCAGTTGGCGCGCCGCGAGGCACGACGCACACGTCTCGTCGCCAGCCTCGCGACCAGCGCGCTGCTGCTCGTTGCGCTGAACACCGGCGTGGGGCACGCGAGGACGGCCGCCGCTGCCGCCACCGCCCTCGCCTTCGCCGCGCCGTTCGTATTCAAGCGGCTGCTCCCGAGCCGCCCGCTGCTGTGCTTTCCCGCATTCGAGGGGGCGCCCTTCGCGGTCTTCATGTACGGCTATTTCTGGTGGCGCGACATGGCTGGCCGCGAACTGAGCTTCTATGTCGTGATGTGCGTAGCGGGCTCGATGTGGACCGGCTACGAATTCTGGAAGTTCTCGCGCAAAGTCGGCGCCACCGCACCGCAGCCCTATCACCTGTCGGCGCGCGAAATCCGCGTCGCGCTGAATGTCCTGCTGATGCTGGCGCTCGGCATCAACGTGTCGCTGTCGCGCCTCGCAGGCCTGTCGCAAACCTATTCGATCTATGCGGCGACGCTGCCACTCGTATGGCTTGCCTGGCTCAACGCGAGCTGGCCGGGCCCCGCGCGCAGGCCGGGCCGGCCACGCTGGGCGGGCACGCGCTTCATCGTCGCCGTCGAGCTCGGACTGCTGGCCGAGATTCTCCTCAAATGACACGCAACCCTGGATGGTCACCCACGATGAATAAGCATGTTCTCGTCACCGGTGCGCGAGGTCTGTTGGGCGCCGAAGTGATCGCCCGGCTCACGGCAATGGGCTACCCGGTCGTCGCATTCTTGCGCTCAGAAGGACCGGTTGTCCGCAACGACGGCACGCCGCTCGCGGCAACCACGTACGACGGCCACACGCCTGCAGCCGGAACCTTCGCATGTGTGCGGGGCGACGTCGCCGAACCCCACCTTGGGCTCGACCCGCACACCTACGAGGCGCTGCGCGCGACGACGGGCGCGATCGTCCACTGTGCCGCGCTCACCAGCTTCGGCCGCAAGCCCGAGGTCTACGACGCGATCAACTTTCGCGGCACCGAGCGCATCGTCGAGTTCGCGCAACCTCGCGACGACGCGCCGATTCCGCTGCTCTACGTGAGCACCGCCTATGTCTGCGGCGAGCGCCCCGGCGTGTTCAGCGAGGACGATCTGGACCTCGGCCAGCGGCTGGGCAACCCGTATGAGCAGAGCAAGTACCGCGCGGAACAGTCGGTGCGAGCGGCGATGCGCAGCGGTCTGCCGGCCGCGGTGCTGCGCCCGTCGATCATCGTGGGCGACTCGGCGAGCGGCGTGATCCGCAAGTTCGACACGCTCTACACCGTCGTGCGCCTGACGGCCGCGGGACTCGTGCGCACGATGCCCGGCGACTACGGCGCGACGCTGAACATCGTGCCGATCGACTGGGTCGCCGACTGCGTCGTCGAGGCACTGGTGAAGTTCCCGCTGGTGCGCGGACGCACGCTGCATCTGACCTCGGGCGCGCCGACCACGCTGCGCGAAATCAACGACGTCTGCGCGGAGTTCCCGTCGTTTCACGTGCCTCGCTATGTGCCGCGGCATGTGTTCGACGCCGCCGCGATGAAGCCGCTCGAGCGGCGCTACTACGACGAGGTCGTGAAGCTGTACGAGTCGTACCTGACGCGCCAGGTGCGCTTCGCACGCGACGCGACCGCCGCGATCCTGCCGGCCCTGCCTCGCGCGACGGGCAAAACGCTGCTGCGCAGGATCTTCCGTTATGGGATCGCGGCGGGCTACTTCGTGCCGCGCACGGCTTGACGCTCAGGGAGCCTAACCATGTTGATGACCGATCCGATGCTCGCCGAGCTTTGGCAAAAAGCGCGCACCGCGTTGAGCGCCCAGTTCGAACAGCGGGCACCGAGCGCCGTCTTTCTCGAAGGCTCGATCGCCGAAGGTTTCGGCAACGAGCGCTCCGATGTCGACTTCGTCGCGATCGTCGATAGCGGGCTGGAGCCGGCCACGATGCCGTACATCCTGTTCATCGACGGCCGCCGCATCGAAGTCAGGTTGCTGAGTCCGGCGCGTCTGCGCCGCGAGCTCGCGCAGGTTCGCGCAGCGCTCGGCAAAGGGCGTCGCGCGGTCGCGCGCCTGTCGTGGAATCTGCTCGAACGGTGCCAGCGCTTCATCGGCGCGCTGCCGATCGACAACCCGGCATTGATCGAAACGCTGCAAGCGGAGCTTGGCCGCGACGCGCTCTGCGAGGCGGTGGCGCTTTGGTTCGAGGATTTCGCGCGCCAGACCGGCCGCTATGCGGTCGCGATGTTCGCGCTCGGCGAGCCCGACTACGCCCGCGCCTGGATCAGAACCGCCGCGTTTCATGCGGCGAAGAGTCATGTGGCGCGGCTCGGCGAGTGCTACATGAGCCCGAAATGGCTGTCGCTGCAACTCGAACGCGCGGCTGTCGACGCGGGTCTCGCCGGCCGTCTGTGGAACCTGCTGCACGCGCCGCGCGAGCATGGCGCCGAAAGCGCGTTCCTCGCGGCGGGGCTCGCGCTGCTCCGCGAGTTCGGCGTCGGCGGTGTGAGCCTCGTGGCGGAGAACGTGCTGATCGGCCCAGGCAAGGACGCGACGACCTGGCAGATCGGCGAACGGGTCCATGTGCTGCGAGGCAGCGACGTCTTTGCGCTCGACGACGAAGCCGCCCAGGCCTGGCGTGCGATCACCTTCGACACCCCATGCGCAGCCATCGCCAGCCGTGGCGACGCGCAGGCGGCGAGCCGGCAGCGCGCGCTGATCGCGGACTTCAGCCGGCTGGGTCTCGTCAGCCTGCGCTGGAAGGGCAGCGGAGAAATCCACGCACGACAGCAGGCGACTTCGACGCCGGTGTCCCGTGCGCCGTTGATCTCGATCGACGGCGCACGCCTCGCGGCCGGCCGCGCGAGCGGTGCCCAGTTGCTGCCGATGCCTGCCGGGCGCTTCGCCGAAGCGGGCCTCGAGATGGTCTGGGCCAACATCGGCCTCGAAAATGCGCGCGAGGACGCCCAGGGCGCACTGCGGCGCGGCCAATGGAAGGTGCTCGAGTACGCGCTGCAACGGATGATGCAAACCGCCTGCATGGTCACGCTCGGCGCGCATGGCGTGACGCCGCAGTCGACGATGGAAGAAGCGACGCTCGACGCGATCCGGCTGCTGCCTCTCGATGCGGCGCTGATCGACGGCATCCGCGAACTCGAACAGTGCTCGATCGGATCGGCACCGGATGCCGAGCGTTACGTCGCGCTGGCCGATGAGCTCGCGCAGCGTCTGCGTAACCTCGGCGGCGACCCGCAGTTTCCGGCGAGCTTCGATACGGCGTCGGGCTGGCGCGGCACGATCCACGCCGCCTACGACTGGATCAACCTCGGTGCGCATCTGCACGCGCGCTTTCCGCAGACCGCTCACGGCGGGCGCGGTACCGCCGAGGAAGCAAGAGACCTGCTCGCTTCGTCGAGCACCTGAGCAACGGGGACCTCAATGAATTTCGACACCATTGCGCGCGCATGCGGCGAATTCGAAGCGGGCAAGAGCTACGCACAGCACGAGAGCTTCGACGCAAGCAGCAGCGCCGGCCCAACAGCATCGCCACGTTTGATCCTCACCGCGGCAAGTCCCGCCGAAGCCATCGAGCGGCTCGCCGGCAACAAGGGACGATCGCTCCATCGGCTGGCGAACCTCGGTGTAGCGGTGCCGCACTGGGCGATCCTCGGCACCGACTGCTTTGCGGAGTTCCGCCGCGACGGCGGCCTCGATCAAACCATCGCCACGCTGCTCTGCGACTTCACGCCCGCCAACGCCGCCGCGATCGCGAGCAGGATCTGCGAGGCCGTGCTGACGTGCGACATCAGCGCTGCGTTGCGCGCCGACATTGCACGCGCGCACGAAGCGATCGGAGACGGACCGCTCGCGGTGCGTTCGTCAGGTGTCGAAGAAGACAGCGCGAGCTTCTCGTTCGCAGGCCAGTTCGACACGTTCCTCGATGTACGCGGGCTCGACTCGACACTCGAACACGTGCGCCGGTGCTGGGCCTCCGCGTATTCCGAGCGCTCGCTGCGCTACCGGCATCAGCACGGACTCGACATGGCCGGCGCCGGCATGGCCGTGATCCTGCAGCGCCTCGTTCAGGCGGACACGAGCGGCGTCGTGTTCACGATCAACCCCGCCAACGGCAACCGCGACGAGCTGGTGCTGAGCGCCGTCTACGGGCTCGGCGAAGGACTCGTGTCGGGCGCGGTCGACGCTGACACGATCACCGTGGACCGCCACACCGGGCAGCACAAGCAGGTGGTGATCGGTGAAAAACGCGAGCGTCATGACGGCCGCCACATCCGCGAGGTGCCGGCCGCGCTGCGCGATGCTGCGGCCCTTTCCAACGACGAGATCGAGCGCGTCGTGGCAGCGGCCCGCACGCTCGAAAGCAGGTTCGGCGAGCCGCTCGACATCGAATGGTGTATCGCGGAGCACCAGTTGTGGATTCTGCAGGCGCGCCCGGTGACCACGCCGGTCGCACCGGCCGCATCGCGGACCGGCGAATTCCAGCTGTGGGACAACTCCAACATCGTCGAGAACTATCCCGGCGTGACCACGCAACTGACCTTCACCTTCGCGCAGCACGTCTATGCGCAGGTGTTCCGCGAGTTCTGCCGGCTGCTCGCGATTCCGCACAAGCAGCGGCGCGAGATGGACGGCTTCCTCGGCTCGACGCTCGCGTTCCTGAACGGGCGCGTGTACTACAACCTGCTGCACTGGTACAAGCTGTCCGGGCTCGCGCCGTTCCAGGACCTCGGACGCAAGATGATGGAAGTCCAGATGGGCGTCGACGAGCCGCTCGATCTGGCGAGCTTCGCCGAGCTGATCGCGCCGTACAAGGCCGGCTCGCGCGCTGGGCTCGCGTGCATCCGCGCCGTGAGCGGCACGAAGTTCGCGTGGCACTTCGCGCGGCTGGAGCGCAACGTGGAGCGCTTCCGCGCGTTCTTCTATCCGGTCTACGACGAGTTCAACGCGCTCGACTATCGCTCGCTTCCCGCCGATGCCGTCTATGCGCACTACTGCCGCTTCGAGCGGGCGCTGCTGGCACGCTGGGGCATGATGATCGTGCTCGAATCGGCGATCGGTCTCAGTTACGGCGTGCTCCGGCGCCTGATCAAGCGGTGGATTCCCGATGCGCCCGACTGGCTCGAAGTGGCGGTGATCGGCGGCATGGACGACATCGAGTCGATCGAGCCGGTCCGCAGGCTGGCCGCGCTGGCGGAAGCCGTGCGGTCGAAGCCGCGGGTCGAAGCGCTGATCCGCAACACGCCGTCAGCCGAAGCGTATGCGGCGCTGCGCGAATGCGGCGCGCCCGAGATCGTCGCCGACGTCGAGCGCTACCTCGCCGACTTCGCGTACCGCAGCAACAACGAGCTGAAGCTCGAAGAACCCGATCTGCGCGAAGACCCGGGCGTGCTGTTCGATATGTTGAAGGCCTCGCTCGCGCATGGCGCCGCGACAATCGATCGCAGCGCCACCGAAACGCGCATCGACGCGTTGTTGCGTGAGCGGCTTAATCCACGGCAGCGCTGGATTTTTGCCCGCGCGCGCGGCCGCGTGCGCGCCGCGATCCGGGCGCGTGAGACCGTGCGCTTTTGCCGTTCGCGCGCGTTCGGGGTCGCGCGCCGGATGTTCCGCGCGATCGGCGAGGGTCTCGCCGCCGACGGCGTGCTGGCCACAGGCCGCGACATCTTCCATCTGCGTCTCGACGAAATTCGCGGCTGCTTCGAAGGCACCGTGTCCCACCGCGAACTGCGCCCGCTCATCGAGCAGCGCAAGCGCGACGACGCGAGCTATCGCGCGATGGATGACCTGCCGCCACGCTTCGTCACGCATGGCCCCGTAGCGGCCTGGCTCAGCAAGCCGGCGAACCTCGCCGCGCTGCACGCGGCGCCCGCCCATGCGGCCGGCGCGACGCTGCGCGGCACGCCCTGCTCGCCGGGCTTCGCCGAAGGGCGCGCGAAGGTCGTGCGCGAAGCGAACGAATTCGACGGCGGCATCCTCGTCACCTATCGGACCGACCCCGGCTGGGTCCCGGTATTCGCGTCGGCGACCGGCCTGCTGATCGAGCGCGGCAGTCCGCTGACCCATGCCGCGATCGTCGCACGCGAAATCGGCATCCCGACCGTCGTGCAGATTCCGGGCCTCACCACGCGCGTGCAGTCGGGAATGCAACTCAAGGTCGATGGCCATAGCGGCGTGATCGAACTGCCCGAGCCGACCTGAAACGAATCCCTACTTCCTGACTGACCACTGCAACCGCCCCTGAAGGAAACTGCCATGTACCGCCTGCTCAACGATCGTCGCGACCTGCCGCATCTGTGGCTCTACATCGAGTGCGCGCTGATATTCATCCCCGCCGCAGCCATGCTGTATTGGCTCGGCCACTTTCCCTGGTGGGCGGGCGTGGCCTATGTGCTCGTCTGGAATATGTTCGGCGACCGCTTCACGATGAGTTACCACTGCACGCTGCATCGGCGCCTCTTCAGGAAGCAGTACCGCGCGCTCGAAATCCTGCTCGACTGGGTGCTGTGCCCGTTCTTCGGCCAGACGCCGGGCACGTTCTATGTCCATCACATGGGCATGCATCACATCGACGACAACCTGCCACGCGACCTGAGTTCGACGATGCGGTTTCAGCGCGATAGCGTCATCGGCTTTCTGCATTACTACCTGCGCTTCGCCGCGCTGGTGCCAGTCGAGCTCAGCGTCTATCTGTGGCGCTCGCGCAATACGAAGCTGATGCGGCAACTGCTGGTCGGTGAAATCGCATTCTACGCAGCGATTGCCGCCGCCGCATATTGGAACCTGCGGGCGACGCTCGTCGTGTTCGTGTTTCCGTTCGTATTCGTGCGGCTGATGATGATGATCGGCAACTGGGTCCAGCACGCGTTCATCGACCCCGATCATCCAGACAACCCGTACACGAGCAGCACCAATACGATCGACTCGCGTTTCAATGCGCGCGTCTTCAACGCCGGTTATCACATCTACCACCACGTCCGCAAAGGCACGCACTTCAGCGAGCTCACGAAGGAGTTCGCCGCGAATCTCGAGAAGTACGGTCAGGAGGATGCGGTCGTGTTCGATCGAATCGACATCGCGCAGATCTGGCTGCTGCTCGTCACGCATCAGCACCGCAAGCTCGCCAGGCATTTCGTGCGCTTGCCGGGCGCGCCGGTGCGCAGCGACGACGAGGTGATCGCGCTCTTGCGTCGCCGTCTGCAGCCGATCCGCGACTGGTCGCCCGCTGCTTCGCTCGATCACGGAATCTCGACCAAGTAAGCGGGGAGCCGTCACCATGAACCTGACGCTAGTCGATGCCGTTTCAGCGCTGCCGCGCGGCGACGCTCGAGGCCTTCGTTTTGTCTCCTCGCACGGCGACGAGCACTATTATCCGTATGAGGCGCTCGAGCGCGAGGCACGCAAGCGTGCGCAAAAGCTCGTGGCACTCGGCCTGAACAAGGGCGACCGTATCGCGCTCGTGATCCTCGACCCGGAAGCGTTCATCCTGAGTTTCCTCGGCGCGTCGTTCGCCGGCCTGGTGCCCGTCCCGATCTTTCCGCGCGGAAGCCTGAACTTCAGAACCCGCGCACGTTACGCCGAAACCGTCAGTCACATCGTGCGCTCGGCAGGCGCGCGGATGCTGCTGACGTCGAACTCGACACGCGAGACTATCGAGGACGTGCTGGCCGCCGACACCGGCCTCGAATGCATCGTGAGCGTCGAAGCGCTGCTCGACGGCGAGCCGCCCGCCTGCGATTTACCCACGCTGCATCCCGATGACCTGTGCTTTCTGCAATACACGTCGGGCAGCACGTCGCTGCCGAAAGGCGTGATGGTCACGCATCGCAATCTGATCGCGAATGCGACAGCGTTCCTCGGACCGCGCGGCATCGATCTGCACGAGCAGGACGTCTATGTGAGCTGGCTGCCGCTGCACCACGACATGGGACTCATCAGCGTGCTGGGCGCGCTGATCTGCGACTTGCCGAGCGTGCTGCTAGCAACCGAAGCATTCGTGCGCCGGCCTGGTCTCTGGATGGAGGCGATCGCGAAGTACCGCGGCACGATCAGCTTCGCGCCGAACTTCGCGTACGCGCTCGCCGCGCGCCGCACCCGCGACCAGGACCTCGAGGGCCTCGACCTGAGTCGGCTGCGCGTGGCCGGCTGCGGTGCCGAGCCGATCAACGCAGAAGCGCTGCGCCAGTTCTCCGCGCGCTTCGAGCCGGCCGGTTTTCGCGCCGAAGCGCTGCTGCCGTGCTACGGGATGGCCGAAGCAACGCTCGCGATCACGTTTCACGACCACGGCCAGCCGATCGTCACCGACGTCGTCTATGCGGCTCCGCTCGGGCTCGGTCGAGCGATACCGGCCGCGCGTGATACCAGCTTGCGCACGATCGAACTGGTCGGCTGCGGCCATTGCTTTCCCGGACACGAGTTGCGGATCGTCGACGAATCCGGGCGGGCGTTGCCCGAACGCTGCGTCGGCGAGATCGTCACGCGCGGGCCCAGCATCACCGTGGGCTATTACGGCCTCACCGAAGCGAGCGCCGATGCGTACCGCGACGGCTGGCTGCAGACCGGCGATCTCGGCTACGTCGCGGGCGACCAGCTTTATATCTGCGGCCGCAGCAAGGACCTGATCGTGATTCACGGCTCGAACCTCTATCCGCAGGACATCGAATGGGCGGTGGCCGAGTTGCCGAGCGTGCAAAGCCGCGGCGTGATCGCGTTCAGCGTGATGCGCGACGGCGAGGAGACGCTGGTCGTCTGCGCCGAGGGCAAGCCCGCGGAGGCCACGGCGCTGCGCCGTGCGATCGCGCAGAAGGTCGCCGAATGCGCGGGCCTGCAGGTCGGTCACGTCGCGATCGTGCAGGCGGGCAGCTTGCCGCGGACTTCGAGCGGCAAGGTGCAGCGCCGCCGGACCAAGGCGCAGTTCGAAGCCGGCGAGCTGGAGGAACACTCGTGAGCATGCGCTGGCGCGAGATCATGCTGACGGTGTCGGGCGCGCTCGCGCTCGCCGCCTGTCACGCGGAAGAAACCGAGGTGACGCTGCCGCGCCCGGTCATCGCCGTGGTCGTGCATCGGGACAGCAAGCCCGTGCTCGCGACGCTACCGGGCGAAGTCAACGCACGCTATGCGACGCCGCTGTCGTTTCGCATCGCCGGCAAGCTGGTCGAGCGGAAGGTGCGGCTCGGCGATACGGTCACGGCCGGCCAGGTGATCGCGCGGCTCGATGCCGACGACGCGCAGCGCAGCCTCGCGAGCGCGCAGGCCCAATTGATGGCGGCGCAGCATCGGCTCACCTTCGCCGAGCAGCAACTCGATCGCGACCGGGCGCAGGCGCAGGAACAGCTGATCTCGACGGCGCAGCTGGAGCAGACCCAGGATGCGTATGTGGCGGCCGCCGCGCAGCGCGATCAGGCGGTACAGCAGTTCGCGCTGCTGAAGAATCAGACCCAATACACGGTACTCACCGCGGACCATGCCGGCGTCGTCACCGCCGAAGACGCCGATACCGGGCAGAACGTCGCGGCGGGACAGCCGGTCTACCACCTCGCGTGGTCCGGCGAGGTCGATATCCTCTGCGACGTGCCCGAGAGCCTGCTGAACGCGCTGGCGGTCGGCAGCGCGGCTAGGGTATCGCTGCCGGCCGTCACGGACCGACGCTTCACCGCGCACGTCCGGGAGCTGTCGCCGGCAGCAGACCCCGGCAGCCGCACCTATCGCGCGAAACTGACGCTCGATGCGCCAGACCCCGAAGTCCGCCTCGGCATGACGGCCACCATCACCTTCGCCGACGCGTCCGGCGAGGCGCAAGCGGACGACCCGATCACGCTGCCCGCCAGCGCGCTCTTTCACGACGGCAACGCGCCGGCCGTCTGGGTCGTGCGGCCCGGCGACGAGGCGCTGGAACTGCGCCGGGTCCAGGTGGGCCGCTATGACGACCGCACGATCTCCGTCGCGCGAGGCCTCACCGATGGCGAGCGCGTCGTGCTGCAAGGCGTGCACACAGTCAGCGCCGGCGAAACCGTGCGCGCGGTCGCGCCGTTGCATCCCGAGGACTTCGCATCATGAGAGCGCTGTTTGGCCAGGGGCCCGACGGAGCGGGCGGCCCCGGTGAACCGGGTGGACCGCGGCGGCCAGCAGCGGACGACACCGGCCGCTTCAATCTGTCCGCGTGGGCGATCCGCAACCAGGCGCTCGTCTTTTTCGCCGTCGTGCTCGCGACGCTGTTCGGCGTGCTCGCCTATTCCCGGCTCGGTCAATCCGAGGACCCGCCGTTCACGTTCCGCGCGATGGTGATCCGCACCTTCTGGCCCGGCGCGACCGCGCGCCAGGTCGAGGAGCAGGTGACCGACCGGATCGGCCGCAAGCTGCAGGAGACGCCGCATCTCGACTATCTGCGCAGTTACTCGCGTCCCGGCGAATCGCTGATCGTCTTCACGATGAAAGACTCCGCGCCGGTGCGCGAGGTGCGCGACACGTGGTACGAGGTGCGCAAGAAAATCGGCGACATCGCGGATACGCTGCCGCCCGGCGTGCGCGGGCCGTACTTCGACGACGAATTCGGCGACGTCTACACGAACATCTATACGCTAGCCGGCGACGGCTTCTCGCCGGCCCAACTGCACGACTATGCGGACGAACTGCGCGGCGTGCTGCTCCGTGTGCCCGGTGTCGCGAAAGTCGATTATTTCGGCGACCCCGACGAGCACATCACGATCGAGATTCCCAACGCGCAATTGACGCGGCTCAGCATCACGCCGCAACAGCTCGCGCGGGCGATCAACGCGCAAAACGCGGTTACGCCGAGCGGCACGCTCACCACCGTGTTCGATCGCGTGTTCGTGCGTCCGAGCGGCCAGTTCACCGACCTGACGGCGATGAGCGACACGCTGATCGACATCAATCACCGCCTCGTTCGTCTTGGCGACATTGCGACGATCAAGCGCGGCTACGACGATCCGCCGGTCTCGCAGGTTCGCACCAACGGCCGCCCGGTGCTCGCCATCGGCATCACGATGCAGACTGGCGGCGATGTGATTCAGCTCGGCAAGCTGCTCGACGCGAAGACGGCCGAATTGCGCGCGCGTCTGCCCGCGGGGCTCGAACTCGTCCAGGTGTCGAGCATGCCGCACGCGGTCTCGCACTCGGTCAACGGCTTTCTGCGCGCCGCCGCCGAAGCGATCGTGATCGTGCTGGCCGTGAGCCTCATCTCATTGGGCTGGCGCGCCGGCGTGGTGGTGGCGATCTCGATCCCGGTCGTGCTCGCGGTCACCGCGCTATGCATGAATGGGTTCGATATCGGCCTGCACAAGATCTCGCTCGGCACGCTGGTCCTCGCACTGGGGCTGCTCGTCGACGATGCGATCATCGCGGTCGAGATGATGGCAGTGAAGCTCGAACAGGGATGGGGCCGCGCGAGGGCCGCGGCGTTCGCCTACAGCAGCACCGCGTTTCCGATGCTGACGGGAACCCTGGTCACGGTGGCGGGATTCCTGCCGATCGCGCTGGCGAAATCGGCCACTGGCGAATACACGCGCTCGATCTTTCAGGTATCCGCGATTGCGCTGGTTGCTTCGTGGTTCGCGGCGGTCGTGCTGATTCCGTTGCTCGGCTATCACCTGCTGCCCGAACGCAAGGACATCGCGCGCGAGACACCGCCCCGGCGCGCGCTTCGCAAGCTGCGCCGGCGCGACGACGCGCAGACGCGCCGCGCCCCGCTGGCGGCGCCGCGCGCGCCCCGCTTTCATGACCGCCTGCGCGACTGCATCGCGTGGTGCGTGAAGCGCCGCCTCGTCGTGATTGGCATCACGGCTGCGCTGTTCGTCGTCGCGTTGGCCGGCTTCGCGCTCGTGCCGCAACAGTTCTTCCCGAGCTCCGAGCGGCCCGAACTGCTCGTCGACCTGCGGCTGCCCGAAGGCGCGTCGTTCGAAGCGACGCTGCGCGAAGCCGCGCGCCTCGAAAAGACGCTAGCCGGCCGGCCCGAGATCGATCATCTGGTCGATTTCGTCGGCACGGGCGCGCCGCGCTTCTATCTGCCGCTCGACGTCCAGATGCCCCAGCCGAACTTCGCGCAGCTCGTGATCACCGCCAGGTCCGTCGACGACCGCGAAAAGCTCGAACGCTGGCTCGCGAGCACGCTGCAAAACAGCTTTCCCGCCGTACGTGCGCGCGTTTCGCCACTGCAGACGGGACCCTCGGTCGGCTATCCGGTGCAGTTTCGCGTCAGCGGAAACGACCTCGCCACCGTGCGGGAAATCGCGGAAAAAGTCGCGGCGACGATGAAGGCCGATGCCCGCACGACGGGCGTGCATTTCGATTGGGACGAACCCGGCGAACGCTCGGTGCGCTTCGAGATCGACCAGCAGAAGGCGCGCGAGCTCGGTGTCACGTCGGAAGACGTGGCGAGCTTCCTCGCGATGACGCTATCGGGCTATACGTTCACGCAGTACCGGGTGCGCGACCGGTTGATCAGCGTCGACCTGCGCGCGCCCCAGCGTGAGCGGGTCGATCCCGCCGAGATCGTCAACCTCGCGATGCCGACGCCGAACGGCCCGGTTCCGCTCGGCACGCTCGCGCACCTGCACAACGAACTCGAATACGGGGTGATCTGGGACCGCGACCGTCAACCGACGATCACGGTCCAAGCCGAGGTGCGCGGCAACGCGCTGGACCTCGACGTGACCCAGGCGATCGATCGGACGCTTGCGCCGCTGCGCGCGTCGCTGCCGATCGGCTACCGGATCGAGACCGGCGGCGCGGGCGAGATCAGCGGCAAGGCGCAGGCGTCGGTGATCGCGCAGCTGCCGCTGATGCTCGTGGTGGTGCTGACGCTGCTGATGATTCAACTGCGCAGCTTCGCGCGCGTGCTGATGGTCGTGCTCACCGCGCCGCTGGGGCTGATCGGCGTGGTCGCCGCACTGCTGCTGTTCGGCAAGCCGTTCGGCTTCGTCGCGATGCTCGGCGTGATTGCGATGTCCGGAATCATCATGCGCAACTCGGTGATTCTCGTCGATCAGATCGAACGCAATATCGCCGCGGGCCAGGGGCGCTTCGATGCGATCGTAAGCGCCACGGTCCGGCGCTTCCGCCCGATCATGCTGACCGCCGCGGCCGCCGTGCTCGCGCTGATCCCGCTGCTGCAATCGGCCTTCTTCGGACCGATGGCGACCGCACTGATGGGCGGCATCACCGGCGCCACCGTGCTGACGCTGTTCTTCGTTCCCGCGCTCTACGCAACCGCGTTCAAGGTGCGGCACTTCGAACGCGGTGTGCGAACCGCGTCCTCGACAATCGAATACACGTGGAGCTGATCGTGCGCACAGACTGCAACGCTATCGACGGGCCGGCGAGCGCGCCGCATTTCACTTTCGCGCCGCGTCGAGCGCGGGCCGTGGCGAGCCATCGCTGGTGCGCGGCGTTCGGCGCGGCCGCGACGATCGCGCTTGGCGCATGCTCGTTCGGTCCTGGCGGCGAGCCGCCGGCGATGCCCTCGCCCGCCCATTACGGCGCCGAGCCGCAGCCCGCGCAAACGGTCGAGGCGGTCGGTGTCGCACAGCGCTTCACCACCGGCGCGCAGCCGGTGCCGCAATGGTGGCGGCTGTTCGGCTCGACGACATTGAACGACCTCGTCGAAGAAGGCCTGCGCAACAGCCCGACGCTCGCCGCCGCCGACAAGCACCTGGCCGCCGCGCACGAACAACTGCGCGCGCAGATCGGCGCCACGCTGCTGCCGTCGGTCGATCTGGTCGCGCAGGCCTCGCGCGGGCGCGATCTCGGCATTCCGGTTCCCGGCGCGCCGAATACGCTGCTTTACAACGAGTTCATCGGCGTGGTCCAGGCGCAATACACGTTCGACCTGTTCGGCGCGGTGCGCAAGGCCAACGCGGCGCGCTCCGCGCGGGTCGACATCGATGCGTATCAACGCGAAGCCGCGCGCCGCGCGCTGGCCACCAACATCGTCACGGCGACGATCGAGGCGGCGATGCTGCGCGCCGAGATCGATGCGACCGAGCGCCTGATCGTGCTGGCGGGCGATCAGGCCCACGATACCGAACGGCATTACCAGCTCGGGTCGCTCACGCGCGGCGACGTGTCGAATGCGCGGCAAAGCATCGCCGCGCTCCAGGTCAGCGTGGCCGATCTGCGGCAACGGCTGACCGTGACCCGACACGCGCTTGCGGTGCTGCTCGGCCGCACGCCCGACGCGGCGCCGCCCGAGCCCGATCTGGCGAGCCTGCATTTGCCGCAAGACCTGCCCGTCGTGCTGCCATCGGACCTGTTGCGCTCAAGGCCCGATATCGCGGCCGCCGAGGCGGCGCTGAAAGCCGCCGCGAACGATGTCGGCGTCGCCACCGCACAACTCTTTCCGAGCCTGACGCTGAACGCCTCGATGGGACAAGGCGGGTTCAGCTGGCCGCTCGCGCTGTCGGGCGCCGGCGCGATCTGGAGCATCGCCGCGACGATGTCGCAAGCGCTGTTTCATGGCGGCGCGCTCGTCGCGCAGCGGCGCGCGGCAATCGACACCTACGAGGCCGCCGTGTTCGAGTACAAGCAGACCGTGCTGGCCGCGTTCGAGAACGTCGCCGACACGCTTGCGTCGCTCGAGCACGACGCGCAGGCGCTCGAAGCCGCGAGCGGCGCCGCCCGCGACGCACGCGAGACGTTCGACGATGCCACGTCACGCCACCGGCTCGGCGCACTGCCCGCGGCATCCGCTCGCGGCGGCGAGCAGCAGTACGAAGCAGCGAGGCTGGAAGAAATCCGCCTGATCGGCCGGCGCCTGGCCGATACGGCGACGCTGTTTCAGGCGATGGGCGAGTTGCCGCCGGGCAACACCCAGGCACCCGAGCATCTGGCCGGCAAGTGATCCGCGCGCCGCTGCCGACGGCGCGCGCTTGCGTTCAAGCCTGCGGCTTGCCGCGGAACGCCGACAAGATAAGTCAGACCGAGCGGCGAGCCCTGCACCGGCAACGTGCCGATGTCCCAATCGAAGCTCTGCTGATCCGGAATACTCGCGACCATCTCACGCAATTCGTCCGGGTTGTAGATGCGCAGCATCGACACGATGCCGTCGAACAGACACAGCAGCGGGATCGCCGGCAGCACATAGGTGAGCGCTAGCCGCGACCAGCGAAACGGTCGGATCAGCGGGGTCAGCGCGAGCATCATCAGCGGCATCACCAGGATGAACACGATGCCGAGCAGCCGGTGATCCGCACCCTCGACGACGACGATCGCGCGGCGTTTCGTCACAGCGTCGGCGAGGATCGCGCGCGCATCGTCCGGCCGAAAATGGTGGAACGAGTTGAACATCGTGCGCACGCCGTCGAATCTCGATGGCACGTTCATCGCGTCCACCGGTTCGCTCACATAGGTGACACAGTTGGTCGACCCGGCTGAAATCCGCTCGTACGCGGCGCGATTGGGATAGAAGTCCGTCAACTGCACCATCACGCGGCCGGACAGCGCGAGCAACGGTGCAAGCGTCTGCCATGGCCCGCCGCCGCCCGAGCACAGATCGACGATCCGGTCGCTGCCGACCCGGCGCATCGCCTCGCGCAGCTTACCCGCGATCACGTTGAAGCCCTTGTGGGAATTGGCCAGAAAATGCAGCCAATCCGTCCCGCCGTCACGGAGGGCCCGTGGGCACCACGGCTGGTCTTCGATTTCGAGCAGATGCAGGCGTCGCATGATCACGCGGGCAACCGGGGTAACTGAAAACCACGCCGCTCGGTCACTCTTGGCGAGCGGCAACTTACTACCGAAGTTAAACGAGCAAACGCGCGGCCTTCTTTAACGGCATCAGTCGACTATACGCCGAGCCGCCCCGCGCGGGCGACGCTCGCGGTTCACATCCCGCATAATGACGACGGATTAGGACTTACCCGCATCAGCCGCCGGACGGCGGCCGGGAGATGAACGATGCAAAACGACAGACCGCCGCCGCGGCGGGTGACATATGAGAAAGGGATCCGGATCGGTGGCTCAGGCTGGTTCGGTCGGTTGCTGACCGTCGCCCTGAGCGCGATCCTGTTCGTGGTGGCCGCGACGCTGTCGATCGTGCTGTTCGCCGTGCTGTTCGCGGTCGGCACGGTCGTGGTCGGCTATCTGTGGTGGAAGATGCGCAAGTTGCGCCGGCAGGCGGCCGCGTATGGCGACGACGGCCGCACCGTCGACATGGAGGTCGTTCACACGGACACACCCGACGACGACGGCCGCACCATCGACATGGAGGTGGTCCACAAGGACCCGCCCCGCGACGACTCCGCGCCACGCTGACGATCTGCTCCGCGCCTGTTTCAAGCCACAAGGGCCGTTTCGACCGCGCTCACGTAGTTGCGAAAGCCGGCCTGCTGTAGCGCCTCGAGCAGCCGCAGCAGTTCATGTCGCGTGGTGTCGGTGAGCGGCGCCTGAAGCGCGAGCGCAAGCGCACGGCCACGCGCCGCGAAAAGCTCGGACCACGGCAACGGTTCGCGCTGCGTATAGGCCTCGAGTGCGTCCACGTAGTGCAGCATGCCGGCAGGATCGCCCGCCCCCAGCATCGCTTCGATGGCGTCGCGGTAAAACCACAGGTGATTGTGGCCGACCGCGCCAAGGCGCAGCAGCGCCTCGCCTTCAGCCAGTAGCCGCGTCCGCTCGTCTTTGTCGTCAACCGCGCGGCTCAGCGCGCTCAAGGTCTTTGGCCCGGAAAACTGACTGCCCACCTCGCGTGAGATGGCGAGTGCTTCGCGCAGCGCCATCACCGCTTCACTGCGGCATCCCTGGTCCAGTAACAGGCGTCCCTGCATCTCCAGGTTCTGCGCCTGGAAGCGGCGCGCACCCAGTTGCCGGATCACGCGCAGTTCCTGCGCCAGATGCTTGCTGGCCGCCTGCACGTCGCCCAATTCCTGGCACGCGAACACCCCCAGCGTCTCACCCAGCAATTGCGCGCGAGGCTGCCCGATCAGCTCGGCGGTGCGGGCGGCGGCGATGGCGTCCTCGCGCGCGGGACCCGCGTCGTTCAGATAGATGCGGCTGAAGCCCTGCATCGACAGGTTGGCAACCTCGATGCGGCCGAAGCCGTGCTCCCGGCTCATCGCCACGCATTCGCTGAAATGATGGAACGCGGTCCGCATGCGTCCCTGCGCATACGCCGCATCCGCCAGGCCGCCGAGCGCGCGAGCCTCCGCCTCGGGCAGATCGAGACGGCGCGCATAGGCGAGACCGCGCTCGTGTTCGGCGCAGCAGGCGTCGATCTTGCCGAGCGGAAACAGGATGTTGCCGCGCAAATAATGGAGGCTTGCCAGCTCGGCCAGCCGGTTGTCCCGCTCCGCGATCCGTTGCGCTTGCGCCAGCAGACCGAGTGCTTCGTCGAGACCCTCGCTGACCCGCAGACCTTCCGCGAGCCCGAGCTGGCAGTCGCATCGGGCGGTGTCGTCGGTGGCGAGGGCGAGTGCGGTGCGGTACGTCGCGATCGATCCCGCAATGTCGCCCAGGTCGCGCTGAAGTTCGCCCTTGCAGCAGCTCAGTGCATGGCGGTCCGCGTCCGACCGCGCGATCTCGATGCCCCGCTCGGCCAGCCGCAGCGCGGCTTCGAAACGATGAGCGGCACGCTCAGCCACCGCCGCGCCCAGGTAGGCGTGCGGCGCATGCGGGTCTTCGGCGCGATCGAGATGCTGGGCGTGCAACGTGGCATCGCTCTGTGCGAACCATTCGGCCGCGCGCAGATGAAGTTCACGGCGGCGCGCGCGCAACAAGGTCGAGTAGGCGCTCTCCTGGATCAACGCGTGCGCGAACAGGAAGTCCTCGCCTTCCGGCAGCACCAGTGCATTGACGAGCAGTCCGGCGCAGACATAGCCAGGATCGTCGATCAGTTCTCGCAGCAGCGCCAGGTCGAAGCGCTGGCCGATCACGGCGGCCGCCTGGAATGCCAGGCGGTCGCGAGGCGCGAGCCGGTCCATCCGCGCGAGCACCAGACTGCGGATCGACGCGGGCACGTTGCTGCCGCTGCCTTCTTCCGCGTTGCGCAGCAGTTGTTCGAGAAACAGCGGATTGCCGCCCGCGCGCTCGATGCAGGCGAGCGCGACACGCTGCGTCGCATCGATGAAATTGCCCGCCAGGCTCAGCGCCTCGTCCTTGCGCAGCGGTCCGAGATCGATCGTGGCGAACGGCGTGTCGCGGCAACGTGCGCGCCAGCCTGCATCGATCGGATCGCCTTCCACGCGCGAAGTCGTCACCAGCAGGCCCGTACCGTTGGCAATGCCCGACGCGAACGCCGACAGGTAGCCGATGACTTCGGCATCGGCCCAATGCAGGTCTTCGACGACGATGAGCGTCGCCGCGTGCGCGCAAGCGTCCTCGGTCAACCTCGCGGCGAGCGCCTGCTTGCCGCGCTTGCGCGCGCCGTGGTCCATGGCCTCGTAGATGGTTTGCCATTCGGCGCTCTGCGGGAGGTCGAGGAAGTCGTGCAGAAATACGATCTGCTCGGCCTTGACGATGCCGTCGGCCGCGACCTGCGCGGCGGCGGCCTGCCGTGCCTCACTCGATGCACCGGCCGGCAAGCCGAGCAGGCTGCCGATGATGGTTCGCACCGGGTCCTGGCCCTTGCCGACGCCGAAATCGAGCACGAGGCTTCGATGCAGCGTGAAGCCCTGGGCCTGCGCATGGCGGCGCATCTCGTCGACGAGCCGCGTCTTGCCGATCCCGGCTTCGCCTCGCACATGAACGACGTGCCCCGCGCGCTTTGCCATGCACGCATGCAGGATGCCGTGAAACTGTTCGAGCTCGGCTTCGCGTCCGACGAAATGGCTGTGGCTCGTCCTGACCGGCTCGCTGCCGAGCGCGACGAGGCGCCATGGCCGCACCGGCGTGTCGATGCCCTTGAAGCGCCGCTCGCCGATTGCCTCGCAACTGGCGACATCGCCGAGCGTGCGCGCCGCGTCGTCGGATAGCCAGGTTTCGCCCGCTGGCGCGGCAGCCACGAGCCGAGCGGCGAGGTTTACCGGATCGCCATGCACGGTGTAGTCCTGCGCGTCGGCGCGGCCCAGCGCGCCCGCGATGACCTCGCCGCTCGCAATGCCGATGTGCGCCTGCAACGCCCGCCCGGTCTGGGTGGCCAGTCGCGCCACGCCGTCGTGAATGTCGAGTGCGGCACGCGCGGCGCGCAGCGTGTCCGTCTCGTGCGAACGAGGCGCGCCGAACAGCGCCATCACCGCGTCGCCGATGTGCTTGTCGATCGTGCCGCCATAGGCGAGCACGATCCCGTCGACCAGCGCCGTATAGCGTCCGATCAGCGCGCGCAGGTCTTCGGGATCGAGCGAGCGCGACAGCATCGTGTACCCGCACAGATCGGCGAACAGAATCGTGACCTGCCTGCGCTCGTCCGCGGGCACTTCGTGGTCGTCGGCCGGCTGAGGCGATAGCGGCGCCGCTGTCGGTAGCGATGCCGTCGCCGCGGCCAGAATGCGCTTACGGTGGCCGAGCGACTGTACGCCAAGCTCTTTCAAGTCCGCGTCGGTCAGCTGCCCGAGCAGCGACAGGTCGATGTCGTTCGCCGCAAACGCGGGGGCGTACTGCTCGAGCCCGAGGCCCCGCAGCCATTTCTCGATATCCATGTTCGTCGCCCTGCCTCCGATGCGTGGTCCCGCGGGCAAAAACTCAGACGAATAACGCGCGTGACGGCCGCCGGCGTGAACGGCCCTGAGGCGCAGTGCATTCGCGTGGAGCCGCCAGCTACGAGGCCGATGAATAACCAGTGTAGGTGTCCGATCAGCACGCTGCATCGCGTTTGACAGCCGTTCGAGCCGCGCAGGATACTGGCTGGCGCGCCTCGCGGCGCCCTCGCATTCGACCGGGAATCCACGTGAAGCCGGGCAAGACCGTTTCCGTCTCCGACGTCGCGCTGCGCTCGCGTTTGGCGGGCCTGCCAGGCGACGTGGCGGCGGGCGCCGTTTCGACGCTCGTCATGCTGTGCTATGCGATGAGCCTCGGCACGATGATCTTTAGCGCCGATCTTGCGCGCTACGCGATGCTGGGCGTACCCACCGCGCTCGTGAGCTGTGTCGTCACGGCGCTGGTGATCGCCTTGACGAGTTCGATGCGCATCAACATTGGCGGCCCCGACAGCAACGCGGCGGCCTTTCTCGCGGGCGTGGCGGCGGGTGTGGCCAGCAGCGTGCGCGCGGACGGCGGCTCACCGCAGACGCAGATCCTCACGGTGCTGATCGCAATCGCGCTTTGTTCGGTGATGACGGGCATCGCGCTCTATGCGATCGGCTCGTCCAGGCGCAGCCGCTCGTTGCAGTTCCTGCCCTATCCGGTGCTCGGCGGGTTTCTCGCCGGCACGGGCTACCTGCTGCTCGCCGGGGCGTTCCGCGTGCTGACGGGCCAGCCGCTGGAGTGGCACACGCTCGCGTTGCTCGCGCACCTTCACTGGATCACATGGCTTCCGGCGCTCGTCGTCGGCGTGCTCGCCACGGTGCTGATGCGTACGTGGCAGCACATTGCCGCGTTGCCGCTCACGCTGGCCTTCGGTGTCGTGCTTTTCTACGTTCTGCTACAGGTTGCCGGAATTTCGATCGACGACGCGCGCGGCATGGGTCTGCTGCTGCCGCGCGTCAAGCTGCACCTTGCCGGGCTGCCGGAGCTGCACCTGGCCGCGAGGCTCGGACAGGGCGCCATCGACTGGTCGGCGGTCGGCGCGCATCTTCCCGAAAGCCTGGTGGTGACGTCGGTGTCGGCCGTGACCATCCTGATGAATTCGACCGCGATCGGCACAGCCACCGGAGAGGACGTCGACCTCAATCGCGAGATGCGCGCCGCCGGCCTCGCCAATCTCGCGAGCGGACTGCTGGGCGGCATGGTCGGCTACCAGTCGTTCAATCGCTCGATGCTCAATGCGCGGGTGGGCGCGACGAGCCGGGTGGCGGGCGTGTTCGCGTCGCTTGCGTGCGTGGTCGTGCTCGCCACCTCGCCCGACATCGTGGCGCTGTTTCCGGTGCCGGTGCTGGTCGGCCTTCAACTGTTCATGGGGCTGCGTCTGCTCGTGCATTGGCTCGCGGGCGTCTGGACGAGGCTCAACTGGTATGAGTATCTGCTCGTGCCCGTGATTCTCGGCACGATCGCGGCTTATGGCGTGATCGTCGGCGTAGTCGTGGGCGTCGTTGCGGCATGTGTGATGTTCACGCTGCTCTACGGCCGGGTCGGCTGCATACGCATGGAGTTCGACCTGCGCGCGCGGTCCTCGAATGTGGAGCGCAGCATCGAAGACACCCAGGCGCTGCGTGCCATCGGCTCCCAGGTATGCGGAATGTGCCTGCAAGGCTTCCTCTTTTTCGGCACGGCCAATTCGATTCTGCAGCGCCTGCGGGAACGCTTCAACGCAAACAGTCCCGTGCAAGTCCGTTTCGTCGTGCTGGACTTTGCGGCGACACATGGCATGGATGCTTCGGTATCCATCAGCTTCGTCAAGATCAGGCAACTCTGCGCGGCAAAGAACGCGGACCTCGTGTTGACCGCGCTGCCGCCGCGCTCGCGCGATCTGCTCGAGAAGACCGGCACGCTCAGTCTGAAGATCCATCAATTCGATTCGCTCGATGCGGGTCTCGAGTGGATCGAAGAAAAACTGCTAGCGTCGAACTCGCTCGCGTTCGCGCATGGCGGCGATCTGCGTGCGATGCTCGAGCCGCATTTCACAGCCAGTGCGTTGAACGGCTTGGTCGCGTGTCTGGAGTTGCGTGATCTGCTTTCAGGCCAGGCACTGTTTCGTCATCGCGAGCCGGGCGATGCGCTGTATTTCGTCGAGCAAGGACGTGTCGCGATCTCGCTGCCGCTCGCCGATGGCCGCTCGGCGCGTCTGCGCTCGTTCGGCCCGGGCACGGTAGTGGGGGAAATGGCGGTGTACACGCAGCAGCAGCGCAGCGCGGACGTGATTGCCGAGGCACCGACGCGCGTGTACCGACTGTCGATCTCCCGGCTGCTCGAACTCGAACAGCAGGACCCGGCAACCGCGCAACAGTTGCACCGGTTTCTCGTGAAGACGATTGCGTTGCGCCTTGCCGTTGCCGACGAGGCGCTACGCGCGGCTTTGTAACTTATATATGCAGGACTGGCGCATCGCGCGCGGTCGTCAGTTGTAGCCCAGGATCGCTGCGGTCGCTACATCCGTGCGGTCGATCGGGTTGCCAGCAAGCAGTACGGTCGGCTCTTTCAACAACAAACGGTATGACGGCACGTAGGTTTCGCTCATCCCATCCGCATCGCGCGGCTGACCTTCCTGCGGCTTGGTGTTTTCGGGGCGATTCATCGTTGTCTCCTTCTGGACGGCCGGTGGTCCCGTCACGGATGCGTTCTGAGGCACGCGTCCGTTGCGGCGAAACCGCCGGCTTGATATGCGTAATTGAGCAAGTCCAATGCCATCGCGGCATCCGTCTATATCTCCGGCTGTCTGGCTCGCCTTTACCGCATCAACATTCGCATGGTACAAACATCGTGTCTGGCAGTTCGGGCTAGCTAATGTAAGCAGGCACACCATGTGCGCAGCGCTGGATCATCCTCGGCGCCATGTGCGCAGAGGAAACCGATGCAAGGACGCTGATGAACGATCCTGCTCACTTCCTTCCTTCATTCGTTTGGCGTGCCGATCGCGACGGCGTCGTCCGCTACGCCAACCCGTGGACATCACGGTATCTCGGCATTCCCGCCCTTGAACTGGTCGGGATGCACTGGAAGACCTTCGTTCATCCCGACGACATCGATCATGTGCTCGACGCAGTGCGGCAGATGCGGGACGGCACGCTGCTCGGCAATGTCGAAGTGCGTCTGCTGCGCGCGGACGGCGAGTATCGCTGGCACGTGTTGCATCTTCAAGCCGAGCGCGACGCGAATGGCCGCATCGGCGACACGGTGGGCGTCGCGACAGATATCCACGAAGCCCGTCACGCGTGGGCCATGTACGAAGCGAGCGAGCGACGCCTGAAGGCTGCCTTCCACGGCGCTCGCATGGGTGCGTGGGAATGGGACATGAAGCGCCGCGTCGTGCGAATGACCTCGCAACTCGCGGATCTGTACGGGTTTCCACCCGGCACCGATGCGCTTGCGCTATCCGATCTGGAGAACCGTGTCGAACCCGAGTATCGGGCGCTATTCCAGCGGAAGGTCGATGACGCTCTGCAACACGGCGGTCCCTTCGAATTCGACTTCGTGCTGAACGGTGGATCGCCTTCACCACGCTGGTTGCGCATGCGCGGCCACGCGGAATACGAGCACGGTACGCTCGCGCATGTGTACGGCGTGACCTTCGACATCAGCAAGGAGCGGGCAGCCGAAGAGCAACTCAGTCTCAGCGAGCGGCGTTATCGGGTGCTCGTGGAATCGACGGGCGCACTCGTATGGTCGGCCGAGCCGAACGGCGACATCCGGCCCGCAGGCGAGGACTGGAGCCGCTTCACGGGCGACGGCGTGGTCCGTCTGGCGGACTGGGGATGGCTCGACTACGTTCACCCGGACGACCGCGAGGCGGCAAGGCAGGGGTGGGTCGATGTGCTGCAGCGACGCGCGCCCGGATCGATCATGTTCCGCATGCGGCGTCACGACGGCCAGTACAGGATGATGCACGCCCAGGCGGCGCCCCTGTTCGACAGCCACGGCAAACTCCAGGAGTGGTTCGGCACAACGACCGATGTGACGCCTCAGTATGAAGCGCAATTGGCGATCGAAGCGCGCAACCTGCGTCTGTCCGTCGCGATGCAGGCGGCGCGGCTGAACATCGTCTGCTTCGACCTGCCCTCGCGCACGCTGTCGTTCGAAGAGGGCCACGCACCGCGGATAGACCATGTGCTCAGCTATGACGAGGCGCTGCGCAACGTGCACCCCGACGACCGCGCGATGCTCGAACAATATGTCTGCCGACTGGCCGAAGGCCACGACCCGGTCGCGAACTTCGAATTCCGCTTGCAGAACGCGTACGGCGAACAATGGATGCACGGCAGCGCGCTGCTTCAGCGAGGCGCGGACGGCAAGCCGTTGCGCATCATCGCCAGCGTGATCGACATCACCCAGCGCAAGCAGCTCGAACTGATGCTGCGCGAAACCGATCGCCGCAAGGACGAGTTTCTCGCGATGCTCGCGCACGAACTGCGCAATCCGCTCGCGCCACTACGCACTGCCATCGCATTGCTCGACAAGCAGCCCGACACGGGCTCACGCCCCCACGAGCTGATCAACCTGATGCGCCGGCAGGTCGAGCACATGACGCGAATCGTCGACGATCTGCTCGAAGTGTCGCGCATCACCCAAGGCCGCATCGTGCTGCAACTCGAGCCCGTTCTGGTCGGCACAGCCGTCTATCACGCTGTCGAGGCGATCGCGGCGATGGCCGAAGCTCGTCATCAGCAGTTGCACGTCAGTGTTTGCGATCCGACCACGTGGGTATGCGGCGACATCACGCGGATTTCGCAGATCTTCGTCAATATCCTGAACAACGCGAGCAAGTACACGCCGGAGAACGGGCATATCACGGTGAACGTAGCGGCCGACGGCGAATGGGTTTCCATCGTCACGCAAGATACCGGCACGGGCATTTCGGCCGAGCTTCTGCCGAAGGTGTTCGAGCTCTTTTCGCAAGGCGAACGCACGCTCGATCGCTCGGATGGCGGCCTCGGCATCGGACTGTCGCTCGTCAAGAAGCTCGTCGAAATGCACAACGGCACGATCGCCGTGCACAGCGAAGGCCCCAATCTCGGCACGACGGTGACGGTCCGACTGCCGCGTTTGCACCACCATGAACGCCATTCGGCGGTCGCGCTGTCGGAGCCCGCGCCGGGGCACGCGCGAACCGCGTTGCGCGTGCTGGTCGTCGATGACAATCGCGACGCCGCCGATTCACTCGCGATGCTGTGCGAATCCGAAGGGCATGCTGCCCGTGTCGCGTATTCGTCGGCCGAGGCGCTGGAAGCCGCACCGTCATTCGTGCCGGACGTGGCGCTGCTCGATATCGGCTTGCCGGATATCGACGGGTACGCACTGGCGAGGCAGCTTCGCCGCAAAGGCGATGCGAAGCCGTTGCTGATCGCGATCACCGGATACGGTCAGACGGAGGACAGGCTGCGCGCACAATCGGCGGGCTTCGACTATCACTTCGTCAAACCCGTCAATATCGACAGCCTGCTGAAGCTGCTTTCCTCGCTGATGGAGGGGCGCTAGAGCGGCTATCCGTCGCTTGCGATGCCGCGTCGCCCCCAACCCATCACCACGTTCCGCTGAACGCCTGCTGTACCTTGAGCGGGTCGGTCACGCCGTTGGCCACCAGCAACTGCGTCAGCAAGCGCGCCTTCTGCGGATTCAGATCGAGCGATGCGACGAAGCCGCGCTTGTCGTCGTCCACCTCGACGTTCCGGTTCACGAATCCCGACACGAGGCGCGTCGAACGAACCACCACGATGCCTTTTGCGGCCGCGCGGTCGAGCGCCGCGAGGGCTTCCTTCGACATGTCACCATCGCCTTCGCCAGCTACGACGATGCCCTTCGCGCCATCGGCGATAGCATGCTCGATCTGGCGGCCATCCATGTTGCTATGCGCGTAGACGATATCGACCCGCGGCAATTGCCCGTTCGCGGGCAGGCTCAGCGCGGTGCGCGCCGATTGCACCGCCGGCATCACGAAGCGCACACTGGCCGGATCGACATAACCGATCGCGCCCGCGTTCGGCGACGCGAACGCCTGTACCGCCGTGGTATTGGTCTTGGTGATCCAGCGCGGCGCGTGAATCTGATCGTTCATCACGACCATCACGCCCCGGCCACGCGACTGCGGGCTCGCCGCCACTTCGACGGCTTCGTACAGATTGTTGGGGCCGTCGGCGCTGGTGGAACCGCCCGGGCGCATCGAGCCGACCAGTACCACCGGCTTGTCGGAGTGCAGCACGTTGTTCAGGAAGAACGCGGTTTCCTCGATCGTATCGGTGCCGTGCGTAATCACGACGGCGTCGGCCTCGTTGCGCTCGAAAGCCTCGTCGATTCGCCGCGCAAGCTGCAACCAGATCTTGTCGTTCATGTCCTGCGAACCGACGTTCGAGATCTGCTCCGCGTTGATGCTCGCGAGCTTCTCGATGCCCGGCACGCCGCGCACCAGCTCCTGCCCCTTCACGTTGCCCGAGTTGTAGCCGATTGCCGAGCGCGGATCGGCGGTGCCCGAGATCGTGCCGCCGGTGGCCAGCAGCAGAACGCGCGGCTTTGCAGTGACGGCGCTTGCCTGCTGCGATGACGCGTCGGCCGCCTGCGCGCCGGTACCCGCGGCAAGTGCCACAATCAGCAGTGCCGCCGAACCGCACAGCCGCATTGCTTTTCGATTGATCGTGTTGATGCTCATGTTTCGTCTCCACCATCGTTTAAAAGAGTCGCGTGCGTATACACGCGACCTGTCACTGGGAAAACCTTCGTCGCTCATTCCGCCGGGGACATTTTTCTCGGTTGCGTCAGCATGGCCGGTTGAAGGATCTGGTCGAGCTGCGCCTGGCTCAGCAGCCCTTTGTCGATCACGATCTGCGCCACGCTCTTGCCCGACGCCAGCGCTTCCTTCGCGACTTCGGTCGAGTGCGTATAGCCGATGTACGGGTTCAGCGCGGTCACGATGCCGATCGAGTTCTCGACGATCGCGCGCAGCCGTTCGCGATTCGCGGTGATGCCGTCGACGCATTTCGACGCGAGCGTGAGGCACCCCGCGCGCAGATGCGCGACGCTCTTGAACAGGCTGTGCGCGATGATCGGTTCGAACGCGTTGAGCTGGAGCTGACCCGCTTCGGCGGCGAAGCTCACCGTCACATCGTTGCCGATGACTTCGAACGCGATCTGGTTGACGACCTCGGGAATCACCGGATTCACCTTGCCCGGCATGATGCTCGAACCCGCCTGCACCGGCGGCAGGTTGATTTCGCCGAGGCCCGCGCGCGGACCGCTCGAAAGCAGGCGAAGATCGTTGCAGGTCTTCGACAGTTTGACGGCGACGCGCTTCAGTACGCCGGAAAGCTGCACGAACGAGCCGACATCCTGCGTCGCTTCGACCAGGTTCGGTGACGTGGTCAACGCAATACCGGTTATTTCACTCAGGTGCCTGCAGGCAAGCTGTGCGTATTCCGGATGCGTGTTGATGCCGGTGCCGATCGCGGTCGCGCCGAGGTTGATCTCGCAGATCAGTTGGGCGGCCTCCTTCAGCCGCTCTTCATCTTCGCCGAGCATCACCGCGAAGGTGCTGAACTCCTGGCCGAGCGTCATCGGCACCGCGTCCTGAAGCTGCGTGCGGCCCATCTTCAAGTCGTTGCCGAATTCCACCGCCTTGCGTTCGAACGATGCGCGCAACACGCCCATCGCGTCGACGAGTTGCATGATTCCCGCGTACGTGGCGATCTTCAGCGCGGTCGGATAAACGTCGTTGGTGCTCTGGCCGAGATTCACATCCTCGTTCGGATGAAGAATCGCGTATTCGCCGCGCTGTCGCCCGAGATGTTCGAGCGCGAGATTGGCGATCACCTCATTCGCGTTCATGTTGGTCGACGTGCCCGCGCCGCCCTGAATCACATCGACGACGAAATGCTCGTGCGCGGTGCCTGAGCGCACTTGCCTGCATGCATGCACGATGGCCTGCATCTTCACTGCGCTCAACAGGCCGAGATCGTGATTCGCGAGCGCGGCGGCTTCTTTCACGCTCGCCAGTGCATTGACGAGGTTCGGATACACGGAGATCGGAAGACCGGTGATCGGAAAGTTCTGCAGCGCGCGCAGCGTGTGTACGCCGTAGTACGCGGTCGCGGGCACGGCGAGATCGCCGAGAAGGTCGTGTTCGATACGTTCGGTCGGTGCAAGCATGAGTTCCTCTCAGGTTCTGAAAACGACACGCGAGCGGGGTCATCCGGCACACGTCGTGTGCAGGTCCGTCGCGTTGAATGGTTGATGCGGTTGGGTTATCGAGGCGGCGCGGTCGCGCAGGCTACGCACTGCTTCGCGAGCACATCGGTCGGATCGACGACGTTCACGCGCGCGCCGTTCGCGCCGATCACATATGGCTCGCGCAGCAGCAGCGGCAGTTCCGTGCAGCCGAGAACGATCACTTCGACGCCCGCGGCGATCAGTCCGTCGATCGCCGCGGCGAGGTCTTGCTGGCACTGCCCCGAGGTGAATCCGGCCTTCACGCCTTCCTTGCCGTAGATCGCGTCCATCACGCGCGCCTGCAGCGCGGGTCCCGGCACGACCTGCCGCAAGCCCTGCGATTCGAGCGCCTTCTGGTAGACGCCGCTCGCGAGCGTGCCGGAGGTCGCGAGCACGCCGACCGAGCGCAGCGCGGGAAACGACTCGCGCAGATAACGCACGGTCACCGTCAACATATTGACGATCGGCACGCCGAGATAAGGCTGGATCCGCTCGACGAAGGCATGCGCGGTATTGCACGGGATCGCGATCAGATCCGCGCCGCCCGTTTCGAGTTTCTTGCAGGTCGCGTACAGCGAGATGGTCGGATCGGGTCCATCGCCAATGAGGTTCTCCGTGCGATCCGGGATCTGCGGGTTCTGCTCGACGAGCAGCTTGATGTGGTCCTGATCGCGCTGCGCGGGCGTCGCACGCACGATCTTGTGAATGAAATCGACGGTGGCCGCCGGACCCACGCCGCCCACCACGCCGACCTTGAAGATCGTCTCGGGCGTGTGGTACTGACCGGACACGACGTATTGCGCGTAAGCCAGGTTCGAATCGACGAGCGGCACGCGCAACGCACCCAGTTCATCCGCGATCAGCGCGATCTCGGTGAGCCCCGGCACAATGACATTGGCGCCCTGCGCGATCAAATCGTCGCAAGCCGCGCGCAGCAATTCGACCGGACGGCCACGCAGATTGCCGCTCTTCACGCCATCCTCGCCATAGACGGCTTCGGTGACGAAATCAGTGCCGTCGCTGATGCGCGGGTGGATCACTTCGAATTCGGGCGCCGCAAAGTACTTCTCGAACAGACGCTTGCGCCGCGTATAGGCCGATGCGAGCACGCCCACGCGGCGCACCGCGGGAAATCTTCTGCGCACGTGGCTGCGCACCGCATCGACCATATCGACGATCTGCAGCGGCGAATTGGCTTTCAGTTCGTCGATGAACGTATGGCTCAGGAAGCACGGCAGCACGACCGTCGTCACGCCGCGCTTCTCGAAGCTGCTGATCAGATCGAAGATGTACAGCTTGCGCTGCGTCAGCGTCTCGCTGTCGGCATCGGCGCTGCGAAACGGCTGCTGCTCGAAGATCGCATCGAAGTGCTCGGCGTCGCGCGTGGCCGGCGTCGATTTGATCAGTTTGAAGAACACGTCGGCACTCGCGAGCGGGCCGAGCCCGCCCACCACCCCGAACTTGCGCGCGCTCGTGGCAGCGGTTGCATCCATGCCGCTCATTTCGTCTCGCCTTCGAACTGGCCGAACGAAGCCGTGGCGATCGCCGTGCGGCGCTCCTGGCGCGCCACGCGCTTGCCTTCCCACTTCGCGATGGCTGCCGTCGCGATGCTGTTGCCGATTACGTTGGTCGCGGTGCGCCCCATGTCGAGAATCTGGTCGATCGCGAGCACCAGCACGACGCCCGATGGCGGCAGATGGAACATCGGCGCCACCGCCGCGACGACCACCACCGAGCCGCGCGCGACACCCGCCATCCCCTTGCTGCTCACCATCAGCACCAGCAGCATCACGATCTGCGTGCTGATCGGCATGTCGATGCCGAACGCCTGCGCGATGAAGATCGCGGCGAACGCCTGATACATCATCGAGCCGTCGAGATTGAACGCATAGCCGAGCGGCAACGTGAAGCCGACCACTTTCTTATCGACGCCGAATTCCTCCAGCTTCTCCGTCAGGCGCGGATACGCCGCCTCGCTGCTCGCGGTGGAGAACGCCAGCATCGCGGGTTCGCGGATCGCTTTGAGCAACGCCCAGATCGGCTTGCCGAGAAAAGCGTAGCCGGCGAGGATCAGCGCGGTCCAAAGCAGCGCGAGCCCCGTATAGAAGCTGGCGACGAGCTTGCCGTACGTGGTCAGCACGTCGAGACCATGCACCGTGATCGCCGAGGCCAGCGCGCCGAACACACCGAGAGGCGCGAGACGCATCACGTAATCGGTCAGCTTCAGCATGGTGGGCACGAGCCCTTCGACGCCCGCGATCAGCGGCGCGACGCGCGGGTCCGACTTGATCATGCTGAGCACGATGCCGAACAGCACGGAGAAGACGAGGATCTGCAGGATATCGTTGCGCGCCATCGCATCGATGATGCTGGTGGGGAACGCGTGGGTGACGAAGTCCTTGAAGTTGAGGCTGGACGTGTTCAGGCCCGTGGCCACGTCAGCGCTCGTCTGGGCCATGTGCAAACCCGCGCCCGGTTGCAGCAGATTCGCGAGCACGAGGCCGAGCGCGAGCGAGAACAGCGACGCGCACAGGAACCACGCGATCGAGCGCAGCCCGATGCGGCGCACGTCGCTGGTGCCTTCCATGCCGGCGAGACCCGACACGAGGGTGGCGAACACGAGCGGCGCGATGATCATCTTCACGAGCCGCAGGAAGATATCGGTGATGATCGAAAAGTAGCCGGCGATCTCCTTCGCGTGCGCGGCATCGGCCGCGGTGCGATGGCAGACATAACCGACGGCCACGCCGAGCAGCATGCCGGCGAGGATGTAGAGGGTAAGCCGATTCTTCATGTGTCTCCGTCCAGGGATGGCGCACGAACGATCGGCATCGACCGGCGCGCGCTCGGGAATGGCCGGCACATCGCATGTCGATGTACCGCTTTTTGTGTCTGGACGGAATTCTAGAGACGGCAGAACCGCCTTGAATGCTAGTGTTGCATACGGCTATGCAAGTTTCGCATAACGCGGGATAACCCTATCAGCGCTGCTCGGCGGGCCCCGACGAAGCCAGAAGATGCCGCCACAGCGTATCGAGAAGTTCGCTGCGATTCGTCAGGTCACGGTACACGCGCAACTCCAGTTGGAGTTGCCATTCGGAGCGGCCGGCGGCGACGAGTTGGCCGCTGTCGAGTTCGGCGGCGATCGAACTCTTGGGCAGCCACGCGACGCCCTCGCCCTCCAGCACCAGCTTCTTCACGACCTCGGCCATGTCGGACTCATAGTGAAGATGCAACGCGGGCGACGCTTTGCTCTGCTCCATCAGCAACGCGAAGCAGCGCCCGAAGTAGCTGGTCTCCGTGTAGGCGATGAACGGCATCGGATGCTCGATCACGCCGGGCAGACGGTACACGTGCGCAAGCCGCTGATTGGGCCTGCATACCGGCATGAAAGTGTCGACGCCCACGGTCACGCATTCGTACTGGGTCGGATCGAGATGCAACGGCAGCTGCGGATGGTGATAAGCGAACATCAGCTCGCAGTTGCCGTTGACCAGCATCAGTATCGAATCGTGCACGTTCGCCGGAATCACGCGCGCGCGCACTTCGCCGACATGCTTCGACAGCGTGCGCAACCACGCGGGCAGGAAGTTGAGCGCGATCGTGTGGCCCGCCGCGATCTGCAGGCTCGTGCCGGCAATGCGCTGTTCGGTGCGAATGATCGCTCGCGTGTCGAACAGCTTGTCGAGGATGTCCTCGGCGGCGTCACGAAACAGTTGGCCTGCCGGAGTCAAGGTCGGCGGAAAGCCGCTGCGATCGACGAGATCGGCGCCGACCCATTGTTCGAGCTGCTGAATCCGTCTGCTGAATCCCGACTGCGTGACGTTGCGAAACTCCGCCGCGCGGGAAAAGCTCTGATAGCGGGCGAGCGCGATGAAGTCTTCGATCCACTTGATTTCCATCAGCCATCGGTCTCCGGTCGGGCGACGAATCGGCTCGCCGCCGCGCCCGCAATTCTACGCTTGGCCGTGCCGCACGCCGACTATCGGATCGAGGTCAAACCGCCATGCACAGGTACTTGATCACGAGGTAATCGTCGATTCCGTAGTGCGAGCCTTCCCTGCCGAGACCCGACTGCTTCACGCCGCCGAACGGCGCGACCTCATTGGAGATCAGGCCGGTATTGATGCCCACCATGCCGTATTCGAGCTGTTCGGCCACGCGCCAGATGCGGCCGATATCGCGGCTATAGAAGTAGGCGGCCAGTCCGAACTCGGTGTCGTTGGCGAGTCTCACCACTTCTTCGTCGCTAGAGAAACGGAACAGCGGCGCGAGCGGGCCGAAGGTCTCGTCTTTCGCCACGGCCATCTGCGCGGTGACGTTGGTCAGCACCGTGGGCTCGAAAAAGCCGTGGCCGAGCGCGTGGCGCTTGCCGCCGGTGGCAAGCGTCGCCCCTTTGCCGAGCGCGTCGGCGATGTGCGCTTCGACCTTGCTGAGCGCCGCGTCGTTGATCAGCGGACCCAGCGTGACGCCGCCTTCCATGCCGTGCCCAACCTTCAGGGCTTCGACTGCCGCAGCCAGCTTCGACGCGAACGCGTCGTACACCCGCTCATGGACGTAGAAACGATTCGTGCACACGCAGGTTTGCCCGTTGTTGCGGTACTTCGATGCAATCGCGCCTTCCACCGCGGCGTCGAGATCGGCATCGTCGAACACGATGAATGGTGCATTGCCGCCTAGTTCGAGCGTGACCTTCTTCACCGTGGGCGCGCTTTGCGCCATCAGCAATCTGCCTACGCCGGTCGATCCGGTGAACGACAGCTTGCGAACCACTGGGCTGCTCGTCATCGCGCCGCCAATCGCCTTCGGATCGCCGGTCACGATGTTGAGCACGCCCTTGGGCACGCCGGCCCGCTCGGCCAGAACCGCGAGCGCGAGCGCGGAGAACGGCGTGGCTTCGGCGGGCTTCACGACGATCGGGCAGCCCGCCGCAAGCGCCGGGCCCACCTTGCGGGTAATCATCGCGTTCGGAAAATTCCAAGGCGTGATGGCGGCGCACACGCCGATCGGCTCCTTGAGCACGACGAGCCGCTTGTCCGATGCCGGCGTCGCGAGCGTGTCGCCGGCCACCCGTTTGCCTTCCTCGGCGAACCACTCGAGGAACGATGCGCCATAAGCGATTTCGCCTTTCGCTTCGGCGAGCGGCTTGCCCTGTTCCGCGGTCAGGATCAGCGCGAGGTCGTCGGCGTTCTCGATCATCAGCTCGTACCAGCGGCGCATCACGACCGCGCGCTCCTTGGCCGTGCGGGCTCGCCACGCTGGCCATGCGGCGTTGGCCGCATCGATTGCCCGCGTCGTTTCGGCCTCGCCCATCAACGGAACGCTGCCGAGCGTTGCCCCGGTTGCCGGGTCCAATACCTCGAAACTCGCGCCCGAGTCGGCGGGGCACCATTGCCCGTCGATATAAGCCTGATGGCGCAGAAGCGCCGCGTCCTTCAACAGGGTCTTCAATTCCACGTTGCTTTCCTTCATTACACAAAAATGCGGTTGATGCTAGCCCGCCTGACGCCACACCGCCTGTTCGTGCCCTTCCGCCAGCAGCTTGCGGGCGATTTCGGCCACCCGGTGCACATGCGCGATCGCGGCCTCGCGCGCGGCGGCGCTGTCGCGAGCCGCGATGGCCGAGAGAATGCGATGCATCTCGTCGACGGCCTGGCGGCCGCGGTCGTCGGAAGCGATCGTCAGCGCTCGCAGACGGTTGATGCGCGCGGTCAACGACTGCACGATTTCCCAGGCCACATGCTTTTTTCCCGCGATGAACATGCGTTCGTAGAAGGCCGTAGTGAGCGCCCTGACGGCCTGATGATCCTGCGCTTCGAACGCTGTCTGAATCTGGCCGATCAGGCCGGCGAGATCGGCAACCGTCTGCTCGTCCGCATGCCGCGCGCAGGCCATCGCCGCCTCGCCTTCGAGCAGCGCGCGTATTTCGTAGATCTCCGCCGCCGTATCGAAGTCGAGCACGGCGACGATCGGCCCCTGGTTCGGTATCGAGTCGACGAGCCCTTCCGTTTCCAGATGCCGCAACACCTCGCGCACCACGGTGCGGCTCACGCCGAGAATCTCGCACAGCGAGCGCTCGACGAGCCGCTCGCCGGGATGGAAATGGGCCTCCAGGATCGCCGTGCGCATCTTCTCGAGCGCGAGTTCGCGCAAGGTGGTCGTAGGGCGTTGAACCTTCAGCGATGGCAGTGCGCCGCTCATGGCAGTCGCCGTCATGCTTGCGCGAACAGGCGCACATCGCGTGCGTCCCAGTCGACGAGCGCCTGGGTACCGATCGCGATGCCGCTGTCGTGGCGATGCGCAGCCGGCATCCGAATCGAGATTTCCTGCTGCCACGGGGTCGCCACCGCGTAGTGCATCGCGTCGCCGAGATACGTGATATCGCGCACCGTCACGGGCAGGCCGCTCGTGCCGTTCCCCCCGCTTGCGGCTTGCAGCGCGCTGATGCGCATCTGCTCGGGGCGGATCATCAAGGTGCCGTCGTCGCCCGCGCTGAGCGCGGGACTGAAGGCGTCCGACGCGATCTCGTGACCGTTCGGAAACACGCCGTTCATGCGGCCGTCGCTATTCTTCGTGACCTTCACGGGCAAGAAATTCGAATTGCCGATGAAGCTCGCGACGAAGCGCGACGCCGGATTCGCATACAGTTCCTCGCCGGTGCCCACCTGCTCGATGCGGCCTTTGTTGAACACCGCGATGCGGTCGGACAGGCGCAGCGCTTCTTCCTGGTCGTGCGTGACGTAGAGGATCGTCACGCCGGTTTCCTGATGGATGCGGCGCAATTCGAGCTGGATTTCCTCGCGCAGCTTCTTGTCGAGCGCGGACAGCGGCTCGTCCATCAGCAGCACGGGCGGATCGTAGGCCAGCGCGCGTGCGATCGCCACGCGTTGCTGCTGCCCGCCCGACAGCTGCGCGGGCATCCGGTCGCGGCATTCGGACAGATGCACGAGCTTGAGCATCTTGTCGACCTTGGCCTTGATTTCGGCTTCGGGGCGGCGGCGCACGCGCAGCGGAAACGCCACGTTCTCGCCTACCGTCAGATGCGGGAACAGCGTATAGCGCTGAAACACCATGCCGATGTTGCGCTTGTTCGGCGCGACCGCCAGCAACGGCTTGCCGTCGAGCAGCACGCGGCCGTCGGTGGGCTCCTGGAAGCCCGCGACGATATACAGCGTCGTGCTCTTGCCCGAACCGGACGGTCCGAGAAACGTCATGAATTCGCCCTTGCGCACATCGAGGGAAACCTGGTCGATGGCGACGACGTCGTCGTAGGTCTTGCGCAGACGCTGGATTTGCAGGAATGCAGTCATGGCTTGTTTACCTCGCTGATTACGTCGATTAGCGCGCGCGGCGCAGCACGGCGCCCGCCAGCATCAATACGGTCGTCAATGCGACCAGCAGTGAAGACGCCGCCGCGACGACGGGCGTCAGGTCCTGCCGCAGCGTCGACCAGATACGCACGGGCAGCGTTTGCAATGTCGGGCTCGACATGAAGATCGACACCACGACTTCATCCCACGACGCGAGAAACGCGAAGATCGCGGCGGCGAACAGGCCGAGCCGGATCGCGGGAAGGGTCACGCGCAGCTTCACGGTGAGCGGCGACGCGCCGCAGATCAGCGCCGCGTCTTCGAGCGCCGTATCGAAGCTCACCAGCGAGTTGCTGATGGAGATGATCGAGAACGGCAGCGCGATGATCAGATGGCCGAGCACGAAGCCGGTCATCGTGCCGTTCAGGCCGATGCGCAGAAAGAACGCGTACAGCGCGACGGCCAGAACGACGACGGGCAGCACCATCGGTGTCAGGAAGAAGCCTTTCACCGCTTCGCGGCCGCGGAACTTGCCGCGCACCAGCGCAAGCGACGCAAGAAAACCGAGCAGCACCGAAAGCGCCATCACGATCACGGCCAGCTTCGCGCTCGTCAGCAGCGAGTCGATCCAGCCCGCGTCCGTGAAAAGCTGCCGATACCACTCCAGCGTCCACCCCGGCGGCGGAAAGATCAGCCACTGCGAATCGCCGAACGACAGCGCGACGATGAACAGGATCGGCAGCAGCAGAAACAGTGCGACGGCCGCGCCTATGGCCACCAGTGCCCAGCGAAGCCCGCCGAGACGATCGAAATCGAGCAACATGTCAGCGTCCTCCCTGAATGGCGCGCGCACTGCCGGTGAAGCGCAATTGCAACGCATAGAGCACGAGCGTCACGCTCAGCAGTACGAAAGCGGCAGCACCGGCGAGGCCCCAGTTCAGCAGTTCCTGCACGAGCTGCGCGATGAGTTCGGCGAGCATCATGTAAGACGGACCGCCAAGCAGCGCGGGCGTGACGAAGTAGCCGAGCGCCATCACGAACACCATCAGCGCGCCGGAGGCCACGCCCGGCATCGCGAGCGGCACGAGGATGCGCCAGAACGCCTGCCAGCGGCTCGCGCCGCAGACCGCGGCGGCACGCAGCGTCGACGGATCGATGCCGCGCAGCGTCGCGTGCAGCGGCATCACGAGGAACGGCAGCATGATGTACGTCATGCCGATCGTCACGCCGGTGAGGTTGTTCACGAGCGCGAGCGGCTCGTGAATCAGGCCGATCGCCATCAGCGCGCGGTTGATCGGACCCGTACCCTGCAACAGCACCATCCACGCGAAAGTCCGTGCGAGCAGGTTGGTCCACATCGACAGCAGCAGGATCGCGAATAGCACGGAGCTGAGCTTGCGCGGCGCGATCGCGAGCAGCCATGCCATCGGAAAGCCCACCAGCACCGTGACGACGGTCACGACCGTTGCGACGAGAAAGGTATTGCCGAAGACGCGCAGATATGTGGTCGAACCGACCAGTTGCTGATAGTTCTCCAGTCCCGGGGTCGGCTCGAGCACGCTGCGCAATAGCAGCGACAGCACCGGCAGCAGGAAGAAGATCAGCAGCAGCAGCATGGCCGGCGTCAGCAGCCAGATGCTGCGCCAGTCGCGCCGCTTGCGCGCGGCCGTCGCGGGTGGATGCGCGACGGTACTCATTACGTTGGGCATGATGTCTCCTGCTCGGTGTCTCTGTGCACGCCGGTTCATTGCGCGGCGCTCGGCTCTAACGTCGGTCCGTGCGGCTTATTTCGATTGCCACGCGTACCAGCGCTTCGCAATCGCGTCGCGGTTGTCGGCCCAGTACTTCATGTCGAGATTGATCTGCGAGTCCTTGTACTGGTCGGGCAGCGTCTTCGCCATCGCGGCCGGCATCAGCGCGGCCGACTTCACGTTGATCGGCGCGTAACCCGTCTCGGCGGCGAATTTCGCCTGCGCCTGCGGGCTCGTCGCGGCCGCCAGATACTTCATCGCTTCCGCGCGATGCTTGGCGCCCTTCGGAATCACCAGCATGTCGGCGGCGGTCAGGTTCTGGTTCCACGAAATGGCCACCGGCACACCGGTCTGCGCGAGCGCGTGCAAGCGCCCATTCCAGAACATGCCGATCGGCGCTTCACCCGACGCGAGCAGTTGCTGCGACTGCGCGCCGCCGCTCCACCAGACGATGTCGCTCTTGATCGTGTCGAGCTTCTTGAACGCGCGGTCGAGGTCGAGCGGATAGAGCTTGTTCGGCGGCACGCCATCGGCGAGCAGCGCGATTTCCAGCACGCCCGGCGCCGACCACTTGTAGAACGTGCGCTTGCCGGGGAATTTCTTCGTGTCGAACAGATCTGCCCACGTCTGCGGCTGCGCGCCCGTGTATTTCGACTTGTTGTAGCCGAGCACGAACGAGTAATAGAAGCTGCCCACCGCGTCCGGGGTCGCAAAGCGCGGGTCCAGTTCGTCCTTCTTCACGACCGAGTAGTCGATCGGCTCGATCAGGCCGGCCTTTTGCGCGGCGTACGCGAAGTCGCCTTCCACATCGACGACGTCCCAGCTTACGTTGCCGCTGTCGACCATCGCCTTCAGCTTGCCGTAGTCGGTCGGGCCATCCATCAACACGGTGATGCCGCTCGCCTGCGTGAACGGCTGCGCCCAATTCTTCTGTTGCGACGACTGCGTGGTGCCGCCCCAGCTGGTGAAGACGATCGGGTCTGCGGCGAGTGCGGGCGCTGCCGCGAGCGCCGTCGCGCAAGCAACGAACAACGGCGCGATAAACGGAATGCTTCTGCTGCTCATGTCTGTCTCCGGGATACGGTTGGGTGTTGCTTCGTCGGTCCGGCGGCGAGAAAACGCGCCGGCTTCGTCGTTGTGAGTTGTGAGTTGTGAGTTGTGAGTTGTGGGTTGCAGCGGTGCCGCGCTGTCAATGCGCGAGGCCGAGCGGCTGCACGGTGCCGGCTTCGCTATCGCCGACATAAATGCCGAACGCGTCCTGCCTGCGTTCGCGCTCATAGCGTTCGAGCATCGAGCGCACGGCGGCGTCGCTCACGTCGTCCCACGGAATCTGCGTCAGCGGCACGATGCGCACGCTGCTGTCGAGCCACGGCGAGCCGTTGGGAATCACGCGGCCGCGATAATAGATATGCACGCCGGGCTCCTTGCCGCTGCCGTCCTCGAACACTGCGAACAGGAAGTCGAGATGCACATGCAGGCCGAGCTTGGCGAGCACGCCGTGCAGGCTCGCGGGGTCGCTGGCCGGGTCGAGCTTGATGCCGGTTGGCAGCCCCAAGCCTTTGCCGGTGTCGACGAGCACCAGCCCGTCGCGGTGCTCGAGGATCGCGCCGACTTTCGCGCGCCCACCGGCCGCGGTCAGCGCGTCCTGCGACAGGCTGAAGTTCACGTATGCGCCGCGGCAGTAGCCTAGCGGCGACGAACTCGTTTGCACGAAGTCCACCACGCGACCGATCAGGATGATGTGATCGCCCGCATCGACCACTTGATGCGTCGTGCAGTCGAAGCTCGCGGCCGAGCCATCCATCACCGGCGCGCCCGTTTTGCGCGTGCTCCACGGCACTTGCGCGAACTTGTCCGCGGCCTTCGAAGCGAACACGCCGGACACATGCTTCTGGTCTTCGGCGAGCACGCTCACCGCGAAGCGGTGCGTGTCCGAGAACACCGCGTAGCTCGCCGCGGTCTTCGCGATGCACACGAGAATCAGCGGCGGATCGAGCGACACCGACGTGAACGAGTTCGCCGTGAAGCCGCGCGGCGAGCCGTCCGCCTGGACGGTCGTGACGACGGTCACGCCCGTCACGAATGCGCCGAGCGCGCGTCGAAAATCGACGATATCGAAAGCGGGTTGCGCGCGCGGGGCGTTGATCGACTCAGCCATGGCGTTCTCCGGTTGGTACTGCGGTAGTTGCTGCGGTAGTTGCTGCGGTCGTCGCGGGGTTCTTCCTTCGCAACGCCGATGCTTCGACGAGGAACGCGAGCAGGCTTGCGTTCACGCGCTCCGGGTCGGTGACGTTCATCATGTGGCGCGCGTTCGCGATCACTTCGGCGCGGCCTTGTGGTGCCGCCGCGGCCATCGCCCGCGACATCTGCGCGCTCGAATTCGGATCGCCCTCGCCCGTCAGAAATAGCGCGGGAACCGCGAGACTCGCGAGACGCCCGACATGCGCGTCGTCCGAGCAGGCGAACAGACGGTAGGTGCGCGCGTAGCCCACCGGATCGACAGCAAGCAGCAGCGCTCGCACCGCCCGCGCGGCCTGGGTCAGGTGTCCCGGAATGGGATCGCCGAACCAGCGCGACAGGGTTCCGTCCACCCCGGTGTCGGCACGCGCATCGCCGAGCGTGGCCGCGCGCGTCATCACCGCCTCGCGCTGTGCCGGTGTGCGGTCGTACACCGCGTTCAACGCGGCTACGCTGAGCGTGCGCTCGGGGTGGGTCAGCGCGAATTCCAGCGCGACCAGCGCGCCCATCGAATGCCCCACCACGTGCGCGCGCTCGATCCGCAGCGCGTCGAGCAGCGACGCGAGCTGCGCCGCATATTCGTCGAGCGAGGGCTCCGCGCTCGGCAGCACGCTGTCGCCGTGCCCCAGCATGTCGTAGACAACGACGCGAAACGATTCGGATAACGCATCGATCTGCGGCGCCCACACGCTCTGATTCATGCCTACGCCGTGGATCAGCACGACGGTTTCGGCGGCGGCGTCCGATTGCCGGGCGTACACGCTGTAGCAGGTGTCCGCGGTTCGGCCACGCTGACCATGCGAGATCACGCGCGTCGGCGACATATCGGGATTCATCGGACACGCTCCACTTCGCACATCATGGGGTTCTCCTTTCAGGCTTCGAGCCGCAGATCGATATCGATGAGATTATGGTATGCCATCTTATGGCCGACAACAATGCATGACGTATTATGGAATACCATGATATTGCGATGAAATACGCTGGCACGGTTTGATCAAACAGACATAAGAAAAGGCCGCCGGCAGATGCCGGCGGCCTTGATAGGGGGCGACTACGGACGGGCTTAGGCGTCGCCGGTCGCTTCGTTCTGCTCCGCAAGAACCGTCAAAGCCAGTTCCGACACCCGCTTGATATGCGCGAACGACGCTGCGGACGCCGCGTCACCGTCGCGCCGCTCGATCGCGTCGAGCAGCAGGTTCATTTCGCGGTTCGAGTCGCCGCCTCGGCCGGGAGTCGCGATGGTCAACGCGCGCAGGCGGTTGATGCGCGCATTCAGCGACGTGACGAGCGCCAGCGACACCTGTTTGTTGGCGGCTTCGAACAGCGTTTCGTAGAAGCGCTCGGTGTATTCGAGCACGCGCGGCAGATCGCGTTTCTCGAACGCGTCTTCGATGATTGCGCGGATCTCGCGCAGTTGCCGCACGACTTCAGGCGTGGCGCCCTCGGCGCAGGCCCGCGCGGCGTTCGCTTCGAGCAGCCCGCGCAACTCGTAGATCTCGCTGACCTGCGCGGGGTCGAGCCGCGCGACGATCGGACCTTGCCGCGCGACGATCTCGACCAAGCCTTCGGTCTCCAGATGCCGCAGCACCTCGCGCACGACGGTGCGGCTCACGCCAAGCTCGTCGCACAGCGTGCGTTCGACGAGGCGGGTGCCCGGCCGGAAATACCCCTGGACTATCGCGGCGCGCAGTTTGTCGAGCGTGAGTTCACGCAAGGTTTTGACATTGCGGTCGATTTTGAGGTCGTGCATAGGCGGCAGTGGGACGATGGACGAGGGCCCGCACCGAGGGCGCGGGCGTGGAATGCCATATTATGACTTATCTGACGTTCAGGCTTGCAGACGAGGGCGCAATCAGCCGCCCAGGCCCTCGACGATCGTGATCTGTGCCCGGCAATGTCCATCGCGCTTCTGTTTGGCGGCCTGATACTCGGGCGAGTGATAGCAGTCGAGCGCCGTTTGCATGTCCCTGAAGCGAATCACGACGTGCCGCTCGAACGATTCGCCTTCCAGCACCTCCGATGCGCCGCCGCGGGCGAGAAACACCGCGCCGTACTTGTTGAACGCCTGCGGTGCGAGGTCCGTGTAGCCCTTGTATTTCGCCGCATCGAGCACGGTTACGTGGGCGATCCAATATGCAGCCATATCTCCTCCTTCTTAAATCCAGAATGGTTTGCGCCATAGCTGCCGCTTCGTCACCGGACGCGGCTTCCACGGCGCCCCGGGTTAACACTCATGGCATGCCGTAACATGGTATACCACAATGACTCACACATCCAACCCACGCAGGAAGCCGCCATGAGCCTGATTCGCAAGTCCATCCTCCATGTCGAGACCGTCTTCGTCGACGGCGACAAGGTCGCCGCCAAGCCGCTGAAAATGATCGGCGCGGCCGCCGTGATCAAGAACCCGTGGGCAGGCCGCGGCTATGTGGAAGACCTGTCGCCGGAGATTCGTGCGCTCGCGCCGCAATTGAGCGAGCACCTGACCAGGCTGATCATCGACGAAGCCGGTTCGGGCGAAGCGGTCGAAGCGTTCGGCAAGAGCGCGATCGTCGGCCTTGCGGGCGAGATCGAGCATGCGTCCGCGCTGATCCACACGCTGCACTTCGGCAACACGTATCGCTCGGCCGTCGGCGCGAAGTCGTATCTGGCGTTCAACAACACGCGCGGCCCCGCCAACGCGCCGCTGCTGATCCCGATGATGGACAAGAACGACGAAGGCCGCCGTTCGCACTATTTGACGCTGCAGTTTGCGATTGCGGACGCGCCGGCCGCGGACGAACTCGTGATCGCGATTGGCGCCGCTACCGGTGGCCGTCCGCATCACCGCATTGGCGATCGCTACAAAGACCTCGCAGAGCTCGGAAATGACGTCAAGAACCCTGCAGCTGTCAAATAAGCGCGTCGCTCACTATCTGGAGCAGGGCAGCGGCGAACCGCTGGTCCTGATCCACGGCGTCGGCATGCAGGCGCTCGCGTGGTATCCGCAGATCGAAGGGCTGTCGTCCGAGTTCCGGGTGATCTCGGTCGATATGCCGGGCCACGGTCGAAGCGATCCGCTCGAGCCAGGCGCCGGCTTGCAACAGTTCGTCGAGTGGGCAGCGGCGAGAAGTACCAGCCCGACGCATCGGCAAGCTTCATCTATTCGGCCTACAACAACACCGAAACCCAATACCAGTACATCTCGTTCCTGTGCAGCGCGCCGGATGAACTCGCCGCTTCGGCTGACGCTTCGGGCGAATTCATCGGCCTCGACGACATCGACACGCAAGCGTTGCAGGACAGCGCCGTGGCCAGCATGCTGCACCGCTACCGCAAGGAAAGCCAGTTGAAGAGCTACGGGTTGTACTTCGGCGACCATAGCAACGGCACAGTCCGCCCGCTTCATTCCTGAAAGGTCACATCATGCGATTTTCCCTCTTCGTTCACATGGAGCGCGTCTCCGCACAGACCAGTCAGAAGCAGCTGTATGACGAAATGGTCGAGCTTTGCCAGATTGCCGATCGCGGCGGCATGCACGCCGTCTGGACCGGCGAGCACCACGGCATGGACTTCACGATCGCGCCGAATCCGTTCATCAATCTCGCGGACCTCGCCAACAAGACGAAGCACGTGAGGCTCGGCACCGGCACGGTGGTGGCGCCGTTCTGGCATCCGATCAAGCTCGCCGGCGAAGCCGCGATGACCGACATCATTTCGAACGGCCGCCTGGAGCTGGGCATCGCGCGCGGCGCGTATTCGTTCGAATACGAACGCCTGCATCCGGGGCTCGACGCGTGGGGCGCGGGTCAACGCATGCGCGAACTGATCCCGGCCGTGAAAAAGCTCTGGGAAGGCGATTACGCGCACGAAGGCGAATTCTGGAAATTCCCTTCCACGACGTCTTCGCCGCTGCCGCTGCAGCGCCCGCACCCGCCGATCTGGGTGGCCGCGCGCGACCCGAACAGCCACGAGTTCGCGGTGTCCAACGGTTGCAACGTGCAGGTGACGCCGCTGCATCTGGGCGACGAAGAGGTCGAGAAGCTGGTTGGCCACTTCAACGCCGCGTGCGAGAAGTTCAGCAGCCTGCCGCGCCCGCAGATCATGCTGCTGCGTCACACGTATGTCGCGAGCAGCGAAAACGACGCGCAGATCGCGGCCGACGAAGTGAACACCTTCTACAACTACTTCGGTGCATGGTTCAAGAACGAGCGGCCGGTGAGCCGCGGCATGATCAAGACGCTGAGCCCGGAAGAGATCGCTGCTCATCCGTTCTACACGCCCGCGGCGATGCGCAAGAACAACGTGATCGGCACGCCCGAGGAAGTGATTGCGCGCCTGAGGGCATACGAGGCGCTCGGCTTCGACGAGTACTCGTTCTGGATCGATACGGGCATGAGCTTCGAGCGCAAGAAGGCTTCGCTCGAACGCATGATCAACGACGTGATGCCTGCATTCCGGTAAGGGGCCGACGCCATGGATTCGCATTTTCAGCTGTATATCGACGGACAGTTCGAACCCGGCGCCGCCACGTTCGCGAGCGTCAACCCGGCCACCGGCAAAGCGTGGGCGCAAATGCCCGAAGCGCGCACGGAGCAGGTCAACCGCGCGGTCGAGGCGGCCAGCCGCGCGCTCACCGATTCCGCGTGGGCCGGCCTCACCGCGTCGGCGCGCGGCAAGCTGCTCTACAAGCTGGCCGGGCTCGTCGAACAGGCTGCGCCGCGACTCGCTGAAATTGAAACGAACGACACCGGCAAGATCATTCGCGAGACGTCCAGCCAGATCGCTTACGTCGCCGAGTACTACCGCTACTACGCCGGCATCGCCGACAAGCTCGAAGGGAGCAGCATTCCCGTCGACAAGCCGGACATGCAGGTTTGGCTCGAACGGCAGCCGGTCGGCGTGGTCGCCGCGATCGTGCCGTGGAATAGCCAGTTGTTCCTATCCGCCGTCAAGCTCGGGCCGGCGCTCGCCGCAGGTTGCACGGTCGTGCTCAAGGCGTCCGAGGAAGCCCCAGGACCGCTGCTCGAATTCGCGAAGCTCGTGCACGAGGCCGGCTTCCCGCCGGGCGTCGTCAACGTGATTACCGGCTTCGGGCCGGAATGCGGCGCCGTGCTCAGCAGCCATCCGAAGGTCGACAAGGTTGCCTTCACGGGCGGCCCGGAAACTGCGCGGCACATCGTGTCGAACACCTCGAACAATCTCGCGAAGGTGTCGCTGGAACTGGGCGGCAAGTCGCCCTTCATCGTGTTCGCCGATACCGATATCCAGAGCGCCGTGAACGCGCAGGTCGCGGCCATCTTCGCGGCAAGCGGCCAAAGCTGCGTGGCGGGCTCGCGGCTGCTGATCGAAGCCTCCGTGAAAGAGCGGTTTCTCGCCCTGCTGGTGGAGCGCGTGTCGCGCATACGCGTGGGTTCGCCCAACGAGATGACGACCGAATACGGGCCGCTTTGCACCGAGAGGCAACTGCGCAACATCGAGAAGGTCGTCGCGAACTCGGTGCGCCAGGGCGCCAGGGTGCTCGCCGGCGGCAAGAGGCTGGAGCGCGACGGCTACTACTATGCGCCGACGATTCTCGACTGCACCGGCGTGAGCGACGCCGACAGCATTACGACGGAGCTGTTCGGGCCGGTGCTTTCGGTGGATACGTTCACCACCGAGCAGGAAGCGATCGACAAGGCGAACAGCACCGCCTACGGTCTCGCCGCGGGCATTTTCACCACCAGCCTGACTCGCGCGCATCGCGTGTCGAAGCGCGTGCGCTCGGGGATCGTCTGGATCAACACCTATCGCGCGGTGTCTCCGCTGGTGCCATTCGGCGGCTTCGGCCTGTCCGGTCACGGCCGCGAAGGCGGCATGGCCGCGGCGCTCGAATACACGACGACGAAGTCGGTATGGCTGCGCACCTCGGACGAGCCGATCAGCGATCCGTTCGTGATGCGCTGAGTCCAGCGCGCGGTCCATTCCCCGCTGCACCGTTTCAAAGACGTAGAGGGCAACGCCATGTCACGTCCATCGAACGTGGCATGGCGCACGCCTGTGCGACAAAGATGGAGACACTAGGAAAAACCCGTCGAACCACAACAGCGTTCTGACCATTGTCACGCAGGCGAGCTTTCGGTGTTCAGCTTCGACACCGCCCCCGTCTGCTCGTCGTAGCGGTAGCCTTGTTTCTCGAGGTGAGCGGTGATCGTTTCGACGATCACTTGCTGCTGGATCTCCTTGCGCAGCAATTCATGCTCCGGCTCGACCCGACCGAGTTCAGCGGAAAGCCGGCGGCTCAAGGTCGCTTCGCCCGCGCCGCGGGCAAGGACGACCATCATTTTTTCATTCGCCTGAGTCAGCTGCTGCTTCAGTGCGTTCGAGTAGTCGGACCATTTCCTGACGGTCTCCCGCGCCTCGGCAATCGCTGCGGCATGCGCTTGCGCGTCGCGCGACATCTGCGCCTTCAATGCCTCGAGTTCCTGCGAGTCGCCCCCCGCCGGCGACGCCGATTCCGCGTCCTCGGCCTTCTCGCTCGCGGCCGCCGCGCTTTCGGCCAGTTCGGCCGCGCGCTGCTGCTCCGCGTCGGCACGCTGCTGCGCTTCGGACAAGCTGGCCGACAACCTCGCGATTTCGGAAGCGTCCGCATCGCGCTCGTCGCTCAGGCTGGCGATTTGCGTCTGGGCATTCTGCAACTCGAGCGCGGCGGCATCCCGTTCGGCCTGCGCGCCCTCGACCTCTTCGCGTCGGGCCGCATGCGCTTCCTGCTCGGCCTGCAGTTGCGCGCGAATCGCTTCGAGCTCGCTCTGAAGACGAGCGACCGCTTCGGCATGCTCCGCTTCCAGCGCCGCGCGCTCTGCTTCGCCGGCCGGCCTTTCGACTACCGACTCAGCCGACTCGCTCGCCGCCGCGCCCTCGCCCGCGGCATCGCTCTCGTCGCCCGCAATCGCTCCACGCTGCGCGGCCTGTTCCGCGCGCTCCAGTTCCGCTTCCAGGTGCGAAACGCGGTCGGCAAGCTCCTGCGCGCGCTTCTCGGCCGCGTCGGTGCGTTGCACCGCGAGCGCGATGTCCTCTTCCAGCCCGGCCACGGCATCGACCTTCTCGTCGTAGGCGCTGGTCATCTTGTCCAGCTGGACCTGCAGCGCATCGAGTTCCTGGACGGTGGTTTGCAGTTCGGCGAGCGCTTCGTCGCGCTCGTTGCTGGCATCCTCGACACGCTGGCGCATCGCGGCGAGGCGTCGCGCCACTGAGCGTTCCGCTTCGTCCTGCGCCGACGTCCACAGCCGGTCGAGCGCTTCGCGCATGGTGTCCGTCACGGTTTCCGGCAAGGCAGGACGTTCGACGACCTGCGGCACCCGCGCGGCGCGCGTTTCGCGCCATTTGCGCAATGCCGCGGACACCGCGACCACCGAACCGCTATGGACTTCGGACCAGATGGCGACGGGAGACACCTTCTGGCCCTCGTCGGCCATCCGGTTTGCGATTTCAGCTACGAGTTCGTCCGTGATCGTAATGTTGCTTGACATGTCTGCCTCGACAAAGTGCACGTGGTGACGAATACCGTTTCGTCGTCCGGGAGGCAGCCGCGTGCTGGGACTCGCCTCGTATAGCCACCAATTGTCGGCTACCTGGCTGGCGGCCAATCGGTCGAAAAGCCGAGGTTACGGGGAGGTATTCACGGGATTGGGGCGTGGCCCTGCGGCGTCCGATCCGCGTGATACGACGAGCGCACGAGCGGCCCCGCCACTACTTCGACGAACCCCATCTTCAAACCTTCATCGCGCAGCATGTCGAAAGTCGCAGGCGGCACATATCGCCGTACCGGCATGTGATACCGCGACGGCGCGAGATACTGACCGATCGTCAGCACGTCGACGTTGTGCGCGCGCAGATCGCGCATCGTGGCGAGCAGTTCGCTGTCGGTCTCGCCGAGGCCGACCATCAGGCCGGATTTGGTCAACGCCGCCGCGTTCTGGCGTTTCGCTCGCGACAGCAGTTCGAGCGAGCCGCGATAGTCCGCGCCTGCCCGCGCCGCCCGATACAGCGACGGCACCGTCTCGATGTTGTGGTTGAAGACGTCCGGCCACGCGCCGGACAGCGCATCGAGCGCGTGCTCGATTCGCCCGCGAAAATCCGGCGTCAGGATTTCGACGCGAATGCCCGGCACGCGCTCGCGCACCAGCGCGATACAGCGCGCGAAGTGCGCGGCGCCGCCGTCGCGCAGATCGTCGCGGTCCACCGATGTAATCACCACGTAGCGCAGCCCCAGCGCCGCGACGGCGTCGGCGAGCCGCGCGGGCTCGTCCTCGTCGAGCGCTTGCGGCCGGCCATGCGCGACGTCGCAGAACGCGCAGCGCCGCGTGCAGATCCCTCCCATGATCATGAATGTCGCGGTGCGCTGCGCGAAGCACTCGCCGATGTTCGGACACATCGCCTCCTCGCAGACCGAATGCAACTTGTGCTCGCGCAGCACCGCCGCCATGCCCGCGACGGTTTCGCTCATCATCGGCCGAGCATGCAGCCAGGGCGGCTTCGGCAAGACGGCCGCATGGTCCGCCGGCACGATCTTCACCGGAATGCGGGCGAGCTTGTCGCGATTGCGCTTGCCATGCTGGCCAAGCGCCGTGACGCTGTCGGTATGAGAAGCGGCGCCCATCGCGGTTATCCGAAGAACTCGTTGAGCAGGCGGTTCACGTCCGATGCAGCCTCCATCTGCACCATGTGCCCCTTGCCGTCGATCACGTGCACGCGCACCTGAGCGGGCAGCCCCTGTGCGTGCGCGGCCGGAATGATCTGGTCCTGCGCCCCCCAGATCACCAGCGTGCGCGGCGCGAGCGTGTCGAGCCGGTCGCGATAGACGCGGCTTTGCACCCCGCCTTCGAACGCAGACGCGGCAATCTTGCGCAACGCGTCGTTCACGCCTTCGAGCCGCTTGTACTTCACAATGTCTTCGACCAGTTGCCGCGTGACCAGCGACCCGTCGGCGAACAGCTTCACCAGATGCGGCTTCAGCGTGTTGCGGCTGGTGCCCGCGACGAAGCCTTCGATGTACTCGCGGTTGATCTCGTCGCCGAGCCCCGCGCCCGCGATCAAGGCCAGCGACGCGACCCGTTCGGGCGCCTTCGCGGCGACCGTCAGCGACACCGCGCTGCCCATCGAATGGCCGACCAGATGCGCGCGCTCGATACCCCGGTCATCGAGAAACGCGATCACGCTGTCCGCCAGTTCGTCGAGGCTGCCCGTGTCGACCGCCTTGCCCGACTCGCCGTGCCCTGGCAAATCGAGCGCCCACACCGCGCGGTGCGCGGCGAGATCCGCATGGTTGAAGAGCCAGTTGTTCAGATCGCCGCCGAAGCCGTGGATCAGCACGGCGGGCGTGCCGCCGTCGCCGATCTTCAGGTAACGCACGGTGCGCCCGCCGATCTGCGCTTTTTCCGGCTGCGGCCCCGCGTCCGCGGCATCCGCGGTGGCCGGCACGAAGTCGCGCTGGAACGCCTCGACGGCTGCATCGATGTCGGCATCGGACGTCTCGGCGTCCGCGACGACGCCGAGCAGCGCGCCGATCGGCAGCGTGTCGCCCTGCTGCGCGATCTGCCGGCGCAATGTGCCGTCGAAAGCGCACTCGACGCCCGACGATATCTTGTCGGTCTCGACGTCGAGTATCTCGTCGCCCTTCGCGACTTTTTCGCCGACCTCCTTCAGCCAGCCGTTGACCTGCCCCTGCTCCATCGACAGCCCCCACTTGGGCATCGTGATCATGTGAATCGGCATTGCTCAGCTCCTTACTTTCCGCACGGCCGCGGCGATGTTCTCCGCCGACGGGATATACATGTCTTCGAGCACGCCTGCGAAAGGCGCGGGCGTATGCGGCGCGGTCACGAGTTCGATCGGCCCCTTCAGCGAATGGAACGCGCGCTGCGCGACCAGCGCGGCGATATCGGTCGCGATCGAGCAGCGCGGATTCGACTCGTCGACCACGACGACGCGTCCGGTGCGCTCAGCGCTTTCCAATATCGTTTCCTCGTCGAGCGGCGAGGTCGTGCGCAAATCGATCACCTCGGCCTGGATGCCCTCTTTCGCGAGCGTTTCGGCGGCGTCGGTCGCGTGGTGAACCATCCGGCCATACGTGACGATCGTCGCATCGTCGCCTTCGCGCACCACGTTCGCTTCGCCGAACGGAATCGCATACGACTCTTCCGGCACGTCGCCCTCGCGGCCATACAGCAGCTTGTGCTCGCAGAAGATGACCGGATCGTTGTCGCGGATCGCCTCGATCAGCAAACCCTTCGCGTCGTACGGCGTCGACGGGCACACCACTTTCAGGCCGGGTATGTGGGTGAACAACGACGTCAGCATCTGCGAGTGCTGCGCGGCCGCGCGCAGGCCAGCGCCCTGCATCGTGCGAATCACGACCGGCGTCACTGCCTTGCCGCCGAACATATAGCGAAACTTGGCGGCCTGATTGAAGATCTGGTCGAAGCACACGCCCATGAAATCGATGAACATCAGTTCGGCCACCGGACGCAGGCCGCATGCGGCCGCGCCGACCGCCGCGCCGATGAAGCCGCCTTCCGATAGCGGCGTGTCGAGTACCCGCCCCGGATACTTGTGAAAAAGCCCTTTCGTCACACCGAGCACACCGCCCCATGCATCCTGCTCGCCTGGGGACCCGGCGCCGCCCGCGTTGTCCTCGCCCATCACGATGACGGTTTCATCGCGAGCCATCTCCTGGCTCAGCGCTTCGTTGATCGCCTGAGAAAACGTGATCTTCCGTGCCATGACTGTCTCCTGATTGAATGGTTCGCGCTGTAATTACGGATAGGACACGTAGACGTCTGTCAGCAGGTCGGCAGCCGTCGGCAGAGGCGCGGCCTTCGCTTCCGTCACCGCACCGTCGATCAACTGCTTCACTGTCGCATCGATGCCGCGCAGTTCGTCTGCGCTGAGCATTTCGGCCCGCACCACGCGCTCCTCGAAGCGCTTCAGGCAGTCTTTTTCGTCGCGCAGCTTCTGCACTTCGCCGGGCGCGCGATACGTTTGCGCATCGCCTTCGAAGTGCCCGAAATAGCGCGACAACTTCATTTCGACGAGCGTCGGGCCACCGCCGCCGCGCGCCCGCTCGATCGCGGCGCCGAGCGCCTCGTGCACCGCGAAGAAATCGAAGCCGTCGACGATCACGCCGGGCATCCCAAAGCCGCTCGCGCGGTCGGCGATGTTGTCGGCCGCGACCGACCATGTCGACGAGGTCGCCTCCGCATAGCCGTTGTTCTCCGCAACGAAAATCGCCGGCAGGCGCCAGACGGAAGCGAGATTCATCGATTCGAAGATCACGCCCTGGTTCGACGCCCCGTCGCCGAAGAAGCACACGCCGACGCCGCCGGTTTTCTTTAGCTTCGCGGCGAGCGCGGCGCCGCACACGAGCGGGCCGCCCGCGCCGACGATCCCATTGGCGCCGAGCATCCCTTTCGACAGATCGGCGATATGCATCGAGCCGCCTTTGCCACGGCACACGCCGGTGCTGCGGCCGTAGATTTCGGCCATCATGCCGCGCACGTCCACACCCTTCGCGATGCAGTGGCCATGACCACGGTGCGTGGTCGCGACATAGTCCGCATCGTTCAGATGCATCATCGTGCCGACCGCCGACGCCTCCTCGCCGGCATACAGATGCACGAAGCCGGGTATCTCGCCGGTCGCGAATTCGACGTGCAGACGCTCCTCGAACTCGCGGATCGTGCGCATCATCCGGTACGCTTCCAGCAGCTTTTCCTTGCTCAACTGCGTCGAAACAGACATGGTGTGTCTCCTGGGAATGATCTCGATGGTCACTGCTACTTCAGCCGGTTTTGCTTCCAGCGTTGGCTTCCTCCTGAGTTGATTAGCTCCGACGTGTCGCCGCTTCGCGCATCAACTGCCGCGACGCGCAAAAGCGCAGCGTGCGGCCGACATCGACCGTGAGCGGTCCCGCCCAGTCGAGCGCGATCTCGTAGCGGTCGTCGCGTTCGAGCTCGATCTCGCGCTCGCCGTCGAAGGCGAGCGTCCCTCGTTCGGTATGCAGCGGCGTCCAGCAACCCGCTTCGAAACGCTCGCAGGTGCGCATCGTCACCTGATCGACACGGCCCGGCGCAAGCGGCGCGAAGATCGGCACGCCGGATTCGCCCGCACGCGCGAACGTCAGATGCAGCCCGTAGGGCGCGCCGCGCTCGACCGGCGCCCACGCGCCGCCGATCGACGACAGGCCGATGCCATCCGGCGCCGCGAACGTCAGAAACAGCGCTTCGAGATCCGCCGGCTCGCAGACCGCCCGCGCGCCGACGAACCGCTGCCGGCTCACGCACACATCGACCAGCGCGATTTCCTCGCGCCCCTTGTTGGGGCCCGCGACGCAGCGGACCACGAGACGCTTGTTGCGCGTCAGCGCGACCTCGGGCGGCACGAGCCCGGAAGCGGCGAGCGCGCCCGCGAGGCCCGCCACCGTTGCTTCGCGAAGTTCTGGAAACGCGTTGTTGGTCCCCGTCGACAGCGTCAGCAGCGGCACGTCGCCGCAATGCGCGGCCACCGCGCGATGCGTGCCGTCGCCGCCGAGCACCGCGATCAAGTCGACACCCAAGCCGACCATTCGCGCGACACCCGCGTGAGTGTCCGCCGCGCTGTCCGTGATCGGCAGTTCGAGGAATTCGACCTTCGGCCAGGGCTGCGGCTCGGCCACGGCTGCATGGGTTTCGAGCGCACGCAGCACCAAGGCGGCGACCCCGGTGCGGTCGCGCAAGGTCAGCACGCGAGCGACGCCGAACATGCCGAGGCCCGCGAGAAGGCGCACGACCATGTTCGCTTTCTCGGCGGTCGGAAACACCGAAGCGTGCGTGGTGAGGCGTCGAATATCACGGCCCGATGCCGGGTTCGCGATCACGCCGACGGTGATGGGCGATAACACTGGCTTGTCTCCGGTGCGCGAGTTGCGAAGCCGACTTGCTGGGGTGAAGCGCGCTTGCTGTCGCGTTTGCTTTCGTCTGCCAGCGATACTGCAAAGGTCGGGCCAGTTGCTTGCGCGCCGTGCGCACGCGCCGGAAGCGTTGTATTCAAAGGGCAGACGCGGGGCCCGCGTTCACGGCCGCTTTCATCCGACCTGCGCCGCGCAGTTCACTGTGTCTCACGAGCGCGCTTCGCGACGAGGCGCGAGGCTCGACACACGCCGCGACGCTTGCGCGGCACCGCGCCAGACAAGGGTTTGCGCGATGCGACCAGCGTCTCGCCAGCCTCTGAGACGTTCGTCTCACGCGCCTCGAGTGCTGCGCCGCAATGTGATTGCTCGTTGCGGATGTGCTACAAGACAGGGACTCGCCTTACTCGGTGTCGCTCGCCTGGAGCCGGCCATGCCCTATGTTTCTCAAACGCAGCACGTCGATCGCGTACGCGGGGCCATCGAAGGACGCTTGCCCGCGCCAGCGAATTCGCCGCGCCTAGTGTCGTCGTGGCAGCGCTCGTACGAGCAGTACCGGCTCGACCCCAGCTCCGTGATCGGCCCGCGCGTGCTGTCGTCCGCCGAGCTGCGTGAAGTCCAGGGCAAGGAGGAAGCCTTTCTGCGCGCATCGGGCCAGTGCCTGACGCGGCTGCACGAAATGATCCGCGTCGCCGACTATTGCGTGATGCTGTCCGATGCGCACGGCGTCACGATCGACTATCGGATCGACCGCGACCGGCGCAACGATTTCAAGCATGCGGGGCTGCATATCGGCTCGTGTTGGTCCGAGCGCGAAGAAGGCACATGCGGCATCGCGAACGTGCTCACCGATCTCGCGCCGATCACGGTGCACAAGACCGATCACTTCCGGGCCGCGTTCACGACGCTCACGTGCAGCGCTTCGCCGATCTTCGCGCCGACCGGCGAATTGATCGGCGTGCTCGATGCCTCGGCGATCCGATCGCCGGACAACCGCGACAGCCAGGGGCTGGTGTTTCAGCTGGTGCGGCAAAGCGCGAGTTTGATCGAGGACGGCTACTTCCTGAACCAGACCGCGCAGCACTGGGTGCTGTTCGGCCATCAAAGCCGCCATTTCGTCGAAGCGCAGCCCGAAGCGCTGATCGCATTCGACGAATGCGGCAACATCGCCGCCGCGAACCGCAAGGCGCATGAGAGCATCGCGGGTCTCGACGGTCCGCGCCACATCGACGAGATATTCGACACGTCCGAGGTACGTCTGCACGACGTAGCGCGCACCGACATGATCGTGGCGCTGCGGCTGCGCGCGACCGGCGCGATGCTGTATGCGCGCATTCGCGCGCCGATGAGACGCGCGGCCCGCCCGTTCGTCACGACACGGCCGGGCGATGTGCACGCCGATGGCAGCATCGGCGCAATGAGCCGCTTTCTGCACAGCTCGGACGAACGGATCGCGCGCAACGCCGAAGTCGCCTTGCGGATTGCCGGCAAGCGGCTGCCGGTTCTGCTGCTCGGCGAAACCGGTGTCGGCAAGGAGGTCTTCGCGCACGCGGTGCATGACTCGGGCTCGCGGCACACGCGGCCGTTCGTCGCCGTGAATTGCGGCGCGATTCCGGAGCCGCTCATCGAGAGCGAGCTGTTCGGTTATGCGCCTGGCGCGTTCACCGGCGCGCGCAGTCGCGGCGCGCGCGGCAAGATCGCGCTCGCGCATGGCGGCACGCTGTTTCTCGATGAAATCGGCGACATGCCGCTTGGCCTGCAAACCCGCCTGCTGCGCGTGCTCGCCGAGGGCGAAGTGGTGCCGCTCGGCGGCGATACGCCAGTGCGCGTCGATATCGACGTGATCTGCGCGACGCACCGGGATCTGATGCAGATGGTCGATGCCGGATCCTTCCGCGAGGATCTCTACTATCGACTGAGCGGCGCGACGCTGCGGATACCGCCGCTGCGCGAGCGCACCGACATCCGCGATGTGATCGATACGGTGTTCAACGAGGAAGCACTGGCGGCCAGCCATGTGCTGATGCTCGATCCGCAATTCGCCGAGCGCCTTGCCGCCTTCTCGTGGCCCGGCAATATCCGGCAGTTGCGCAACGTGCTGCGCTATGCGTGCGCGGTTTGCGATTCGGCCCGCGTCGAGTTGCGGCATGTGTCGCCAGACTTTGCCGCGCAACTCGCGCCCGCCGCGACGCCGGCTCTCGCGGCGGCCTCCACGTCGCCGGTCAGCGCCGACGACGAGCGGGCACGGATCGTCGCGGCGCTCACGCGTTGCCAGTGGCGGCCTAACGCCGCCGCGCAGGCGTTGGGCATATCGCGCGCGACGCTGTACCGGCGCATCGCGCGGCTGGGCATCGTCGGACCGCATCGCTTATAGGCGGCCGCGAAAGGCGGCGGGGGTCCGAGCCCGCCGCTGCCCACACCTCGCCCGATTCCCACGCCTGCATCCAGCGAGTGAAATCTTTCCGCAGTTCGTCCATTGCGAGCGAAAAGATTTTATTTCCGCACCCCCCTGCTCCCACGCGCAATTCATGCCGACAGACAGGCATGACCTGCCGGACTCAGTGATCGGTCGCAACGAAAGACCATCCACTACCGCACATCGCATGTCCTGAACGGCTCACGCGACGCACTCGCGACCCGCAGGACTCCCCCTCTCTCTCCAGATTTTCTCGTGGGCCGCCTCGCGGCAGCCCGCGCTATTGTCATGATTGGACGACGTCAATTTCTTGGCTGTCTTACCGCGCTCGGCGGAACTGTCGCATTGAGCGCGTGCGGCGGTGGTGGTGGTAGCGGTACGCCGGATGCCGGCGGTTCTTCCACGGGCAATTCCGCGAGTCCGTCGGGCACCGCGGCATCACCCTCTACCGGCACGGCAAGCTCCGGAATCGCGGCCTCGACGGGCACGACGGCCACGACCACCGCGAGTATTGCGCCCTCGACGGGTAGCGCGACCACAGTGGCGAACGGCTCCTCGCCGGCGCCATCGAATGGAACGGGACCCGCCGACACGTCCGGCGCGAGCTCGGGCGACAGCTCCGGCTCAGCATCAGACCCGAACTCGGGGTCGCCCGGCAACGCTTCGAACGCTTCGCCACAGAACACGACGATCCCGCCGGCGACGGTAATCATCGACAGTCAGAACGCGTCGTGGACCCTGGTCGGCGGGTCTGTCTACAGGAACGGCGTCGCGGCGGGCTACACCTACAACGTTTCGTTGATCCTCTGGTACGGGAGCACGATCTATCACGAGGGAACCGGCGGTCAGTTCTACGGATGGAATGGGACGACATGGTTCGCGTGCAACGACCCGCGTTTGGGCGGCACCTCGGTCGACGGCGCGATGATCCCGCCCGCGACGTATCTGATCGACAAGGCCGGCTCGATATGGACCGTGGTGAACGGCGTCGTGTATCGCAATCGCAATGCCATCGGCACGATGTCGAATGCGGCGCTGCTGCTGTGGTACGGCGGCAAGTTCTGGGCACAATCGACCGGCGGTCAGTTCTATGTATGCGGCGATGCGGATCAATGGTTGCCGTGCAGCGATCCGCGCATCGCGACCGCGGCGCCAGCCGGCTCGTTTCACGGTATCAACGGGCATTACGATTACCTGTATTCGACGTCACAGATCGTATCGATCATGCAAGCCCTCGGCTGCTCGACGTACCGGCTCAGCTGTACGGACTACGCACCGCAACTCGCCAAGGTCCTGGCGTTGGCGCAAGCATTCCAGCCGGCGGGCTTGACTCTTTTCGTGCTGATCGACGTCGGCATCTACGACGGCAACGGCAACCTGTTCACGAGTGAAGCGGCGGCCTATACGCGGGGCTTCAATTGCGCGGTGACTGTCGCGTCGGCGTTGCAACCCCACGGCGTGACCATGTATGAATGCGGTAACGAACTGACGCGCGCGAACGGGATCATTCTCGACTCCACCAGCGCGGGAACGAGCGTCGTCGACTTCAACAATGCGAACTGGCCGCTGATGCGCGGTGCGATGCGCGGCATGATCGACGGCGTGAAGTCGGTGCAGGCGGATGCCAAGTGCGGCGTCAACTTTTGTGTTGCTGATATCGGCGCGTCCGACGCTCTGTGGGATGGCAAGCAGCCCGATGGCACGAGCGGCCATCCGACCGTGAGGTGGGACCTGACTACGTGGCACAACTACGAGGTGTACGGCGACATCTTCGACATCGGCACCGACGGGTCCGGCCCGGGCTTCGATTTGCCCACCTATTGCAAGGCCCGCTATGGCGTCCCCTTTGTGATCTCGGAATGGAACACGGGGCCGGAGAAGAGCGAGGCGTACCGGGCCAACTACATCAGCTCGCGTCTGCTCACTTACTATCAGGCGAGAAAGACGAAGAACATCCAATCGGCGATGTATTACGAGCTCGATAGCGGGGACTCCACCTACGGCCTGATGATCAACGGCACGGCGCTTGCGCTTCCGTATAACGCGTTCGCGAGCTTTATCGCGAGCCATGCCGATAGCTGAGCATATGTTGCGACGCGCACTTTCCGATCGGCTTAAACAAGGAGAATGGCCACCAACTGACCGGCGGTCGCAATAACGACAGCCAGTTCGACCGGATTGGCCAGAAGAAGGCCGAGAAAATCTGAATCGATAGCGCGCGCGCGCCAGGTCCCGACAAAACCGACCGACAGAATCAGCCCGAATAAAAGGTCGAATCCAAATCCTGCGGCGATCCATTTGTTATGCCTGACGACATGCTCAGCGAATGCGAACATTGCCAGAAAGGCGATTTGGGATATGAGAACAACCAGTACCGCAATATGCTGCTGATTATCCTTTTTCATTGGCTGGCGGAAATCCGGTTGCTCGAAGCCGCTAAGACCTCCTTGCTCGTCTGGCCGAACTTCGGCAATACGGGCGCCTACGGGGCAGACACCCGGGGCAGACACCCGCATGCCCTCAAGTACGAAGTGAGCTCCGGCTTCGGTCCGTGGCCTGAGCGCTGTCAGCGCCAGGCCACGACCGACCGTGACCGTCGCACCCACTCCATTCGCGGCGCAACCGTTATTCGACCGCCTCGCCGTGCAGCACCAGGTCCAGTCCTTCGCGCTCTTCTTCTTCGGCAACGCGCAAGCCCATCACTGCGTCGATTACCTTGAGAAGGACGAACGAAACCACCCCGCTGTAGATCAGCGTCGTCGCGACACCCTTGAGTTGCAGCAGCACGTCACCGTCAGCGCCACCGATGTCCTTGACCGCGAACACGCCCGTCAGAATCGCGCCGATGATCCCGCCCACGCAGTGCACGCCGAACGCGTCGAGCGAATCGTCGTAGCCGAGCTTGTGCTTGAGCCACGTGGCCGACCAGAAGCAGACCACGCCCGCGACGATGCCGATCACCAGCGCGCCTACCGTGCCGACGAAGCCCGACGCCGGCGTCACCGCCACCAGACCCGCGACCGCGCCCGACACGATACCGAGCACCGACGGCTTACCCTTGGCCGCCCATTCGGCGAACATCCACGCGAGCGCCGCCGCGGCGGTCGCCACCTGTGTCGCGAACATCGCGAAGCCGGCACGGCCGTCCGCCGCTACCGCCGAACCCGCGTTGAAGCCGAACCAGCCGACCCACAGCATCGCGCCACCGATCAGCGTCAGCGTCAGGTTGTGCGGCGCCATCGACTCCTTGCCGTAGCCGACGCGCTTGCCGAGCACCAGACAGCAGACCAGACCCGCGATACCCGCGTTGATGTGCACCACCGTGCCGCCCGCGAAGTCGAGGATGCCCGCGGTCGCCAGCCAGCCGCTCGGTTCCCACACCATGTGCGCGATCGGCGAGTAGACGATGATCGACCACAGCGTCATGAACACCAGCATCGCCGAGAACTTCATGCGGTCCGCGAACGCACCGGTGATCAGCGCCGGCGTGATGATCGCGAAGGTCATCTGGTAGACGAAGTAGACCGTCTCGGGGATCGTCGGCGCGAGATGGCTGACGGTCAGCGTCGTGGCCTTGTCGCCCTTGATGTAGTTCATGCCCGTCATGAACACGCGCGAGAAGCCGCCGATGAACGAGTTGCCCGGCGTGAACGCGAGGCTGTAGCCGACCACGGTCCAGACGATCGTCACCAGACAGGTGATCGCGAAGCTTTGCATCAGCGTCGCGAGCACGTTCTTCTTGCGGACCATGCCGCCGTAGAACAGTGCGAGGCCCGGGATCGTCATGAACAGCACCAGCGCGGTGGAAGTCAGCATCCACGCGGTGTCGCCGGAGTTGATCTTCGACGAATCGACCGAGAACGGTGCGGTCGGCGCGGCCGGCGCCGATGCAGCGGCATCCGCCGCGGGAGCCGCGGACGCTTGCGCGACCGGCACGGAGGCGGCCGCGGGTGCCGAGGCGTCTTGCGCGAATGCGGGGCTCAGCCCGCCCGCGAGCAACGAACCCGCCATCAACAAAGTCATCAACAGTTTGCGCATCTCTCTTTCCTCTTATCCCAGTGTCTTTATAGGGCGTCGGCGCCGGTCTCGCCGGTGCGGATCCGGATCACCTGCTCGATCGATGTTACGAAGATCTTGCCGTCACCAATCTTTCCAGTGCGCGCGGCACGCTCGATCGCTTCGATAGCCTGATCGACGATGTCATCCGGGACGGCGACCTCGATCTTCACTTTCGGCAGGAAATCGACGACGTACTCCGCGCCCCGATACATCTCGGTATGGCCCTTCTGACGCCCAAAGCCCTTGACCTCCGTTACCGTGATTCCAGAGACGCCAAGCGATGACAAGGCTTCACGAGCCTCATCTAGCTTGAATGGCTTGATGACCGCACTTATTAGTTTCAATTTGCCTCTCCGTTGATCGCCCATCCCGATGCTGGCCGCCGTTGACGGTGGCTCAGCGCGCGGGGACGTTCAAAGCAACTGTCATGCCATTCGCACGAACCGTATTGGAGCGGGAGAGTTATCGGAGAAGCCGCGCGTTGGGTTTTCGGCGATCAGATGGATGCCGTGAGAGACGGAGCGGGATTGAATGGCGGGACTGTCAGAAGGCTTCTTCATGGTATGCGGCATGTACCCTGGCACCATGCGCGAGCGCGCTTTCCTGTTGTCCGTCCAATATGGGGCATGCGTGCACGGTTCTGTCGCTTGCTATTACAGATTCATTAATCGAAGCTTCCAGGTTTTCCACTCGCAGGCGCGGCACTCGCGGACGCCTGATTGGTCGAGCGCAACTCCGCGTGCTAACGTGAACAGACATCGCGACTCTCGAACAGGAACGTAGCAGGATGATTTCGCATGTATTCGTTGGGGTGAATGACTTTGACCGCGCGTTGAAGTTCTATTCGGCTGTCATGAGCGAGTTGGGACATCAACTGAAGTTTTGCGAGCCAGATAGACCGTGGGCTGGTTGGATGGCCGTGGGTATGCCGCGTCCGCTTTTCCTTATCGGCAGGCCATATGATGGCAACCCCGCAGAACACGGGAACGGCCAGATGGCGGCATTGCTTGCGCCTGATCGTCGTTCAGTCGACAACGCACACGCTACCGCGCTGGCAAATTCAGGTTCTTGCGAAGGCCCTCCCGGTTTGCGCGCGCACTATCACCCGAACTATTACGGGGCGTATTTTCGCGACCCAGAGGGAAACAAGATTTGCGTGTGTTGTCACGATCCAGAGTGCGCATAGCTATTCCGGCAGGCTCCGGAGTGCTCCCGCCGATGCGGCTGCGAAGGCGAGCCATGCGCACGTGCTTCGGAAAGACGCTCTAGACAATACGGTCCAGCGCCTTGGCGAACCTGGCGACCGAACCCTCGACGTCATGCAGTTTGTCCAGGCCGAATAATCCGACGCGGAAGGTTTTGAAGTCTTCAGGCTCGTCGCATTGAAGAGGAACGCCGGCCGCGATCTGCAAACCGGCATCGGCGAACTTCTTGCCGGATCGTATGCCGTCATCGTCCGTATAGCAGACCACGACGCCCGGAGCCTGAAAACCTTCGGCCGCCACGCTTTTGAAGCCTTTGTCACTCAGCAGTGAACGAATGCGCTTGCCGAGTTCAAGCTGCTCGGCTCTCACTTTGTCCAAGCCATATGCTTCGGTTTCCTTCATGACGTCGCGCAGCGTCGCGAGACTGTCCGTCGGCATCGTGGCGTGGTACGCGAACCCGCCGTTCTCGTAGGCTTCCATGATCTGCAGCCACTTGCGAAGATCACAGGCGAAGCTGGTGCTGGTCGTCGCGTCGATTCGTTCGCGGGCGAGCGGGCTGAGCATGACCATGGCGCAGCAAGGTGACGCGCTCCATCCTTTTTGCGGTGCGCTGATCAGCACATCGATGCCACTGGCCTGCATGTCCACCCAGATCGTGCCGGAGGCGATGCAGTCGAGAACGAACATGCCGCCGACCGCATGCACGGCGTCGGACACCGAGCGCATATAGGCATCGGGCAGCATCATTCCGGATGCGGTTTCCACATGCGGCGCGAACACCAGATCCGGCTTGTGCTCCTTGATCGCGGCGACCACTTCTTCGATCGGAGCCGGTGCATAGGGGGCCTGCCTTTGTTGGCCGACCGGACGCGCCTTCAACACGATCGATTCGGACGGAATGCCGCCCATGTCGAAAATCTGTGACCAGCGATAACTGAACCAGCCATTGCGGATGACCAGACACTTGCTGTTCGTCGCGAACTGCCGGGCGACGGCTTCCATGCCGAACGTGCCGCTGCCCGGGACGATTACGGCCGACTTTGCGTTGTAGACTTTTTTCAGGGTGCCGGAAATATCGCGTACGACGCCTTGAAAGAGCTCCGACATATGATTGATCGATCGGTCGGTGTACACGACCGAATATTCGAGGAGTCCCTCGCGGTCGACATCGGGAAGTAAACCTGGCACGTTCGCCTCCAGTAATTGACGAGTAAAAGAATCGAAAACAGATTCTAACGAAAGCTGCCCGCAGCGGCATCGGCGGAAACGCCTCCGTTACCCGTCCGGCCGACGCCGATGGCCTCGTCTCAGCCGCTGCTCACGGGAAGATCGGTGTGGTGGGTTCCGCGCCCTCCAGATCGGCCTTCGGTACGTGCTGCGCGACCATCTGCTCGATCTCCTGTTCTCGCGATCCAGGCACGTCGGCCATGATCAGGAACTGGCCGTCACGTATGGCGCCGCGAAAACGCTCGAGTTGTGCGTTCGGTTCGCCGACGCCGATCATCGCGGCCGTCCAGGCCCCGAAGCCGGCTCCCGCCAACGTCAATGCGACGACGGCTCCGCCCGCAATGGCGAGCTCCGCGGGAGGAAACGCCAGCGCCACGAGGCCAACGAGCGCTCCGGTCGCACCGCCGAGCGCCACGCCGCGTTCGAGGGAGTGCACGACGTCGCTGCTTTGCAGCAAAGTTGCCTCGGGTAACTCTTCGAGTGCGACACTGTGATTCGCGAGAACATGGATATGCCGCCATGTGATCCGCGACCGCAGCAAGTCGTCTACGATCGCCTTCGCCGTCGTCGTGTCGGGTGCGAGGAAATAAAGGCGTCTCATCTCGATCCTCCATCAATCAAGCCCCCCGACAACGGGACGATGCTGTTTATCGTACGCCTGCCGCAGGCAATACTGTGGGCGGACGATCACTGCTGTATGCCACCTTACGAATTCAGGAAATTCTCTTAAACACGTATGGTTAAGCATAAATCTGCTGCCCGACAATTTCGCGTAGTTCCGGCAACCATGCTGATTTACAGTCCACATTACGTTAGGCGTCCAATCGGAGGGAAACGATGACACGCGTTCGCGTTCAGGGCTTCACCATCTCGCTCGACGGATACGGTGCAGGGCCGAATCAGGACATTGACAATCCGCTCGGCGTTGGCGGGACGGAATTGCATCAGTGGCTAGTCCCAACCCGCACGTTCCAGCGGGCCTTGTTCGGCAACGACGGCGGTACGACCGGCGTCAACGATGATTTCGCCGCCCGTGGCTTTGAGAATGTCGGGGCCTGGATTCTTGGCAGGAACATGTTCGGCCCAATTCGTGGGGAGTGGCCGGACACCAACTGGAAAGGCTGGTGGGGAGACAGTCCGCCGTATCACGTCCCGGTCTTCGTCCTGACCCATCATCCGCGTGCCCCGATCGAGATGAAAGGCGGCACGACGTTCCACTTCATCACAGGGGGCATTCGCGAGGCGCTCGACCGCGCCCGCGAGGCCGCTGCCGGAATGGACGTGCGGATCGGCGGTGGGCCGCAGACAATCCGGCAGTATCTCCGCGAGGGCCTCGTCGACGAACTGCACATTGCCATCGCGCCGGTCCTGCTCGGCCGGGGAGAATCGCTGTTCGAAGGGGTCGACTTGCGGGCTCTGGGGTACGAATGCGTTGAATTCGTACCGTCGGACAAAGCCACGCATGTCGTTTTAAGGCGCCAGGGACACACGGACGCCTAACCCGGTCTCGTACCGCATACTTCGGTGAATCGCCCCCCGAAAGGATCGACATGGTTGCCAACCTTGCACGCTCCTGGTTGACCTGGAGCGCGCCTGCGGCCGCTGCGCAGACCGCCGGTCGCCCGCTCGTGGCGCTGGAATCGACCATCATCGCGCATGGCATGCCTTACCCGGAGAACGTTCGCACCGCGCGCGAAGTGGAGGCGTTGATCCGTGACGCGGGCGCCGAGCCCGCGACTATCGCGCTGATCGGCGGGCGAATCCACATCGGCCTTTCGGACGACGAACTGGAAATGATCGGCCGTTCCGACCACGTGCATAAGGTCAGCCGCCGTGACCTGCCGGCGGTGCTGGCCGGTGGCGGCCTGGGCGCCACGACCGTGGCTGGCACGATGATCTGCGCGGCGTTGGCCGGCATCGAGGTCTTCGTCACCGGCGGCATTGGCGGCGTACATCGAGGCGCCCAGGAGACCTTCGACATCTCGGCCGACCTGCAGGAACTCGCGAAGACCTCGGTCGCGGTGATCTGCGCCGGTGCGAAGTCCATCCTGGACATCGGGCTCACCCTGGAATACCTGGAAACCCACGGCGTGCCGGTGCTCAGTTGCGAACAGGACAATTTTGCGGCGTTCTACACGCGTGACAGCGGCTTTCGCGCGGACTTCAGGCTGGACGACGCGGCGGAGCAGGCACGGTTCATCCGCACCAAGTGGGACCTGGGGCTCGACGGCGGTGTGGTGTTGAGCACGCCGGTGCCGGAAGCGGCAGCGATGTCGGCCGAAGAGATCGACGCGCTGACTCGGCAGGCGCTCGACGAGGCCGCTGCGCAAGGAATCACCGGTAAGGCCGTCACCCCCTTCCTGCTGGCGCGCATCAAGGCGTTGACAGGCGGGCGCAGCCTGGCGACAAACATCGCGCTCGTAAAACACAATGCCGAGGTCGGCGCAAGGCTGGCGCTGGCGTTGGCACGCTCGAAGCGCGGGGCGGGCGCGGTGTAACCGCGTGCTATCTTTGACGGATTCGAAACCTCCCTGTCAGGAGGGCTCGTGGACGTCGCCGTATGGCTGCACAGCCTCGGAATGGAGCGGTATGAACCGGTGTTTCGCGAAAACGCCATCTATCACGAGCTTGGCGACAATTTGATGCCCTATCCACTGGGCAACATACATCCTCGCTTGTGGTCTTGGTATATGGGCGCAAGCAACTTCACCGGGGCACTGGGAGACTTGCGCGCTCGTTCGCGACGCCGCTGCGCATCGACGTGCATTCGCGCTGACTCCGGAATATCTGCAACCCACACCGCGTGGAATTGCTTCGGCTCCCTGGTTATATGAGTATGGATTGCAGACCTCCAGAGGTTTCCGCGCGCTCAAAGTCTGGATGGCTCTGAAAGAGCATGGTGTCGAGAAGTTCGGCCGTCTGATCGATCAAAACATCGCGCAGGGTCGCTACCTCAGTGTTGGTATGCTTAACGCTATGAACGGCGGAGCCGCGCCCCATCTTTCTGTCTTGAACCGCAAGGTCGACAGAACTCAACGGAGGCAGCATGAATAAGAGCAATGCGAGCAGAATAATCGGCGCAACGTTAGTAGCGGCCATCGCGAGTGGCTCGGCCTATGCGAACGGGCAACCAGGTCTTAGCGCGACGTTCGACGTGGTCGCACAAAAGGTGGCGGCCTCGGGCTCGCCGCCTCGACCCAAGCCGGATACTTCGATAGTTCGCGACGTTCGCCGTGCCCTCAGGCGCGTACCGGATATGGATGATTCAAAGATTCACATCAGGGCGAGCCACGGCGTCGTTACGCTCACCGGCACGGTGCCGGAGAGCTGGCAGATCTCGCGCGCCGCCAATGCGGCGAGATCGGTGCTCGGTGTCAAGTCGGTGAGGAACAGATTGACCGTGCGAGAGAGCGACGAAGCAGCCATTGAGCAGCGTCCCGCGGCATCGGCCGGATAGGTAGCTGACGATCGGTTGTTATCAAATGCATGAATCGTTTCGTCGGCGCCGACACAGGTGCTTTTCGCAGGACCGTTCCAAGGCCTGGATCGACGGCCGGAGCATCTAGCCCTTCACGCGCTCGGATCGCGGATCGTACGGCGCCTTCAGATGCACGGCTGCCCTCACCTGTTCGCCCGCCACGTCGATCGTATAGCGGCCTTGCGTGAGCCACGCGGCATCCGCGGGACCATCGGCGCGGTTCACGAAAGCCATTGCGACCGGACATCGCAAGCTATGCCCGAACGCGGCCGAGGTCACCGCCCCTACCGGCTTGCCGTCGCGCAGGATAGCTTCGCCACCCCACAGCATCAGATGGTCGGCGCCGTCGACCGTCAGGGTCAGGAGACGGCGGCGCAGCGGCGCGTCGCGCAGACGCAGAAGCGCATCGCGACCGCGAAAGTCGATGTCCTTGTCGAGCTTGCAGGCGAACGCGAGGCCTGCCTCGAACGGATTGCAATCCGGCGAAAGTTCGCGGCCCCAAGCCCGATAGCCTTTCTCGATCCGCAGCGATTCGATCGCGTAGTAACCGGCGTTGACGAGGCCGAACGGCTTACCAGCCGCGTGCAAGGTCTCATAGACGCCGACCGCGAATTCGACCGGCACATACAACTCCCAGCCCAACTCGCCCACGTAGGTTAGGCGCGTCGCCCGTACCGTCGCGTAGCCGATGTCGACTTCGCGGCTCTGGCCAAACGGGAACGCCTCGTTGCTCCAGTCCGCCTTCGACACGCTTTGCAACAGCGCGCGAGCGTGCGGCCCCATCACCGCGAGCACTGCGTACTGACTCGTGACATCGACCACCACGCAGTGGCGCTCGGGCGCAATCGCCTTCTCCAGGTAATCGAGGTCACGCGTTGCCTGCGCCGAGCCCGTCACGATCAGGTATTGGTCGTCGGCGAGGCGGGTCAGCGTCACGTCCGATTCGTAGTTGCCGCGCTCGTTCAGCACGCCGGTATAGACGGTGGTGCCGGGCGGCACGGCGACGTCGTTCGCTACGATGCCTTGCAGCACCGCTTCGGCGTCGCGCCCCTTGACGAGCAGTTTCGCGAACGAGCTCATGTCGAACAGGGCGACCCGCTCGCGGCACGCGCGGTGCTCGGCGCCGCTCCACGGCAGCCAGTTCTGCTGGCCGAAGGCGTAGTCGATGCGCGCTTCCCCGGAGCTCGGTGCGAAAAAGTTGGCGCGCTCCCAGCCCATCTTGCTGCCGAAGCACGCGCCGTCGTCGCGCAGCAGCGCATACAACGGCGAACGCCGGAATGGCCGCGCCGTATCGAGCTCGCGGTTGGGCCACGGCATCGCGTAATGCAGGCCGAGCGTTTCCTTTACACGGTCGTGCAGCCACGTGTCGTTGCCATTGAAGCGCGCAAAGCGGCGGATGTCGACCGGCCACAAGTCCATAGTCGGCTCGCCGGCAACGATCCACTCGGCGAGCGCCATGCCCGCGCCGCCTGCCGACGCGATGCCCATCGAGTTAAACCCGGCGGCCACGAAAAAGCGGCGCAACTCAGGCGCCTCGCCAAGGATGAAGTTGTTGTCCGGCGTGAACGATTCGGGCCCGTTATAGAACTGCCTGACTTGCGCGGTTTCGAGCGCCGGCACGCGCACGAGCGCGTTTTGCATCAGGATCTCGAACTGATCCCAATCATCCGGCAGCAGCTGGAACTCGAAGTTCTCGGGGATGCCCGCCATGCCCCACGGCTTCGCGTTCGGCTCGAAGCCGCCCATCACGAGGCCGCCCACTTCCTCCTTGAAGTAGATGTAGCCGTCCGGATCGCGCATCACGGGCAGATCGCGATGCACGCCTGGGATCGGCTCGGTGACGATGTAGTAGTGCTCGGCCGAATGCAGCGGCACCGTGACGCCGCACATCCGCCCGACCGCCTTGGCCCACTGGCCTGCGCAATTGACCACGATATCGGCGTGCAGCGTACCTTCGGCGCCGCCCTTGCGACGCCATGTGACGCCGCAGGCCTCGCGGCCCTGGCGCGCCGGGCGAGTCCGCACTGCGGTGATGCGAACGTTTTCGACGATATGTGCGCCGCGCATGCGTGCGCCGCGCGCGAGCGACTGCGTCAGATCGGTGGGATTCGCCTTGCCGTCGCCCGGCAGCCAGACCGCGCCAAGCAGATCGTCGGTGCGCATCACCGGCCACAGTTCACCGGCCTCGCGCGGTCCAATGACTTCGCAGGCCACGCCATAGGCGCGCGCGACTGCCGCCGTGCGTTTCAGCTGGGTCATGCGCTCTGCCGTGCGCGCGACCGACAGCGAACCGCACTGCTTCCAGCCCGTGGCGAGGCCGGTCTCGGCCTCGAGCTCCGCGTAAAGCTTCGTCGAGTAGCGGATCAGCTTCGTCATGCTTTCCTGCGCCCGCAACTGCCCGACGAGACCGGCCGCATGCCAGGTGGTGCCGCACGATAGTTGCCCTTGTTCGAGCAGCAAGACGTCGGTCCAGCCGAGCTTCGTCAGGTGCCACGCAACCGAGCAACCGACGATGCCGCCGCCGATGATGACGACACGAGCATGGCTTGGGATTTCCGTGGACATCGGGCGACCTCGCCTTTTGGAAGTGTGTGGCAATGTGTGGAAAACGCTGTGGCCATAGACTGCAACAAAAAAACGCAAAAAACAACAAAAACCGGAAATCGCCGGGAGGCAACGGAGAGCTGAACACGACGAAGATTCGCCCTCAATGCCATGACTAATGGGTCTTTGACCTATGCCAGGAATCCGCGAGACACCTGCCCCCTTGTCTTTTTCGAGTCGCGGCCGCGGATAATCCAACCGCAACAAAATCCCGATCGGCGAGGGAATATGTGTTATTTTGTGGCATCGTGGCGGTCGAAACCCGACACGCCGTTACGCATCGCGCCCCTTTCTGTTTTTGCACCCTGGCCGCTTATGTATCCGTTGCTACGCCGTGCCGAGATTTTGCGGATCGCCCAGTCGCAGGGCACCACCTCGATCGCCCAGCTCGCCGAGGCGCTCGCCGTATCGGACGAAACGATCCGCCGCACCGTCAAGCCGCTCATCGAGGAGGGTCTGCTCATCAAGGTGCACGGCGGTGTGATGCTGCCAAGCCATCTGGAAGAGTCGCCGTTCCGGCGGCGTATGCACGAGCACCGGGCGGAAAAAGAAATCGTCGCGCAGCAGATTTGTGACCTCGTGCAAGACGGCGACTCGCTGATTCTCGACAGCGGTACCACCTGCACGCACATCGCCCAGGCGCTGCGCAGGCGCTCCCGGCTCACGGTGATCACCAACTCCGCCGCCATCGCCAGCCTGCTCGCGCAGCACAACGGCAATCGCGTGTTCATGGCGGGCGGCGAGCTCTGCGCGGACGACGCCGCCGCGCTCGGCGAGCCGGTGCTCGCCTACATCCGGCAGTTTCACGTCAAGTACGCAATCGTCTCGGTGACGGCCGTCGATCGCGCGGGACGCTTCATGGACGCACAGCCGTGGGATGTCGAGTTCACGCGTGCCGCGTTCGGGCAAGCACGGCAGCGAGTGGTCGTCGCCGTGCACGCCAAGTTCGAGCACAGTGCGCTGGTGCGCGCGATGAACGCCGACGAGATCGACGTGCTGGTCACCGATGCGCCGCTCGACGCGCACTATGCCCGGATCTTCGCCGCGGCACGCGTAGAGGTGCGCTATCCGGGCAGCACGGCCGCGCCGATGACCGCTGCCCTTGCAGAAGAGACGGAAGGACCGGGCGAGGCAGCGCATCGGTCGCCCCTGCGCGGTCTGCCCGACGCAACTTGCCAGGCAACCAGCGACGCCACCGCCGACGATACGCACGGAGAGCCACACCATGCTCGATAACCGCTCAGCGGGGCCCGTGCCCGCTTCATTGAACCCGAACCGCCGACTCGCGATCGAGCGCATCGACTACATCGTGCAAAGCCTCGAGGCGAGCGGCTCGGTCAGCGTCGCGAACCTGTCGGCGACGCTCGGCGTGTCGCGCGAAACGATCCGCCGCGACCTGAAGACTCTCGCGGAACAGGGCCGCGCGAATCTCGTGCACGGCGGCGCGGCGAAGCGGCCCGTCGCCGAACCGTCGCTGGCAAGCCGCGAGGCGGTCAACGCGCTGGGCAAGGCGGCCATTGGTGCCGCGGCCGCACGACTCGTCGCGGATGGCATGGTCGTGCTGATCGACTCGGGCTCGACTACGCTGGGCCTCGCCGAGGCGCTGCAGCATCATCGCGACCTGACCGTGATCACCAACAGCCTGCCGATCGCACTGATGCTGTGCCGCGCGCCCGGGGTGAAGGTCGTCGTGCTCGGCGGCGACATCGACCCGAACGACGAAGCCGCTATCGGCGTCGAGACGATGACCGCGCTCAGCCATTTCCGCGCCGATCTCGTGTTTGTCGGCGTGGGCGGCATCTCGCCCGAAGGCGAATTCACCGACTACTCGCGGCTCGCCGCCGAGCAACGTCATCTGATGATGAAGTCGGGCAAGAAGGTTTACGTGCTCGCGGACCACAGCAAGTTTGAACAGCAGACGCCCGTGCTGATCGCGCCTGTGCCGCATATCGCCGGACTGATCGTCGACGCGGAGCCGCCCGCGGGCATCGTCCGCGCCTGCGCCGAACAGCGCTGGGAAGTCATCATCGCCAATCGCCACAGCTAGCATGACGATGACGCTTCCCGTGTTTTTCGCCGTGCTGTCGGCCGCGCTTTTGCATGCGGGCTGGAACGCGGTGATCAAGGTGCGCCTCGATCCTTTTCTGGCGATGACCCTGCTGTGCATCGCCTGCGGCCTGATCGCGCTGCCGTCGCTCGCGTTCACCGGATTCGCTCGGCCTGCTGCGTGGCCTTGGGTGGCGGGATCGGTGGCGCTTCATTTCGGCTACTACGTGTGTCTGAGCGAGGCATACCGTCGTGCCGACATGAGCCAGATCTATCCGATCGCGCGCGGCTCCGCGCCGCTGATCACCGCGCTCGTCTCCGTCACGGTCTTGCACGAGACGATGAGCGCGGGCGGCGTCGCGGGAGTCGTGCTGCTCGGCAGCGGCGTGTTGCTGCTGTCGCTGCGCGGCCGCCATCACTCCGCATCGGAAAACCGTGTCGCGCTCGGCTTCGCGCTGCTCACGGCGGTGACGATCGCGGGCTACACGGTCGTCGACGGCGTGGGCGCACGCGTCGCCGGCAATCCCAACGCCTATGCGGCGACGCTGTTCGTGTTCGATGCGTTGCCGATGCTGACGCTTTGCCTGTATCGCTACGGGCCGGCCGGCATGGCGCCTCTGCGGCGTTTCCTGCTGCCGGGGTTCGCGGGCGGCGCGATGTCGCTCGCGGCGTACTGGATCGTGATCTGGGCGATGACCGTCGCTCCGATCGCCCTCGTGGCGGCAGTGCGCGAGACGAGCGTGGTGTTCGCCGGCATCATCGCCGTGTATGTGCTCAAGGAGCCGTTCAGCCGCGTGCGTACCGCGGCCGCTACGTTGACGTTGGCCGGCCTTGCGCTGATGCGGCTGTTCTGATTCCGGGGCGTGGGTTTCGGCGCTGACGGCAGGCCACTGGCCTTCTGACCGGTGCCGCAACCGGCCGCGCGATGCACTCGACCAACCCCGGTCACCCCCTTCCGGCCTCCCCATGCGGGTTTGTCCCGAGTGGAGGCCGCTTCCCCATATCCAACACGGACTTCGCCAACTTCCAGGTGGCGTTTCGCGTGTCGACCCGAATGTGGCATTTTTTGGCATCTTGACTGTTTTTGTTGCAGCCCCTAGAGTGGGTCTCACGCACCTGCGCAGTACCCAAATCGACCCACAAGGAGACATCGATGACCGGTTCCACGTATGCATCGCCGGCTTGTTCCGAAACCGGCGATCCGCTGTTGCTGACCCCCGGACCACTGACCACGTCACGCACCGTCAAGGCCGCGATGGTTCACGACTGGGGCTCGCGCGACGCCAACTTCATCGAGATCAACCGCTCGGTGCTCGCGCGCCTTGCCGCGATCGCCAATGGCGCGCGCGATTGGGTGACGGTGCCGATGCAGGGCTCGGGCACCTTCGCCGTCGAGGCGATGCTCACCACTTTCGTGCCGCCCGGCGGCGAGGTGCTTGTGCTGATCAACGGCGCGTATGGCAAGCGCGCGAAGCGCATCCTCGAAATCGCCGGCCGCAAAGCCGTCGTGCACGAAACGGCCGAGGACACGCCGCCCGATCTCGCCGAGATCGACAAGGTGCTGGCCGCCTCGCCGTCGATCACGCATGTGTTCGCGGTCCACTGCGAGACCACCGCGGGCATTCTCAATCCGATCGCGCAGATCGGCGCGCTCGCGGCCCGCTACGGCAAGGGCTATCTGGTCGATTCGATGAGCGCGTTCGGTGCGTTGCCGCTCGACGTGCAGACGATGCATATCGATGCGGTCGCCGCGTCGTCGAACAAGTGCATCGAGGGCGTGCCCGGTCTCGGCTTCGTGATCTGCCGACGTGAAGCGCTCTCCCGCACGCAGGGCAACGCGACCACGCTCGTGCTCGATCTGCACGAGCAGTGGACCAACCTCGAAAAGACCAGCCAGTACCGCTTCACGCCGCCCACGCACGTGATCGTCGCGTTCCATCAAGCGCTGGAGGAATTCGATGCCGAAGGGGGCGTCGCGGGGCGCGGCGCGCGTTATCGCAACAACTGCCGGATTCTCGTCGAAGGCATGCGCGCGCTCGGCTTCAAGCCGCTGCTGGCTGAAGCGCTGCAGGCTCCGATCATCGTGACTTTCCATATGCCCGAGGACCCGCGCTTCGAATTCCAGCGCTTCTACGACAGCCTGAAGGCGCGCGGCTATGTGATCTATCCGGGCAAGCTGACCGTCGCGGACTCGTTTCGCATCGGCTGCATCGGCCGGCTCGGCGAGCGCGAGATGCGCGCGGCGCTCGGTGCGATCAGTGAGGTGCTCGATGAAATGGGCATGAACGCGCCAGTCGCAAAAACGGCCTGAAGGGGGACATCATGAGTACGCTGCAAGACACCGTGCTGAGCATCAATGGGCGCGACTATCGCTTTCCGGCGGAGCCGGTCGTGGTGATCTGCCTCGACGGTTCGGAGCCCGCCTATATCGAGCAAGCAGCGAAGGCCGGGCACGCGCCGCATCTCGCGAAGCTGCTGCGCACGGGCACGAGCCGCATCGCCCAATGCGTGATTCCGAGCTTCACGAATCCGAACAATCTGTCGATCGTGACGGGCCGTCCGCCGAAAGTGCACGGCATCGCGGGCAACTACTTCTACGACCGCGCGAGCGGCGAAGAAGTGATGATGAACGACGCCCGCTTCCTGCGCGCGCCGACGATCTTCGCCACGTTCCACGACGCCGGCGCGAAGGTCGCCGTCGTCACCGCGAAGGACAAGCTGCGCACGCTGCTCGGCAAAGGGCTCGACTTCACGAGCGGCCGCGCAATCGCCTTTTCGGCTGAAAAGGCCAACGAGGCCACCCGCGCCCAGAACGGCCTCGGCGACGTGCTCGCCTACGTCGGCAAGCCGCTGCCGGATGTGTATTCGGCCGACCTGTCCGAGTTCGTGTTCGCGGCAGGCGTCAAACTGCTCGACACGTTTCGACCTGACCTGATGTACCTGTCGACGACGGACTACGTGCAGCACAAGGCGGCGCCGGGATCGCCCAAGGCCAACGAGTTCTACGCGATGTTCGACCGCTACGTCGGCGCGCTCGATGCGGCAGGCTGCGTGCTGGCAATCACCGCCGATCACGGCATGAACGGCAAGCATCGCGCGGATGGCGCGCCCGACGTGCTGTACCTGCAAGACCTGTTCGACGAATGGACCGGCGCAGGCCGCTCGCGCGTGATCCTGCCCATCACCGATCCGTACGTCGCGCATCACGGGGCGCTTGGCTCTTTCGCCACCATCTATCTGCCCGAGGGGCTCGCAGCGGCTGAAGCAGCGGCGCTGCTCGAACGGCTGCGCGAGACCGAAGGCATCCAGCTCGCGCTGACGAGCGCCGAGGCCTGCGAACGCTTCGAGCTGCCGCCCGACCGTATCGGCGACGTCGTCGTGGTCGGCACACGTGCCAAGGTATTCGGCACCAGCGCCGCGCGTCACGACCTGTCGGGACTGACCGAGCCGTTGCGTTCGCATGGCGGGCTAACGGAAGAGAACGTGCCGCTGATCGTCAACCGCAAGACCGACTGGCCGGCGGACCGCGCGCTGCGCAACTTCGACATCTTCGATGTCGCGCTGAACCACGTATCGCAGTCCGCCGCGGCATAACGCGTCGATCACAACAACCCGCGCGTCCCGCATCTCGCGGCGGCCTGCGGGCTCCACCGGATCATTGAACGAGGTATTCGATGAACGTCATGACCAAACCCGCCTTCAGGCAGGAATCGATGCGCATCGCCGGCCAACACACGAGCACCGACGAGCTGCTCGAAGTCTTCAACCCGTACACGAACGAGGTCGTCGGTACCGTGCCCGCGGGTCGTCCCGAACACGTGCAACAGGCGTTCGCAAAAGCGCACGCATTCAAGCCGCGGCTCACGCGCTTCGAGCGTCAGCGCATCCTGCAGCGCACGGCCGAGATCCTGAGCGAACGCAAGGAAGACTTCGCGCGCCTGATCACCGCGGAGTCGGGGCTGTGCTGGAAGGATGGGCTTTACGAGGCGAGCCGCGCCTACGACGTGTGGTCGTTCGCGGCGCAGCTCACGATCAAGGACGACGGCGAGGTCTATTCCTGCGATATCAGCCCGAACGGCAAGAACCGCAAGATTTTCACCACGCGGCTGCCGCTGCTCGGCGTGATTTCGGCGATCACGCCGTTCAATCATCCGCTGAACATGGTGAGCCACAAGCTGGCGCCCGCGATCGCGACCAACAACCGCGTGGTGCTGAAGCCCACCGAGCTCACGCCGCTCACCGCGCTCGCGCTTGCCGACGTGCTCTATGAAGCGGGCCTGCCGCCCGAGATGCTGAGTGTCGTCACCGGCAATCCGCGCACGATGGGCGATGCGATGATCACCGATCCGCACTGTGATCTCGTCACGTTCACAGGCTCCGTGCGGGTCGGCAAATATATCGCGCAGCACGCCGGCTATCGCCGCACGGTGCTGGAACTCGGCGGCAACGATCCGCTGATCGTGATGGAGGACGCCGATCTCGACAAGGCCGCGCAGCTCGCGGTAACCGGTGCGACGAAAAATTCGGGGCAGCGCTGCACGGCGGTCAAGCGGATTCTCGTGGTGCAAAGCGTGGCCGACGCGTTCGTCGAGCGCGTGCTCGTGCATGCGAAAAAGCTCAAGTGCGGCGATCCGATGGACCCGTCCGTCGACGTGGGCACCGTCATCAACGAGGCGTCCGCGCAACTGTTCGAGCGACGCGTGGCCGATGCGCAGGCCCACGGTGCCCGGGTGCTTTACGGCGCGCCGCGCGAGGGCGCGCTGTTCCATCCGACCGTCGTCGATCACGTGCCGTACGACTGCGAACTCGTGCGCGAAGAGACCTTCGGCCCGGTGATTCCGATCATCCGCGTGCCCGATGCGCTCGATGAAGTGATCCGGGTTTCGAACTCGACCGCATATGGCCTTTCGTCGGGCGTCTGCACGAACCGGCTCGACTACATCACGCACTTCGTCAGGGAGCTGGAAGTCGGCACCGTGAACGTCTGGGAAGTGCCCGGCTATCGCACGGAGATGTCGCCGTTCGGCGGCATCAAGGATTCAGGCAATGGTTACAAGGAGGGCATGGTCGAGGCAATGAAGAGCTATTCGAATGTGCGGACCTGGTCGCTGCCCTGGGAGTGACCGGCCGCGCGACCAAGTGAAATGCTGACCTCATCCGAACTCAACGCAAGGAAGGATGGATATGAAAACTCGTCTGATGGCTCTCGCCGCCTGCGCGCTCGCCATGGCAACGCCCCCCCTTTACGCACAGTCCGACGTCGTGACCATCTATGCCGCGGATGGTTTGCACGACGGTTCGCCGAGCTGGTTCGGCAATCAGTTCGAAGCCTTCACGAAGGCGACCGGCATCAAGGTGCAGTACATCGAGGCCGGCTCGAGCGGCGTGGTGGACCGGCTGAGCAAGGAGAAGTCGAACACCCAGGCGGACGTGCTCGTGACGCTGCCGCCCTTCATGCAGAAAGCCGCGGCTGACGGCCTGTTGCAGTCCTATTCGCCGGCGGGCGCCGACAAGATCGAGACGCGCGACAAGGACCCGAAAGGCCTGTACTACGCGATGGTCGGCAACTACCCGAGCTTCATCTACAACTCGGCGGTGCTGAAGAGCCCGCCCAGGACCTACGCAGACCTGCTCGCGCCGCAGTTCAAGCAGAAGATCCAGTACTCGACGCCGGGCCAGGCTGGCGACGGCACCGCGCTGATGCTGCAGACCTTCCACGCGTTCGGTGGCAAGCCGGCCGGCTTCGACTATTTGCGCAAGCTGCAGACCAACAACCTCGGGCCTTCGGCATCGACCGGCAAGCTCACGGCGCTCGTCAACAAAGGCGAGCTCTTCGTGGCCAACGGCGATATGCAGATGAACCTCGCGCAGATGCACGACAACCCGAACGTCGCGATGTTCTTCCCGGCCGGTCCCGACGGCCGCCGCACGACCTTTGCGTTGCCCTACTACGTCGGCCTCGTGGCGAACGCGCCGCATGCCGGCAACGGCAAAAAGCTGATCGATTTCCTGTTGAGCGCGCCGGCGCAGCAGGAGGTCAGCAAGGTCGCGTACGGCTTCCCGGTGCGCACCGATGTTCATCCGTCGGACAGCAACTTCCAGACGTTGAATACGTTGCTGAAGGGCGTCGACATCTGGCAACCCGATTGGAACCAGGTGCTCCAGGAGCTGCGTCCCGACGTGGCCGCCTACAACCAGGCGATTTCCATCGACTAACCCAGCTACCGACGAGCGACTAATGGCAAAAACCATGACCATGGAACGGGGGCCGCAGCGGCGCGCCTCCGCTGCGCCGACCGTCATCGCGCACGGAGCGAGCGGTATCGGTTTCGAAGGCGTGTCGGTGGCTTACGGCAGCCAGACCATTCTGGAGTCTCTGACGCTGACCGTGAAGCCCGGCGAGATCGTCGCGCTGATCGGCCCGTCCGGCTCCGGCAAGACGACCGCATTGCGCGCCGTCGCCGGCTTCGTGCAGCCGAGCGCCGGGCGTATCACCATCGGCGATCGCGACGTGACCCGGCTGCCGCCGTACGCACGCAACATCGGCATGGTGGTGCAGAACTACGCGCTGTTTCCGCATATGCGCGTCGAGGACAACGTCGCCTTCGGGCTGCGTGCCCGTGGCGCGGATGCCGAGGTGATTCGCGAACGGGTGCCCGAGTGCCTCGGGCTCGTCGGTATGGCGAAGTATGCGAAGCGCTATCCGCGCGAGCTGTCGGGCGGCCAGCAGCAGCGCGTGGCGATCGCCCGCGCGCTCGCGATCCGTCCGAAGGTGCTGCTGCTCGACGAGCCGCTGTCGGCGCTCGACGCGCAGATCCGCCGCTCGATGCTCGACGAACTCGCGAAGCTGCACCGCACGCTGCCGTCGCTCACGGTGCTATATGTGACGCACGACCAGACCGAAGCGCTGACACTCGCGAACCACATCGGCATCATGCGCGACGGCCACCTGGTCGCTTACGGCGACGCGCAAGGGCTCTATCGTCATCCGCCGAACCGCTTCGCCGCCGAGTTCCTCGGCCGCGCGAACGTCCTGCCGACGCAGCAGCTCGAACCGATGGCCGACGGGCGCGCCCGCGTGCGCTTTCATGGCCAGTTGCTCGAAGGCTGCAACCATCACGGGCTCGCGGCCGGCTCCGCCTGCTTCGTGTGCGTGCGGCCGCATCATCTGCAGTCCGTTGCGGGTGGCAGCACGCCAGGCGCCGATGGGCAACGCATGAACCAGATGACGGGGACCGTCGTCAGCGTGCAGTGGCTCGGCGAAATGCACAGCATCGTGCTCGACGTCGAAGGCGAGCTGCTGCGGCTCACCTGCGCGCCGCTCGCGGAGCCGCCGGAGCCAGGCGCGGCGCTCAGCGTACGTTTCGATCCCGCGGATGTCACGCTCGTACCGGAGGCTGAACGTCATGGCTGATATCGTCATCGCGCCGCCGGCCCGTGCGCGGGCGCCGGCCGCGGCGCTGGGCGGCCTGTGGATCGCGCCGCCGCTCGCGGTGCTCGCCGCGCTGTTCTTCTACCCGTTCGGGTTGATCGTCGTCCAGGCGTTGGGCGGCGACCAGCATGTGCTGTCGTTCGCGAACTTCGAGCACGTGCTGCGCTCGCGCCAGTTCCTGAGCGGGCTTTATCACACGATCGCGATCGCAGTATCGGCGTCGGCGGGATGCCTCGTGCTCGGCTTCGTGTTCTCGCTCGTGATCGCGTTCGTGCCATTTCCGGGCGCGCGTTTCGTGGGCCGGCTCATCGATACGTTCATCGCGCTGCCCACCTTCCTCGTCGCGCTCGCGTTCACCTTCGTGTACGGTTCGGCCGGACTGCTGAACCAGTCGCTGATGGAGATGTTCCATCTGCCGCTGCCGCCGCTCAACTTCCTGTACACGCAATGGGGTGTCGTGCTGTCGGAGATCACGGTCTATACGCCGTTCATCATGCGTCCGCTGCTCGCGTGCTTCTCGCAGATCGACAGTGCGCAGATCGAGATGGCGGGCAGCCTCGGCGCGCGGCCGCTGCGCATCATCCGGCAGATCATCCTGCCCGCCGCGTTGCCGGCGCTGCTGGCGGGCGGCAGCCTGTGTCTGCTGTTGACCGTCAACGAGTTCGGCATCGTGCTTTTCATCGGCGCGAAAGACGTGATCACGTTGCCGCTGCTGATCTACGACAAAGCGATCCAGGAATTCGACTACACCACCGCGTGTGTGATCGCCGTCGTCAATATCGCGCTATCGCTCGGGCTTTATGCCTGCTATCGGGCCGTCGTATCACTTTGCGGAGGTCGCCGTGCTGCTCTGGGCTAGATGGGGTAAATGGCTGACGTGGGGCGGCACGGCGTTGCTGTTCTGCGCGGTCTACGGGCTGCCGGTCGCGATGATCGCGCTCGCCAGCATCAGCGGACAGTGGAACGGCATCCTGCCGAGCCACCTGACACTCGAACACTACGCGCGGGTGCTGCATACCGATTCGGCGAGCCAACTGCGAGTGAGCGTACTGACCGGCGTGGTTGCGAGCGTCACGGCGCTCGTCAGCGGCACGTGGGCCGCGCTCGCGCTGCGCCGCATCAAAGGCCTGCCGCGCCGCGTGCTCGACGTGATCTTCTTCGTGCCGAGCGCGGTGCCGTCGGTTTCGATCGGGCTCGGGTTGCTGGTCGCGTTCAGCCGGCCGCCGGTGTTGCTCAACGGCACGGCGGCGATCGTCTTCATCGCGCACTTCCTGCTGATCTCGGCGTTCACCTACGGCAACGTGGCGGCCGGGCTTGCGCGGGTCGCGCCCGAATACGGCGAGGTGGCCCAGAGTCTCGGCGCCCGGCCGCTCTACCAGCTCTCGCGCGTGACGCTGCCGCTCGTCGCGCCGTACCTGCTCGCATCGTTCAGCCTGAGCTTCGCGCTGTCGATGGGCGAGCTCGGTGCGACGCTGATGATCTATCCGCCGGGCTGGGTCACGCTGCCGGTGGGCATCTTCGCGCTGTCGGACCGTGGTGCGATCTTCGACGCCGCGACGCTCACGATGATCCTCGGCATCGGCACGCTCGCGGTGTTGATGGGGCTCTCGCGCATCTCGAACCGTGCAATGGTGCGTGGATGACGGTGTCCCTCATCCTCAGCGAAAGAGCCGCGAGCTGACGCTCACCTTCACAGCTGCGCAGATGCCGGAGGCGCCTCGCATACTCGGGGAGGCAATCGCGGCGGGCGCTGAGCGGGCCTGAAAGATGCGCACGACAAAAACATAAACGGAGGTGCCGGATGATAATGATCGTGCTTCATCTCGCGGGTGGCGTCGCGCTGCTGACGTGGGGCCTTCATATGGTCGAGTCCGGCCTGATGCGCGCGTTCGGCGCGTCGCTCAAGCGCTTCATGGCGAAGAGTCTCGGCAACCGGCTGAACGCGTTCTGCGCCGGGCTCGCGATCACCGGCGCGCTGCAGAGCAGCACGGCGACCGGCATGATCGCGTCGTCGTTCGCGGCACGCGGTTTGATGCGGCCTGTTACCGGACTCGCGATCATGCTGGGCGCCAACGTCGGCTCGACGCTGATCGTGCAGGCGTTCTCGCTCGATCTGAGCTGGATCTCGCCGGTGTGTCTGCTGGTTGGCATGACGCTCTTCGAGAAGGGCAAAGGCTCGCGCAATCGTGATCTCGGCCGCGCGTCGATCGGGCTCGGCCTGATGTTGCTTGCGCTCACGCTACTCGTCTCGACCGTGCAGCCCGCCGAGACTGCCCCCGCCCTGCGCACGGTACTCGGCGCGCTGACAGGCGAGCCGGTGCTGAATGCGGCGCTCGCGTGCGTGCTCACTTGGGCCGCGCATTCGAGCATTCCGGTCGTACTGTTCGTGATGTCGCTCGCCAACCTGCATACCGTGCCGATGGACACAGCGATCGCGATGGTGCTCGGCGCGAACATCGGCAGCGCGCTCAACCCGTACTTCGAGGCAGCGAAAGGCGCCGACCGCAGCCGCCGGCGCCTGCCGGCCGGCAACCTCGTGCTGCGCGGCGGCGTGTGTCTGCTGATGCTCGCCGCGTGCGCGCCACTCGCAACGTTGCTCCAGCAGGTCTACGGCAGCCCCGCCCGTGCGATCGCCGACTTCCACACGGGCGTGAACGTGGCGATCGCCGTGGTCTTCATCGGGCTGCTCGCCCCTGTCGCGCGCCTTCTCGAACGGCTGCTGCCGGCGCCGGGCGCCGCCGAGAACGGCGACGCGCCGCGCTACCTCGACGAAGCCGCGCTGCGGGTGCCCTCGCAGGCGCTCGCATGCGCGACCCGCGAATTGATCCGGATGGGCGATATCGTCGAAGCGATGCTGTGCGCGAGCGTTCCGGTGCTGATCGCAAACGACCGGCGCGCGGTGCACGAGATCGTGGCCCGCGACGATGCGGTGGATATGCTGCACGATGCGATCAAAAGCTACGTGACCGAGGTGACGCGCGAGTCGCTCGACGACGAAGACCGGCGCTGGGCCTCGGCGATCATGACCTCCGTGATCAACCTCGAACATATCGGCGATATCGTGGACAAGAATCTGATGGAGCTGGCGCAGAAAAAGATCAAGGCACAGGTGAGCTTTTCCGCGGAAGGCGCCGAGGACTTGCGCGCGCTGCACCAGTTGGTGATCGACAGTTTTCACCGGGCTCAGGCGCTGCTCGTGTCGGGAAGAACGCAGACCGCGGAGCAACTGCTCGAGGACAAACAGGCGCTGCGGCGCCTTGAACGCGCCGCGCGGGATGCTCATCTCGACCGCCTGCGCGAGGGCAAGCCCGACAGCATCGCGTCGAGCTCATTGCATCTCGACGTGCTGCGCGATCTCGTGCGGATTCAGTCGCACATCTGCGCGCTCGCTTATCCGCTGCTCGAGCGCGAGGCAGCTAACGATGGCGATGCGCAGGTCGCATGAGGCGAGACACGGCGCTTGCGCTACGAAGCTTCATCGAGCGACGACGACATTCGCCGCGTCTCGAGCATACTGCGTCGGCGGCAGTCCGACATGACGCGTGAACGCGACGCTGAATGCGCTTGCCGAGCTGTAGCCGACACGTTCCGCGACCGCCGCGATGCTGACTTCGTTCGAGCGCAGCAGATTCTTGGCGATAGCCATGCGCCACGACAACAGATACTCCATCGGTGCGACGCCGACCGCGCGGCTGAATCGATCGAAGAAAGCGGACCGTGAAAGCGCGGCGGCTTTTGCGAGTTGCGCGATCGTCCAGGGCTGGTGCGGGCTTTCGTGCATATGACGGATCGCGAGCGCGAGACGGGGGTCGGCGAGGCCGCGGACGAGTCCGGGCGATGCCCCGGTTCCCGTGGCTCGCAACGCTTCGATGAACAGCACCTCGAGCAGTCGCGCCAGCACGACCTCGCGCGCGGGCCGCTGCGCGCGCGATTCTTCCCTCACGAGCTTGACGAGTGTCGCGAGTCTGTGTTCACCGCGCACGTGCACGAGCTTGGGCAACAGCGAGACAAGCAAGGCCGCATCCGGCGAACCGAACGCGCAGAGGCCCGCAAGCCATTGGGCTTCTGGCGCGACCGATGCATCGCCGAAACGAAAACTGCCGTCGGGCAGCGCCGCGGGCGCGCTATTGGAGACGCCGTCATCGTCGGGCGGATCGCTGCTCGTCATCGTGAAACTGAACACCTCGGGCACGAGCACGAAGTCATCGGCCTGAAGAATCAGCGGCTCGCAACCATTGACGGATAGACGCAGCGATCCTTCGAGCACCACGCAGTAGAACGGCTGGCCGACTTGCGTGCGGCTCGCGCGCCAGCGCCCGGCGCCGCTGAGCACTTTCGAGAACGTGGGTGTCGGCTTGAGCAGTGTGACGATTTCGGCGAGCGGGTCGATCATGATCGGACGATTTCGAATGAAACCTGGACGCTCGATTGTAGCGAGTCCTCGCTGTCAGGACTTATTGTGTCGGGACTGTCACCAACCACAGGATTCGACATGAAGACCGTCTTGATTACCGGTTGCTCGTCCGGCTTTGGCCTCGAAATCGCGCGTTATTTTCTGGATCGCGACTGGCGCGTGATCGCGACGATGCGCACGCCACGTGAAGACGTGTTGCCGCGCTCCGATCGTCTTTCGATTCTCGCCCTCGATGTGAAGGACCCGCAAAGCATTCGCGCGGTCATCGATGCGGCCGGACGGATCGACGTGCTCGTCAACAATGCGGGTATCGGCTTTCTGAATGCGCTCGAAGGAACGCCGATGGACACCGTGCGCGATATCTTCGAGACCAATACGCTCGGCACCATCGCGATGGCGCAGGCCGTGTTGCCGCAGTTGCGCGAGCGCCGCGAAGGGGTGATCGTCAATGTGACGTCGACCGTCACGTGCAGACCGCTGCATCTGCTGTCGGTCTATACCGCGAGCAAGTCCGCGGTCAACGCGTTCAGCGAATCGCTCGCACTCGAACTGGAGCAGTTCAATGTGCGCGTGCGTGTCGTGCTGCCGGGACGCGCGCCTTCCACCCGCTTCGGCGACAACGCACGGGCACGCATGAAAGACGGATTTCCCGAGCCGTACGACGCGCTCGCTCAGCAGGTTTTCGCAAGGTGGGAGAAAGAAACGGCCGTCACGCATGCATCGGATGTCGCCGAAGCGGTTTGGCTCGCCGCGACCGATTCATCGAGCCCGTTCAACATCCCCGCCGGCGAGGACGCTGTCGAGTGGTACCACGCGCGCGTCAGATAGCACACGCCGGACTAACATCGCCGCGGCTTTTTCGACCGTCACACCTGGCCGATGCCACCGTCATTCATTAAATCGGCACCCGTCATATAGGAACTCTGTTCTGAGGCGAGAAAGAGCGCCGCGCTGGCCATCTCCTCGGCGCGGGCGAGTCGGCCGATCGGGACCATGCTCTTGTACATGCTCACCAGATCCTCGCGTGTCGCCGACTGGGAATCGAGTATCGGGGTGTCGGTGACACCAGGGCTCAGCATGTTGACGCGAATGCCGCGATCCTTGAATTCGGCAGCCCACGTGCGGGCATAGGAACGCAACGCGGCCTTCGTCGCCGCGTAGGCGGTGTGCCCTGGGATGCCCATCACGTGCATGGCCGACGAAACCAGAATGATCGACCCACCACCCGTCATCATGGGCAGCAGCTTTTTCACCAGAAAGACCGGGCCGCGCGCCATCAGGTTGAATGCCTTGTCGAAATGCTCAGGCGTGATGGTGTCGATCGAAGCCTGCTCGGTATAACCCGCGTTCGACACGATGATATCGACGACACCCTTTTCTTCCCTGACAACCGCAGCAACACGATCGAGGTCATCGAGATTCGCGCCGTCGGCCTGAATCGCGGTAACGTTGCGTCCGATAAGTTTGACGGCCTCGTCGAGCTGGCCTTGCCGACGGCCGAAGATAAAGACGTGAGCGCCTTCGGCGACGAACCGCTGGGCGATCGCCAAGCCGATACCGGTCGTTCCGCCGCTAATGACGGCGATCTTGCCTGCGAGAGTATTCATTGAAACTTCCGTCCGATGTTGAATGGAAGTCCCATCGTAATTGCGGCCCCCACGAATGATAATCGGCGGATTTATCATAAGATCCATTCACCGAAAGAATAGGTCCCACGAGAGGAATGCAATGGATCGGTTTCACGAATTGAACGCCTTCTTCGCCGTTGTCGAAGCCGGCGGCTTTTCCGCCGCGGCGCGCAGAACCGGCGAGTCACAGTCCTCTATCAGCAAGTCGATCGGCGCGCTGGAAAAGCGCCTCGGGGTACTGCTATTCAACCGCAGCACACGCAGCGTGACCTTGACCGATCAAGGGCAGAAATACTACGAGCGGACCAAGCCGTTGCTCGACGAGATCGAGGTGGCCGACAGCGAACTGACCAGCAGCACGCTGGATGTCTCGGGCCTTGTGCGGATCGCCTGCGCTTCTACGTTCGGCCGCCTGCACGTTCTTCCGCTGATTCCCGAGCTGCTGTCGCGCCATCCCGGTCTTCGGGTCGATCTTGTGTTGTCGGATTTCGTGCGCGATATGGTGGAGGATCGAATCGATCTCGCGATTCGAGTGGGCTCCGTCAACGATCCGGATTCGGTTGTGAAGCGAATTGCCAGCACGCCGCTGGTCTGTGTCGGATCGCGTCGCTATTTCGAGCAACACGGAGTACCGAGGGAACCTGCGGAACTCGCCAATCACAATTGCCTGCTCTACGGTGGTCTGCTGGAATCGGCGAACTGGCCTTTTCATGGGCCACGAGGCCGGTTCAGCGTGCCGGTGCGAGGCAACCTGTCGTCGAATAGCGTCGAGACGATCCGATCGGCCGTGCTCGGGGGCGTGGGAATCGGCCTCTTCGCGAAGCTCTCGCTTGCCGACGAACTCAAGCATCCGGACATCGTGACCGTGCTCGACGATTTCATTCGGGACGCCCGTGATGTGAGCATCATCTGGCCGCGGCGGCGTTTCGTGCCTGCGCGCGTGCGCCGGGTCACTGATTTTTTCGCGGCTGCGCTGCCGCAGCGCTTGTAGGAACGCTCCGGAACGCACTTCAAACGCAGTACGTCACGCGATGTTCGCTAGCGGCGCGCGTCGCGTGCTTGCGTCGCTCGACATCGACTCGCGTACATGGCGCGCGAATTCCTGCGCCGCTGGCTGAACCGTCGCGGGCAAGCGCAGACATATCGCGAATGGAGGCAGTGCAGGCAAGCCGCTTACGCGAGGCGTGAGCGTCTCCAGATCGGCCGGCACCGTGGAGGCGAGCCAACTCGTGACCGCGAGGCCCGCGCGCACCGTTGCGGCGGTCGCCTCGATGTTTCCGCTCTCGAACACCGTTCGCCACGCGATGCCCTCGTCCGCGAGCGCACCGAGCACCACCGAACGGAAAGCACAACGCTCGTCCACCATCGACAGCGGCAACGGCCGCTTCTGCCACACCTCACTGCCGCGCCCCTTGACCCACACCAACGGCTCGATGCAGACCACTTCACCTTCGGCTTCGCTCGCGACATATTCGACCAAGGACACGTCCACGCGACCGCTATTCACCGCCTCGCTCAGTTCTGGCGACGCCGCGCACATCAAGGTTATTTCGACGTGCGGATGCGCGTCGGCGAATGCCTTCATCGCGGGCGCAAGCCGCGTCACGAGATCGGGAGGCACGCCCACACGCAAGGCGCCGCGCAACGGCTGCGCGGTCATGTCGGCCCAGATTTCATCGTTCAACTGAAGCAGCTTGCGCGCCTTCACGAGAAACTGCTCGCCCTGGCGCGACAGTTCCAGCCGGCGCGTCTTGCGAACGAACAGAAGGCAATCCAGCACATCTTCGAGGCGCTTTATCTGCTGGCTCACCGCGCCTTGCGTCATGTGCAGCAAATTCGCAGCGACCGTCATGCTGCCGCTATCGGCGACGGCAACGAAGGTGCGGATCAGATCGAGGTGGAGATTTCGGCTCATCTATGCATTATGTCGCGTAATGTACCGCATCAATATTATTAGCTTTTACGATGCTTTGACGATCCGTACAGTGCAAATTCCTTGATTTCGAATCTGCACCGATGACCTCGATACTCCCGCTTCTGCTCTTCGTCGCCGTCGCGACCGCGACGCCCGGTGGCGCGACCACGCTCGCCACCGCCTCGGGCGCACGTTTCGGTTTCGTACGCTCGATACCGCTGATGCTCGGCATTGCTCTGGGCCTTGCGTTGCTCGCTGCGCTCGCCGCGCTCGGGCTGGGCGGTCTGCTTCTGGCGCTGCCGTCGCTGCAAACGGCGGTGAAAGCGCTCGGCTCCGCCTATCTGCTATGGCTCGCCTGGCGCATAGCGCGCAGCGGGCCGCCCAACGCGGGCAACGGCCCGGCGCGTCCGGTTACGCTCGTCAACGGTTTCCTGCTGCTCTGGCTCAATCCGAAAGGGTGGGCGATGACAGTCGGCGCGGCGGCGTCGTTCGCGCTGCTCGCAAACAACCCGAACCGCCTCGCGATGCTGCTCGGGGGAGCGTTCGGGGTGGCTGCCTGCGCGTCGCTCGCGCTATGGTGCGCGCTCGGCGTGCTACTCGCGCGGCTCTTTCGGACGCCACGCCACTGGCGCCTTCTCAATCTCGCGATGGGCGTGCTGCTCGCCGCATCCGTCATTCCGACCTGGCGATAAGCCTGACGCCGCGTTCGTCGATGTGTCGGAAGTTTGGTCGCCGCCCTGGTCGCCGCCCCGTTATCGACGAAGCCGATTCAAACGAACACCTTTCGCAGCCGACCAGGCTGAGAGCGAAGATACTGGTTCGGCGCCTTGACTTGAGTCCCAAAGTGACCGGCAGCGTGCCAAGGCCAGCGAGGGTCAAAGAGCACGGCCCGAGCAAGCGCGATCAGATCGGCGTCTCCGGTGCTGAGAATGGATTCGGCTTGTTCGAACTCGGTGATCATGCCGACGGCGATGACAGGGAGCGTCGTCGCCTGCTTCACTGCCCGCGCGAAGGGAACCTGATAGCCAGGCCCGATCGGAATTTGCGCGGCTGGGTTCGAACCGCCACTTGAGACATTGATTGCGGCGCAGCCTCTAGCCTCCAGCGCGTGGACAAAAGCGATCGCGTCCTGCACGGACCACCCGCCGTCCACCCAGTCGGTAGCGGATACTCGCATCGTCACGGGGCGATCATGCGAAAACGCTTCTCGCACGGCTTCGAAAACTTCAAGTGGAAAGCGCATCCGGTTTTCCAATGAACCGCCGTATTCGTCGTCCCTGTGATTTGACAGAGGCGACAGGAATTGATGGAGCAGGTAGCCGTGCCCACCAAGAATCTGAATGAAATTCAACCCGAGCCGGGAGGCGCGCTGCGCTGCGGCCGAGAACGCGTCCCGAATGGCGGCCAGGCCATCGCGGTCCAAGGCGGTGGGTGGTGTCTCTCCGGCGGCAAAAGCGACCGGAGACGGGCCGTAGGTGTGCCAACCATTCGCGTGATCATAGGGAATCTGTGCGCCGCCGTCCCATAGTTTCTGTCGAGACCCCTTGCGGCCAGCATGGTTGAGCTGGATTCCAATCGGCGTGTCAGACCATCGCCGAATGCCGCCCAGCACTCGTGCCATGGAGGCTTCGCACTCGTCCGAATAGAGCCCGACGTCACCATAGCTGGTGCGTCCGTCGGGGGTGACCGCCGTCCCCTCGATCGTGAGTGCCGCCGCACCTGAAAGCGCCAGGTGGCCGAGGTGAATCAGGTGCCAATCGTTCATCTGGCCGTGTTCGGCGGAGTACTGGGCCATCGGGGCGATCACGATCCGGTTGGCCAATTTCAGGTTGCCGACTTGTATCGGCGTGAATAGCGTTGGCTGATTCATATCGACTCCTTGACTCAACGCCACCGCAAACCAGGCTGACTCCGCGAATCTCGATGACCTCGACTATTGACGGCGATTTTGCCTGCGAGAGAGAGGCATGGAGATCTTCTGTCTGGTGATGGATGAAAGCCAGATCGTAGTTGCAAGATCGGGGAGTGATAATGCGCAGATTCTTCATAAGGCCAATTCCTGACCAGAATAGCCGTGAGCTCCGGCTCAATCGGTGAGTTGGCCGTTTCATGACCTGAAGCGTGTCAGTTGTAGCCAAGAACAGCGGCAGACGACACGTCCGGCCTCTCAGGCACATTCGAGGCGATCGTCGATACCGTCGATGCAAGAAACGATCGGTACACGGAGCGCGATCGATTTTCAGAACCATCCTTGCCGTTTCGAGCGCGCGTGGCGCCACTGCTCGAGTCGACGCTGAAAGGCGATTGGTCGAAGCTGTTCATGGTCTCTCTCCGTCTTGCTGGTGTTTGGAATCGGTTGATTTATTTGTCACGGCCAGACCCTTCGGCCATTTACAACGAACTGTTGCTCAGTGCAGTTTGACGTGCGGCGCCGTGCTTCGACGGAGCCGATGCGCGAGGGTATTGACGATCATGCGTGCATAGCCATGCAGCGCCGCAACGTGCATCCGATACAGCGACAGGTACATGAAGCGGGCAAGCAGTCCGTCCACGAGCATGCTGCCGCCGATAAGGCCTCCCATCAGACTCCCCACCGCATTTGCATGCCCGAGCGACACTAGCGAGCCGAGATCGCGATAGGCAAACTCCGGAAGCTTTTGTCCCTCGATGCGTCGCCCGAGTGCCTTGACTAAAAACGATGCCTGCTGATGAGCCGCCTGGGCGCGCGGTGGCACATTGCGCTCGAAGCCCAACCATGGACACGCCGCGCAATCGCCGAATGCAAAAATATGGTCGTCCAGCTCGGTTTGAAGCGTGCGACGCACACTGAGTTGCCCCAGATGATTGACTGTCAGACCATCGAGAGTTGAAAGCACCGTGGGCGCCTTGATGCCGGCGGCCCACACAGTGAGATCCGCACGTATCGTCTTGCCGTTCTTCGTGCGGATAAATCCGGGCGTGACCTCCGCGACCCGCTCGTCGACCATCAACTTGACATTGAGTTTGCCCAGCAATCTTGCAGCCGCGGTGGACACGCGTTCTTTCAACGCTGGCAGAATCCGCGGCCCTGCTTCAATCAGCACGATCCCGACGTCGTGTGTGGGGTCGAGCCGATGCAAGCCGTACGATGACAGTACCTTCGCGGTATTGCGCAATTCCGCGGACAATTCCACGCCCGTAGCGCCACCACCAACGATCGCGACCTGAACACGAGGCGCGCGTTCGCCAGGCACTCCGCCAACATCCCGCTCACCTGCGTTTTGTGTTTGTTCGGCGCGAATGCAAGCTGCAATCAGGCGCTTTCTGAAGCGTTCCGCTTGAGCGACGTTGTCAAGCGCGAGCGAGTTCTCGGCCGCGCCCGGCACGCCGAAGTAGTGCGTTGTGCTACCGATGGCCAGAATCAACGAGTCGTACTCGATTCGGCGCGGCGGAATCAGTTCGGTTCCGTCGTCGTCGAGCAGTGGCGAAAGCAGAACCTGTCTAGAGCCACGATCCAGTCCGACGAGTTCGCCCTGGATGAACTGGAAGCCGTGCCACTGTGCTTGCGCGGCATACGCCAGTTCCTGTGCGAATGGATCGAGACTTCCCGCTGCGACCTCGTGCAATAGGGGCTTCCAGATATGCGTCGGGTTGCGGTCGATCAACGTAATGGACGCACGTTGCGCCCTGCCTCTTCGTCGACCGCCATAACGATCGCCTAGCCTCGTTGCGAGTTCAATGCCGCCCGCCCCTCCTCCCACGATCACAAAACGATGCATGAAGATTCTCCCTGGTCGACGACGCGCGGTACGGTAATCCAACGCAACGGTTGAGAACCACTATCGCAGATGCCCGATGGCAGGAAAATCTCATAGTTCTGATGGCTGCCTTCAGCTTTTCTGATTGACGGATCGCGCCGTCTGAAAACCGCTTGAGATCGTCTGCTGGGAGATAAGGATCGTTGTCAACGCAGACCCATGGGACAACTTCGGTCAGCGCCAATGGGATGCGGTCGCGGCGGCCATCGAGTTATCCATTGCTCGAACACGAGGACGCCATCATCGCCGGCGCGATCGGCATTGATCGCTAGCGCATGGTCAGGAGCGCGGGATTGATACGGTCGGCAGGCGTGCAGCGCTCGCGCAGTTGATTCCGTCTTTATGCTGCAATGCGCTTAAAGCTGGCGTAGTAATCGTCGGTGTAATAGCACTCGCCGATCTGCTTGCGCGGCCCGCCACAGACTATCCGGCGTTGCCCGCGATCCGTCGCGCCAGGTGTGCGAACCGTATAGGTGTGGTAGTAGCCGCGCGGATGTTTCGGCAGCAAGCCCGCGGTGTTACGAAACAGGACGCCGTCGTCGCTAAACGGGAAGGGGCCGCCTGCTTTGATCAGGCGCAGCGTTTCGGCAGCCTCCGCCGGCAACTGCGCCTTGGTGACAGTGACCAGCGCCACCGTGCCTTGCGCGCCCGAGGCCGCGGCCGCTTCGCTCGCGCTTTGTGCAGGTTGAACCGGCGCCGAGCTCGCAGATGCGCCCGATGCCTCAGTGGCGTTTTGCGGTCCCTGCTTGCCGCATCCGCCGAAGATCACGCTCAACGCGACGATGCAGGAGAAAGCTGACGCTCTCTTCACGAAACGGTTCTCCCTTCGTTGACCAGCGTCCGACGACCAGGATAGATGTAAAGGTATCGCTAATGACGGGGCGAATCAACGTTCGATCGGAAATTGGCACTTTTCCATGACAACCAGGCCGATCGGTTCCACCGCACCTGACGATGCTGTTAGTGAGGCTTCGTCTGAGGAGCGTCATCGGGCGGCCAGATGGCTCCGCTGGCGCGAACATTCGTCGCGTGTGGCGAAAAGGTCCTGCGTGTATAAGATGAATCACCATCTAGTCGCCGGTTGGAGCAGTCATGAAGCGGACCGTCAGGATCGCATCAGGTCAAGTCGACACACCACCCCGCATCGCTCTGTGGGCGCTCGGATTCAGGCCTTTCTACCTGGCCGGCGCTCTGTTCGGCTGTATTGCGATGCTGCTCTGGCTCGGCGCGCTGGCAGGTTGGCCACTGCTGGACTCCACGTCCTACATGCCGGGAACGCTGTGGCACGTTCACGAAATGATCTTTGGGTTTGGCGCGGCAATCGTCACCGGGTTTCTGCTGACAGCGGTTCGCGCGTGGACCAGCACGAATCCCGCGCTTGGCGCCAGCCTCGCGGCACTGGCTAGCGCCCGATCCTCCTGATCCTTCATATCGCCTACGCGGGAATTCCATTGGGCTTCGTGATGCTGGCACTCGCCGCCCTCGGCGTCGCCCCGCATTCGCTCGCGATTCATACCTTCACGGTGGGAGTCATTGGAACCGCGATCATCGCGATGATCACGCGGACCGCACGCGGACACACCGGACGCGAACTCGTGGCCGGTAAGGTCGAGGTCGCCTGCTACGGTCTGTTCATTCTGGCGACCTTGGTTCGGTTGTTGGGCCCCTGGCTCGCGCCGCAGTTCACGATGGCCTGGATATACGCATCCGGTCTATGCTGGGCGGCCGCGCTGGTTCTCTATTGCGTCCGATACGCAGCGGGGCTTGTCCTCGCCCGTGTCGATGGCAAGCCGGGTTGAAGAACCCGTCCTCCTCGAAGCGGCTAGCAAGCGAGATCCGTCGTAGCCGCTCCGAACGCCTTCACTTCGCCCCGACGCCCGCTCGCTCGCGGCGTTGCCATCGAACCGTCGAAACAGAGTCTCCTTCCCTGCCGGCAAGCATCGGCGCTGACGCTTCGGTGACTGAGTGCGGGCCCGCGCCGTCGATATAACCCATCCGCTTTTGTGGTCGGACGACCGGACGCGCGAACGATCGTTCGCACTGACTTCAAGAATGCGTGGGCGATAGTCGGCAGGCAAGATGTACAAAAACTACATTTCTGTCGTTGCAAGGATGTAGTTTTTCTACTAATATCGCCTCGTCGGTCGAACTTACGGCTGTTGCGATACCTAGCCGACACGGTGCGCCTATCGCAATCGAAGGACATCAGACGGCTTCTCTGCACCTTCAGTTGTTACCGGTACCATAAAGAGCAAGGTAAGCGTACGCGAAGCGCGTCTTATTGTGCAATCAGGTCTTTGTCGAATCCCCTTCGCGGTTTCATCTGATTAATTAGTCCTGCCAATGACGTCATCAGAAGCGGAGTGCTCGCGCTACCTGGTCAGCAGACGAATGCGTGCGGAACCCGCGAGGCAGACCGTGCCATTTGTCCGCGACAGAGACAGAGGACCGATTCATTTTCGCCGGACGACCTGACGCAATTCAGGTCGCGGCAATACGTTGTGTCAAAGCAATGGCGGGTTGTGCGAGACGGCCATTGGGTTATTCACGTTCCTCGCAGATATGACGATCACGGATGGAAAGAATGACGAAACGAATTGCTGTAGTGACTGGCGGTATGGGCGGTCTGGGAGAAGCGATCAGTACGAAACTGCACGATGCAGGTTATGCGGTGGTAGTCACGTACTCGCCGAACAACACCGGCGGAGCGGCATGGCTCGCGAACATGGAAGCTCAAGGCAGGAACTTTCGCGCGTATCCGGTTGATGTGGCCGACTACGATTCATGCCAGCACTGCGCAGCCAAAATTCAGTTTGAAGTCGGCCCCGTCGACATTCTGGTGAACAACGCCGGAATCACCGAGGACATGACGCTCCGGAAGATGAACAAGGTCAACTGGGACGCAGTCATCCGCACCAACCTGGACTCGGTGTTCAACATGACCAAGCCGCTGTGCGAAGAGATGGTCGCACGAGGCTGGGGGCGCATCGTCAATATCTCGTCCGTCAACGGCTCGAAAGGCTCGATCGGCCAAACCAACTACGCAGCTGCCAAGGCCGGCATGCACGGCTTCACGAAATCGCTGGCGCTGGAAGTAGCGCGTAAGGGCGTTACCGTCAACACGGTTTCGCCGGGATACCTGGCCACGAAGATGGTCACGGCGATCCCTCAGGAGATCCTCGATACGAAGATCCTGCCGCACGTTCCTGTGGGGCGTCTGGGCAAGCCCGAGGAAGTGGCGGCGCTCGTGCTTTACCTCTGCTCGGACGACGCCGGCTTCGTGACCGGCGCCAATGTTGCGATCAACGGCGGCCAGCACATGCAGTAACAGTCGCGCGACGCCCGCGCAAGCCGGTTCGTGCAGAGACACCGCACGAACCGGCCCGAACCGCTTACGCAACACACCTATGCTTTCCAGACAGGAACGCGTGATGAGTGAAACCTGGATGGGCCTGGTGATCGGAGGCACGGCCCTTGGTATCGCAATGTTCATGGTCGTTAGCCACTATCGACGCGAGCGAATGCGGGCACGAATGCTGCGGGAACTGAATCGTTACGACTCGTGGCATCAAACGCGCGCACGAAAGTGATTGCACGCCGTACATGGATACCACCAGCGCATATGTATTGCCTGAAAGAAGCAGGCTTACCTGACGCCTGACGTACAGACCGGATTCAGTCGGTCACCACATTGAGAGAAGTGGATGAAAACTACAAGCAGAAAACCTTCTGGAGACAGAGCGAGCCCCTATTCGCCCCAGACTGCCGAGGACGCGATTTCCCATCTCGAACGGGTCCTGTCGGCGGGTGCCGCGGAATCCCTGTTCACCGGCGTCTACTGGCGCGCGCGGGTTCAGCAACTGAGCGCTACGCGAGGGCTGACTCCGTTGCAGCGAGCAAGGCTCGTGAGACTACTCAAGTCTCTTCCATTGCCGGTACAGGGCGAAGATCGATCGTAGACCTGTACGATCATGCGCGCGAGAATCGCGATTCAATGATAGGTTTCCACGTTTGCAGCGGAGTACGAAATGGACGATCCCTACGACCTTCAACGCTTCCTCGATGCACAGGACCCGGTCTACGCCCAGGTATGCGATGAACTGAAGCATGGACGTAAGCGAAGCCACTGGATGTGGTTCGTGTTTCCTCAAATCGAGGGGCTCGGCACCAGCGCGATGGCTCAGCGATTCGCGCTTTCGTCGCTGGCCGAAGCGCAAGCGTACCTGCGCCACCCGATACTTGGCGCACGGCTGCGCGAAACCACGCAACTGGTCAACCTCGTCAGCGACCGCTCCATCGAAGAAATTTTCGGCTATCCGGATCACCTCAAGTTTCGCTCGTCGGTGACCCTGTTCGCGCGCGCCACGAACGACAACGATGTATTTGTCGAAGCTTTGCGCAAATATTTCGGCGGCGAGGCCGATCCGCGAACCCTCCAACTGCTCTAGCCATTTTGGTAGCGGGCCTGCGCACGTGGGGCGCGGCGGACTGCGCAATTCCGTTCTCGGGGAAGTGTGGCGTCACTGCCGGCCCGCACCGGCTGCACGGGACCGGTAAAGCAGCAGATGATCGGTCGCGGATTCGGACAGCCAGACCTCGCCTGGACGGCCCATCATCTGACGCACGTTCGCGTGGTCACGCGGCAATGGGAAGACGTCGAACCGCTCAGTACGCGGATCGAAGCGCACTAGCGCATTAGCGCTCCATTCACTGAGCCAGACGATGTCCTGGTCGTCGACGAATATTGCGTACGCGTGCGCACCGTTGCCGGGCAGCCGCCATTCGCGCCATTGATGCGTCGCGGGATCGAATACGCCGACTTTGCCGGCGTTCCACTCGCTGATCCAGACGCGCCCGCTGGAATCGGCCCAGACGCGGCGCGCGCCCTGATTCGCCGTTGGCGGCTCGATGATCTGTGCCGCGCCCGTCGTCCGGTCGATGCGACCGAGGTAGCTTCCCGCCAGCGAAGCGAAATACAGATCCCCAGTGCGCGTCACGCAGATACCGTAGGGCCCCGCGCCGCGTGGAGCATCGAAAACGCGCATGCGTGCGCTTTGCGGATCGAGCTCCCCGTAGACACCACTTTGCCCGGTAAACCACAGATGCCCCTGATTATCGAACACGGCGGTATTCAGATTGGCGTCTGACCGGTCCGTGGGCAGCGGAAAACGCGTGACGGCGAGCGTCTTCGGATCGATGCGCACGATTGCATTCTGGCCGCCGTCAGTGACCCACGCCGCACCATCGGGACCGACGATCACGCCATGTGGCGCCGATCCGGTGCCGAGCGCGATCGTGTCGATTTTGCCGCTGCGCGGGTCCAGCCGCCCGAGCGCTCCCCGCGCCTGCGCGGTGTACCACACGGTGCCGTCATGCGCCGGTGCGACGTCATGCGGTGCGCTGCCGGCCGGCACGACGAAGCTTTCGAACGACGATGGCCGCTGTGCTTGCGCCTGCGCGAGGCCAAGGTTGCCCGTGCTCATCGCGCAAGCGCTGGCGCAGATCGTCAAGGCAATCACAAACCGGGCGGTCGATCGCGGGGTACAGTTCGTGAGAGGAATCAGCATCTGCGGTCTCCGTCGCTGTCTGTGTCAGCTAACGTATCACGAATACCACTTGCCGAACTCAACCCGACACTTCAGTGCCCGGCAGCGCTCTCGACATTGAGCGCGCCTTGCCGGATGGCGGCGAACACATCGTCCGCTCGCCGCTGCACCGTGGCGGCATCGGCGAGATGATCGGCCAGCCGCGGACGCGTGAGAAACAGCGAGCCCGCCTCACCAAGTTCGTAGGGATCGAGGTCGCGCATCGGTCCCGTGACCGAACCATAGTTGATGATCGGGCCGCGCACGCGTGCGGCGCGAAAGCTATCGCGCAAGGTAGTCTTGCCGACCGCATCGAACACCACATCGACGCCCCTCCCGTGGGTCCACTCGCGAATCCGATCAGCGAACGCGCAGTTTTCATAGAGCATCACGTGATCCGCGCCGCGCGCTCGCGCGCTAGCAGCCTTTTGCGGCGTACTCGTCGTCGCGAACGCTTCCGCGCCGCGACGTCTCGCAAGCTGCACGAGCAACTGTCCGATGCCTGCTGAGGCCGCATGCACGAGACAGGTCATGCCCGCTTCGAGCTTCGCCACGTCTTCGATCAGATAGTGCGCCGTCGAACCCTGAAAGATCGACGCAGCCGCAATGTCGTAGCGGATATCGTCCGGCAGGCGCGCGAGCCGCGCGGCGGGCACGATCGCAAAGTCGGCGTATGCGCCCCACGATATCAGCACCTCGCCGGAACCCGGCTTCGGTATGTCGAGCTCGACACGGCGCAGCACCTCGGGACCGCCGTATTCATGAACCTGGATCGCTCGCATAAACCCGTCTCCGCTGGTTTCGCTCAGTCGTGGCGGTCCGGTTGTCGATTCACACACCGTCGAATGCTCGTCGGCACAACTGCGTAAATCAACACGAGGAGACCCGCCGGACGGACGATCAGCGGCGACCCCGCAAGGTCGGGCACTAAATTCAGCCCTGCCAATAGAGGGTTTACCCTGGCAAACCTCACTGAAAGCTATTTGAAATGAACGTGACGTTCGTTAGAATGGGTCCTGTGCTGAGACGAATCCGAAAGAGTCCATCAGCGCCTCGCTGTACCGGAGGCAACCGCAGTCGGCTGACAACCTCACCTCACTTAGAAGGCAGTCGTCATTATTCAGTAGACCTCAATTGAACGGAGAGTAAATCATGAGCCGCCTTACCAACCGAATCGCCACAACGCTCGTCGTGCTCGGCCTGATGACTTCGGGCGCAGCTATCGCGCAGCAGCCAACCACGACGGCGCCCCCGGTCGCAGAGGTTGCTACCGTACCGGCGACTACCCACAATGACCCTATCGTTCAGAAGCGAAACGAGATTCGCGAGGCCAACCGCGAACAACGCGCCCGGACCGCGGAAGCCAGAAAGGCATTCAGGGCCGAAGCTCGCGATGCCCGCCAAGAACGCAACCAGGCGGCGAGCGAGTCCCGCGACCGCGCACGCGCGGCCTTGGCTGAATCGGCACAACCTGGCACGACTCAGGCCGGCGCGGCGCATACCACCCAATGAGTCATAAACGCTACGGGGTTTGTTCAGGAAGAGCGGGGGCCGGTCCTCAGCGGAGAAAAATCCAATCGAAGATGATCAGTCGGCACCCGGCCCTTCCTAGCAGCGGAGCCCTCGCATGTGCGAGCGGCTCCGCAATTTTTCATATGGCAGTTTTTAGCAACTTCTCCGTAGCAAGCCGGCCGGCCACCTCACTCAAAACCTGATCTGTGCAACGCAGTCAACGAGGTTTGCAGCCTGTTGCCTCGAGCTCTCCGCCGCCGAAGCCCTTTCGTCGACGCGCGCTACGTTTTGCTGCGTTGTTTCGTCCATCTGATTGACCGTTTCACCGACTTGCCCGACGCCGACGCTCTGCGGCGCACCAGCGTTGCTGATTTCCGCGACGAGAACACTCACTCGGTGAATCGCCTCCACGACCTGCGAGTCAGCGATTTCGTTGCAAGGTCAGCACATGCGGGAGCAAACCGCACCAGGGTAAATACAGATTCGATCGCTCGAAAAGCTTTATAAAATGAGCAACGTTAGCAAGGAGCAATAATGCTTGCTATAGATTAATCGACGATATCCGCAGAACCGGAGACGCCATGCAGATCGACTACCAAACGATGCGCTTCGACTATGAGCGAGCCGCCGACCACGATGCCGGCGCCCCGCTCACCTATCCGGTCGTCGTGATCGGCGCTGGCCCGGTCGGGTTGTCCGCGGCCATCGATCTGGCCCAGCAGGGCGTTCACACCGTGCTGCTCGACAACGACGACACGCTGTCGAGCGGTTCGCGCGCAATCTGTTTTGCGAAGCGCACGCTGGAAATTTTCGACCGTCTCGGCTGCGGCAAGCAGATGGTCGACAAAGGCGTGAGCTGGAACGTCGGCAAAGTGTTCCTGCAGGACGAGCTGATCTATACCTTCAACCTGCTGCCCGAAACAGGCCACGCGCGACCTGCGTTCATCAACCTGCAGCAGTACTACGTCGAAGGCTATCTGGCAGACCAGGCGAAGCAGACCGCGAATCTGCAAATGCGCTGGAAGAGCAATGTGATCGGAGTGACGCAGCAAGACGACCATGTCGAGTTGCAGGTCGAAACGCCCGACGGCATTTATCCGATGCGCGCGCAATACGTGGTCGCCGCCGACGGCGCACGCAGCGCGGTGCGCAAGGCACTCGGTCTCGACAGCCACGGTCGAACCTTCAAAGACCGCTTCCTGATCGCGGATGTGAAAATGAAGGCGCCATTTCCGACCGAACGCTGGTTCTGGTTCGATCCGCCCTTCCATCGCAATCAATCGGTACTGCTGCACAGGCAACCCGACAACGTCTGGCGCATCGATTTCCAGCTCGGCTGGGACGCCGATCAGGTCGCGGAAAAACAGCCTGAAAAAGTGATTCCGCGCGTCAAAGCGCTGCTCGGCGACGATGCCGAGTTCGAGCTCGAATGGGTCAGCGTCTACACGTTTTCGTGTTTGCGGATGGACAGCTTCCGGCATGGCCGCGTGCTGTTCGCGGGAGATTCGGCGCACGGTGTCTCGCCGTTCGGCGCGCGCGGCGCGAATAGCGGCGTGCAGGATGCCGACAATCTCGCCTGGAAGCTGCGGCTCGTCGTCAACGGCGACGCGCCGCCGGCGCTGCTCGATACTTATGCATCGGAGCGCGAATACGCGGCGGACGAAAACATCCTGAACTCATCGCGCGCCACCGACTTCATCACGCCGAAAAGCGCGGTGTCGCGTATGTTCCGCGATGCGACGCTCAAGCTCGCGAAAGAGTGTCCGTTCGCGCGGTGCATCGTCAACAGCGGCCGTCTGTCGGTGCCGGCGATTCTGCGCGACTCGCCGCTGAACACACCCGACGCCGACGTGTTCACCTGTGGGATGGTGCCCGGTGCGGCAAGCACCGACGCGCCCGTCAAGGTGGCTGGCGAAAGCGCCTGGTTCCTGAATCAGACCGGACATGGCGGCTTCACGGGTGTGCACTTCTGCGGCCAGGGAGACGACCTGACGAAATGCGCCGAACAGCTTCGCGCGCTCGCAGGTCTCGCGGTGCCGGTCCACTCGTTGATCGTCGTGCCGCGCGGCGCGCCCGTGACCGCTTTGCCGGACATGCCTCACGTCACGGTGATCGAAGATGTAGAAGGCATCGTCACGCATCGCTTCGATGCGCGGCCCGGCACATTCTATCTGCTGCGTCCGGACCAGCACGTCTGCGCGCGCTGGCGCGCTCTCGACACCGCATCGGTCACCAAGGCCGTGGATCGCGCAACCTGCAACGGATAACCATCATGACCAAGCTGAACATCGAAACGAACATGGCCGATCCCGATGCGTTCTATGAAAAACTCATCGACGCGCACAACGGACTGACCGACGAGCAAAGCCACTTCATGAACGCGAAGCTCGTGCTGCTGCTCGCCAACCACATCGGCGATGCCGACGTGCTGCTCGAAGCGCTCGCGCTGGCGCGCGCGGATTGAACCAGGTTCAGCGCCCAATCCAGCCGAACCGCCACGACAGCCGTCGTGTCGTGGCGAGCAGCCTCTGCGCGGTCGCGCCGCCCAGGCTGAAGTCAGAGCCGCCCGACGGACCGATCACCGCGACCACCAGACTGACGCTGCCTGTGTGATCGAACACGGGCGCGGCCAACGCGCCGATGCCCGGCACCGGCGCATCGAGTGCGTCATCGATACCGTCGTTGCGCACTTTCGCGCGCCGTGCCAGATAGGTCGGGACCAATGACGGCGCGCCCTTTTTCGACGACACGAACACCTCCGCGGCCGGCGCGCCAGCAAGTCTGATCGATTCCTGCGACAACAGCCCGGCCAATACGTCGTCCGCGAGATGCGCGGCGAACACGCGCCCTATCGCCGTGTTGACGAGCGACATCACGGTGCCCACGCGCAGGCTCACGTGTTGCGGTCGCGCCGATTCCTCGAAGCGGATAACGGTAGGCCCCAAAGGTCCAAGAATCGCCACTGCGACGCTCATGCCGGACTCCGCCGCGAGCGTGACGATCTCCGGTTCGGCATCGCGAATCGGCGACATGCGCTGCAACGCGATCAGGCCGAGCTCCATGCCGAGCGGTCCCGCGCTGAAAAGACCCGCGTCGTCGCGGCTCAGCAAGCCCACCTTGAGCAGACTCACCAGATGCGGAAACGCCTTGGCGGCGGCCATATCGGCGGCGGCGGCCAGATCGCGCAGCGACAGCGGGCGGCCGGCGGCAACGAGTGCCAGCAGGAGATCACCGGTGTTGTCGAGCGCGCTGATGCCGCGCTGAGCTTTCGTATCGCCGAGTGGGGGCGTGTTCGCGTCGGACGCGTCCGGGGTTTCGATCTGCATGATTCTCAGGTGGGTGTGACCAGCGCTTCGGTGATGCGTCGGGAAGTGTCGAGCAGCTGACGTGCGACCGCGCCATCCCACGCGACGTCGATCGAGCCCGACGAGCCGATCGCCGTCAACGCGAGTTGCATCCGTTGGTCGCCATCGAACACCGGCACGCTCAGACTGCTGATGCCAGGACTCGGCGCATCGATACCGCGCTCGATGCCGCGCGCGCGGATCTCATCGAAGCGCTTGCGCCATTCGGCGCTAGCCGACCCTTTGGCAGCGCGGCCGCGCGCCGGCGTCGGCTCCGCCGACTGCGCCTGGCTTCGCGCCATTTCCGCGACCTGCTCGGGTGCGCAAAACGCGCAGAAAACGCGGCCCGTCGATGTCGCTTCGAGCGACATCACCGTGCCGATGTGCAGATTGACATGCAGTGGCGCACCGCTGCGCTCGTACCGAACGATGGTCGGTCCCTGCACGCCCGCCACGCAGATCGCGACGCAAAGACCGATCCGCTCCGCGAGCGCAGCCGCATGGGGCGCCGCGATGCGATAGACGGGCTGCTGTTCGATATGCATGAGGCCAAGCCGCAACGATAGCGGCCCCGGCTCGTAGTTTCCGGTTAGCGCGTCGCGCTTGACGAGACCGAGGCGCGTCAGGCTCACCAGATACGTATGCGCCTGCGCCGACGACAACTGCGCCTCGCCGGCCAGTTCGGTCAGCCCGAGCGGCTCGCGCTGTCGCGCCAGCGCCTGCAGCAGCCGTCCGCCGACCTCGACGCTTTGAATGCCCCGCTGTTTCTTTTCGCTTGTCGTTTCAGCCATCGTGTTGTCCGACCTTGCCTCGAAGGAGATTCGGCCCGTTCGGTGTCGCCCGTGGAAGGCCTAGATGGTATCCGATCGGACCGTGCCGACCAACCAACGGAGTTTACCCTAGCTTAGTTAATGACAAGCTATCTTGTCATTGACAAATATCCGTGCGACGACGACTATTAGTCATCCCCCAACGAGTCGCGAGACGGAGACAGACATGGCGAAGGTTTTCGCATCCCAGGCCGACCTGGAAGAAAAGAAGATCACGTGGACCCAATTGTCGGAAAACGCGTATGCGTACACGGCCGAGGGCGACCCTAACTCGGGCGTGATCGTCGGCGACGACGGCGTGCTGATCGTCGACACCACCGCCACGCCGGCCATGGCGCAAGACCTGATCGCGAAGATCCGCAGCGTCACCGACAAGCCGATTAAATACGTCGTGCTGTCGCACTATCATGCGGTGCGCGTGCTGGGCGCGTCGGCGTACTTCAAGGAAGGCGCGCAGCAGGTGATCGCCAGCCGCGGCACTTACGAAATGATCGTCGAGCGCGGCGAAGCCGATATGAAGTCGGAGATCGAACGCTTCCCGCGCCTTTTTGCAGGCGTCGAAACGGTGCCCGGCCTGACGTGGCCGACGCTGGTGTTCGAAAAGGAAATGACGCTCTTTCTCGGCAAGCTCGAAGTGCGCATCGCACATCTCGGCTCGGGCCACACGAAGGGCGACACGATCGTCTGGCTGCCATCGCAGAAGGTGTTGTTCTCCGGCGACCTGGTCGAGTACGACGCGGCCTGTTACTGCGGCGACGCGCAACTCGAACAATGGCCGGCGACGCTCGAAGCATTGCGCGCGCTGAATGCGGAGAAGCTGGTGCCGGGCCGCGGCCCCGCGCTGCTGTCGCCGGCGGAAGTGAACAAGGGCCTCGACTACACGAAAGACTTCGTGACCACGCTATTGCAGGCGGGCCGTGACGCATTCAGGGACAAGCTCGATCTGAAAGGTGCGATGGCGCTCACGCGCAAGGCGATGGACCCGAAGTTCGGCAATGTCTTCATCTATGAGCATTGCCTGCCGTTCGACGTGTCGCGAGCCTACGACGAAGCGAGCGGCATCAGCCATCCGCGCATCTGGACCGCGCAGCGCGACAAGGAAATGTGGGACGCGCTGCAGAGCTGATCGCCCCACGCACTCCGGGAAAGACCGTCCGGTCTTTCCTTTTCCCCGTTCAAACCATGAAGGCGCGCTAGACGCCTCGGGCGCGCTCGTCTTCGCACAGGCGCGCTCCGCACCTGGAGCGAGACATGCAGCATTCCCTCGATGGCAACGCCATTGGCCACGCCGCGTCCGTCGCGAGCGACGATTCGATGTTCAGAAAGGTCGCGTGGCGCATCGTGCCGTTTCTGTTTCTTTGCTACGTCGTGTCGTTTCTGGACCGGATCAACATCGGCTTCGCGCAATTGCAGATGAAGCATGATCTCGGCTTCAGCGACGCGATGTATGGACTCGGCGCAGCCGTGTTCTATGTCGGCTATGTTTTGTGCGAGGTGCCGAGCAACATCCTGTTGGCCAAATACGGTGCGCGTAAGACCTTCATGCGGATCATGCTGCTGTGGGGCATCGCGTCGATGTGCATGATGTTCGTGTCGAAGCCCGCGCACTTTTACGTTCTGCGCTTCATGCTGGGCGTGTTCGAGGCGGGCTTTTTCCCGGGCATCGTGCTGTATCTGACGTACTGGTTTCCGGCCAGCCGGCGCGCCGCCGTAATCTCGGTGTTTTTCGCGGGCGTGGCGGTCGCGGGCGTGCTCGGGGGACTTTTCTCCGGCTGGATCATGCGCGACATGGGCGGCGTGCTGAAGCTGTTCGGATGGCAGTGGATGTTTGCGATCGAAGGCGCACCGGCTGTGATTCTCGGATTGCTGTCGTGGCGCTATCTGGTCGACAAGCCTCACGGCGCGAGTTGGCTCACGCAGGCAGAAAAGGACCGGCTCGTCGTGCTTTGCGCGCAAGGTCAGGCGAAAGACAGTGGGCATCACGGTCGCAGCTTCGCTGCGGCGTTGCTCAATCCGCGCGTCTATTTGTTCGCGTTCATCTATTTTTCGCTGACCTGTGCATCGCTGACACTCAACTTCTGGATGCCGTTGATGATTCGTGATTTCGGCGTCCAGGATGTGGTCGCGGTGAGTCTTTATACGGTGGTGCCGAATGCGATCGGCGCGGTGGGTCTGATTCTGATTGCGCGCCGGTCGGATCGGACCGGGGAACGGCGCAGGCATTTTGCTTTCTGCACGGTGGGCGGGGGGCTCGCGCTTGCGGCGCTTACGCTGCACCTGAGCAGCTTTGCTGCGATGCTGGCGATTTTGTCGCTGGCTGCCGTGTTGATTTTCGCGGCGCTGCCGATCTTCTGGGCGGTTCCTACCAGCTATCTATCTGGCAAAGCGGCTGCGTCTGGCATTGCGTTCATTAGCAGCATTGGCATCACCAGCGGCATCGTCAGCCCGTGGGTGATCGGGCAGATACGTACGATGACGGGGAGTATGGATGTCGCCATCTATCTGCTTGCGGGTCTGCTTGTGGTTAGCGGGGTTGCGTTGATGGTTGATGTTAAAGCCGAGGCGGGGCGGCGTTAAAATGCTCGCCCAGCGGTAGTCATACTGCACCGTTCGACCTACCGCGCTGATCCTCTTGACGATGCGGCCATCGATGTCCTGGTACGTGCGCTCGCGATTACCCAGCGCATACCAACGACTTCGACACGGCGGGTTGCGCGAGACCGCATTTCCGCTGCTGCGTGCTCAGATGCCCGTTCGCATCCTTCAGGCCCACGAGGTTGCCCGTCAGATCGTAGTAGTACGTGGCGAGCGGGGGCATCTCAATCTGCGCCCCGTTCTCCAGGTAACCATCACAGTCGACGCGCGCTTGGGAGTGAGAAAACCCATCGTGTCATACGACGGATTTCAGACTCACATCCCAGCTTTGTTCCTGCGCGATGATACTTCGGCCTTCATCGACGGCTGGTACGGGACTACTGCTGCCGCTTTAGATCTGGCCGCTGAACATCAGATTCCCGATCGGAAATGAACCACCATTGCCAGGGATGTAGATGCCGCCGTTCTGAAGCCATTGCCCGGATGACGAGTATTCCGACTTTCCGATCGCATGGCCGGTCGCGTCGTACTGAGTTGACCAGTAGCTGCCGTCATTGTTATAGCTGTACTTGTAGAACCCCGTCAGATTCCCAAGTGCATTGAACGAGTCAAATTCTGTTTCCTGCAAGGCCGAGTTAAACAGATACGCATCGTAACTATTGTCGGCGTGGAACTGATAGACGGTGCGGCCTCCGTCAGCGTTGAAATTGATCTGCTGCGTGATGTGACCGGACGAATCCCACTGGAAGTCCTGGTACAGTCTCCCACTGGAATCGTACTTTGCGAGCTCCTGTTGCATTCCGTTCGCGCCATATAGCGTCGCCGTTTCCGAATTGTCGCCGTTGATCATATGGACAATGATGTTGCCGTTGCTCAGGAAGTCATTTTCCTGCGTCAGATGGCCGTTCGTGAAAAACCGGTCCTGCGTCTTGGAGCCGTTGGCGGCGAACGTCGCGTACTCGGTGAGCTGGCCATTGGGGCCGAACAGGGAGACATTCTGCGTGCCGTCCACATGGAACTCATACTTGGTGGTGTTGCCACCCTCGACGAAGTCGTAACGCGTGGTCTCCGTCGCGTTCGTGAAATACCGGTCCTGTGTCTTGAAGCCGTTGGCGGCGAACGTCGCGTACTCGGTGAGCTGGCCGTTCGGGCCGAACAGGGAGACATTCTGCGTGCCGTCCACATGGAACTCGTACTTGGTGGTGTTGCCACCCTCCACGAAGTCGTAACGCGTGGTCTCCATCGCGTTCGTGAAATACCGGTCCTGTGTCTTGAAGCCGTTGGCCGCGAACGTTGCGTATTCGGTGAGCTGGCCGTTCGGGCCGAACAGCGAGACATTCTGTGAGCCGTCCACATGGAACTCATACTTGGTGGTGTTGCCACCCTCCACGAAGTCGTAACGCGTGGTCTCCGTCGCGTTCGTGAAATACCGGTCCTGTGTCTTGAAGCCGTTAGCGGCGAACGTCGCGTATTCGGTCAGCTGGCCATTCGGGCCGAATAGGGAGACATTCTGCGTGCCGTCCACATGGAACTCATACTTGGTGGTGTTGCCACCCTCCACGAAGTCGTAACGCGTGGTCTCCGTCCCGTTCGTGAAAAACAGGTCCCGCGTCTTGAAGCCGTTGGCGGCGAACACCGCGTATTCGGTGAGTTGGCCGTTTTGATCAAAAACCCCCGCAACCCGAGTGCCGTCCACATGAAATTCATACTCGACGTAGCTATGATCAGGGCGGAAGTCGTACTGCTGCGTCTTTTGGCCGTTGGTGTAGAAGATGTCCTGAATCAGGAATCCACTCGCATCGTACGCGGCATACTCGGAGATGATCCCATTCGGCCCAAACAACGCCAAACTCTGTGAGCCATCGAGATTGAAGTCATGCTGAAGGATGCTGCCATCCAGCTCAAAGTCATATTGCCGGCTTGTCGATCCATCGGAGCGGAAAATGTACGCAGTCGTCTTGTTCCCGCTTACGTCAAAGAATGTATTCGAGATCGCTGTTCCCGTGGCGTCATACACCATCGCACTCTGTGTCTTGTCGGCGTTGATCGTATGGATGACGGACGTGAGATCGTTGGAATAGTCGCTCTGCTGCGTCAGTTGCCCATTGACGAGGATTCTTTCCGAGACTCCGCTGCCGGTGACGGTCACCTGCGAGGTCAGGGAGCCGTGCATGTCATACACCGATGTCTGCACATTGCCGGACTGATCCGTCACGGTGACCTGTACACCCTGAGTCGTCACGATGACCTGCTTTCCGTCCCCGGAAATGATGGCACCACCATGATTGGACACGATCGAGACCTCATCGACCTGGGAGCCGAAGAAAACTTCAAGCGCGACTTTCAGCGCATACTGGTTTGCCGCCTGTTGCTCTGCCGTTCCATCCGAAACGCCCGCCACCGGAAGATCGGGAAATACAGTCTTTGCAATCGCTTCCGACGTAGCATTTTTGAACTCCTGCTGATTGCTGATATCGCCGAAATTGATGTCATAGTGCACCAGATCGCCGGTCACGCTATCCAGGAGTAGCTTGAGCGCCGTGCCGACAGCCGCGCCAACAGTGGCCGGAGCTTCGATTCGCATTGCCCAGTTGGCGATCTCTTCTACCTTATCGAAATTACCGGCCTGCACGTACGCGATATTCGCCTTCGTCACCGCCTCGAAAAGCGAGAAGGCCGCCTTGGCGTCGCCAACGACGCTTCCATCCGATTGCAGGATTTGCTGCCAGAGTGCCTCGCGGTCGACGTCGTTCAATAGTGCAAATGGTGTATTTAGAGTCCATACGTCATCGCTAAGGCCGTGTTTCTCGAACACCCGGTTGTGGATATCCCAAGCCTGATCGGAGTTCACATCCTGTGTTGCCAATCCATTTCCCGAATCCTTTGCCTGGCTGATCAGAGCATCCACATATGCAGCGGCCAACTCAAATTTAATTGATGCTAGTTCCGCACTGTTGACCGGGTGGCCCGTCTGGGATCCAGAGAGACCGAGGAATTCTATTGCGGTGGAACCACTTACAGTATTGTCAAGGTTCACACCCTGAGCAAGACCTGCGTAGCTATAGCCTTGAAATTTAAGGTAGTTATAGACGCCCGTGACATCCCCAGATTTGAGCTGGGCGTCGAGGCTACTAAGCGTGGCGAGGGAGATTGCGTTTGGCATGAAGAAAGTTTCCTGTTTTTAGTTTTGTTTGAATGAAATAACAATCCGGGTCAGATTTTTCTGGATATCCCCCCAATATTTAAGATTACTTTTTGCATAAACGGCGTCAACGAGAACCCCAAGCTCCGGAACCAGGAAAGTTTGATGGCAATAATTTGCCCCCCCGGCCCCTGTTCCACAGACGATGAACGTCGTGGATCGGTTCGGGTCATAAAAAATCTCGACGTGACGAATGCTGACTATTGAATAATCAGGACCGACAATTCTTTCGTTGACGAGGCCATGAACCAACATCGGCTCTTTATTGAAATGAGAGTCGCGTTCAAATTGCTGCTCAAGCTTGCCCTCCATATGCCCTGTAATATAAAAATCCGAAAACCACTTTCCGGCATCTTTCCAGACCCCCTGGATCGGATGTATGTCCACCTGAGTCCATTCATTCCTCTTGGCATCGTGGCCTTTCCGGCCATTCCAACTGTCACGGTTTGAATCATTCAGCGGCGCGAAGTCCGGCAGATGCAACATGATCGAGAAAGAACGGATCGGTACATCCGGCCCCGGGGCATGGCGCTTCGGCGGTCGCGCCCAGATATCGTCGCCCTCGTACTCCACTCCAAAGAACTTGTATTCGGCCGGAATCACCATTCGCACGCCATGGATGGTGCCCATACCGGGCATTGGTGGCTTTGCCGGTTCTACTCTGGAACATCCAGCCGTGCCCAAGCTGAATGCGACGAGAAACGTAATCAGTGTCTTGCTCATAACTTTTTCTCAATTAATCCCGCATGGATTTCCGGATACCATCCTTCATCGGCTCAAGCAGGTAATCCAGCGCCGAGCGCGCATACGTCTGAATGAATACCTCCGCGTGCAAACCGGGACCTAGTACGACTTCTTTTTTTGCAATGCTGTTTGCTTTCCGGAGTGCTGCAGGAGATACCTCAATGCGCGCGGTGTAGAAAGGCTGGCGGGTATCCTTGTCCACGAGCGTATCGGCAGCGATATAAATGACCTTGCCTTCAAGAATCGGCGTTATGCGTGAGTTATAGGCAGTGAGCCGCACGTCGGCCGCACTCTGCAGCGCAATCTCCCGGATGTGGTCCGGCTTGATTTTCACTTCGATCACCAGTGGCGTATTTTCCGGGACGATATCGACGATCGACTCGCGCGGCCCAATTACAGCGCCGACCGTATGCACATTCAGCCCGACAATGACGCCCGCAACCGGCGCCGTAATCTGGGTACGCGTGCTCAGATCCTTCGCTGGACGGATCTGGTCGGCGAGTTGGAATGCCTTGCTGGTCGCTTCCTTCAGTTCGTCGCTGGCAGCTTTCGAATAATCGTTTTTCAGGCTGGTAATCTTCAGTTCGATGTCAGTCCGCTTCTGATTAGCGCGCACCAGTTCGGCCGAGCCCGAATGGACGCGGGAGAGCGACTCCGCCTCGGCACGTCGTAAGTCCACCACCTTCGTTTCGGCCACAAACCCTTCTTTCAGCAGTTGCTCGTTGGTGTTCAACTGCTGCTCTGAGAGCGCATGTCCACGACTTGCCGTAGTCACCACCTGCTGACTGAGTGCAATCTCCTGTCGGGTCTGTCCCAGTTCCATCTGCAGGAGGGACAACTGATCGAACAACGCCCGCTTGCGGGCGGTGAACAGCGCCCTTTCATGCCGCAGCAATTCCGCCACACGCGCGTCGTCGCGCTGGTCCGTCAATCGTTCCGGGAAAACCGGGGCCTTTTTCAGGTCCCGCTCGGCGGTCAGGCGCGCGATTTTCGCTTCTTCGGCGTCGAGTTGGACCTCCAGGGCTGCCAGCGCAGCGCCGGGTCGCACGTTGTCCAGAACAAGCAGGGTTTGTCCAGCTTTGACTGCATCACCGTCGTTGACCAGGATTTCTTTCACGATGCCACCTTCCTGATGCTGGACGGTCTTGCGCTCGCCGTCGGTCTGTACGACACCTTCGGCGATAACTGCGCCCGAGAGCGGTGCAAGTGCCGCCCAACCTCCTACCGCGGCAATGCCTAGTGCGATACCCAGGCATCCATTCACGATGAGCTTTCGTGGCAATGGCAGGCAGTCTGCCTGGTTGTCTTCAGTCGACTGTAACCATCGCTTTGTTTTTTCGACAGCATTTGCAACAAGGTTTGATGCTTTCACAACAGGGTTCTCACTGCGGGGTCCAAAGCTTTCGACATCGCAGGCGCGATGGATGAAGACCGGATTGCGGGTGTAGGCGGTACGCCAATTTCGTCAGCTGTGTTCTGGCTGGTTTTCGTCGCGAACTCATTGCGTGTTCCGAAACGCTCGACCTGACCAGACCTCATCATTAGCACCCGGTCGGCAATCGCCATCAATGCTGGTCGATGCGTGACCGCGATGACCGTGACTCCGTCCGCCCTGATCTGCCTCAGGGCTGCATCGAGCGTTTCTTCGCCATCGCTGTCGAGATTGGCGTTTGGCTCATCCAGAAGCAGCAGCTTCGGGTCTCCGTATAACGCTCGCGCGAGTGAGATGCGCTGCCGTTGTCCACCAGAGAGCGTTTCGCCTGACTCCCCGATCTGCGTGTCGTAGCCGTTGGGCAGACCGAGAATCATCTCGTGCGCCCCCGCGCGCTTCGCGGCACGCACTATCGAATCGGAATCTAGCTGCAAAGGCCGTGCAGTTCTTCCAATATTCTCCGCGACCGTGCCGGCGAAAAGCTCGACATCCTGGGGCACGTATCCCAGGTACTGACCGAGTCTGTCTCGTGGCCACTGCGAGACATCCGCGCCATCGAGCCGTACCGCCCCGACCTGAGGACGCCACAGGCCGGCGATTACCCGCAGGAGGGTCGATTTTCCCGACGCACTGGGACCGACGATCACCAGCGTCTCACCGGCACCGAGGGAGAACTGCACATCGCGCAATAGAAGCCGACCGGCCTGCCCTGGCACCCGGGACGGAACACTGAATGTCACTCGCTCAATACACAAAGCCCCAGCCGGGGCTGGCAACGCGATAGTGTCGTGTTCAGAGGAGGGTTTGAGAAGTTCATTGAGTCGCCCCCACGCCTGACGGAGTTCGCCGAACTGCTTCCAGCTTCCGATCATCTGTTCGATGGGCGCTAGCGCTTTGCCCAGCAGGATAGTGGTAGCGAGCATGACACCGGGCGTTGCGTGTTCGTTGATCACGAGCCATGCGCCGGCAGCCATCATGATGACCTGAATCGCCTGCCGCGAAACCTTCGTCACGTTCCTGTAGAACGCGCTGCTGTCTGCCACCTGCTGCTGTGCCTCGATGTATTCGCGCTTGCGGATATCCCAGGCGCACACGATTTTTTCCGCCATGCCAAGCACCGTTACGACCTCAGCATTCCGGACAATCTGGCTGTAGGCGAGGTCGCATTCACGCTGCTTGTCCGTGTAAGTGCCGATGTTCTTCGCGATCACCCGGTCGTTGAGTAGGGCCAGTGCGAACAGTACGATTCCGCTGATCGCGGCGATCAGACACAGTACCCAATGAAACAGGCAGATGATGATCAGGTAGATGACGAGCCAGGGCGCATCAAGAAATGCAACAACCCCCGGCCCTGAGAGAAAGCCGCGCAATGTGTTGATGTCCGTCTGGGTCGCGACCGTGGACGACTGACGTTGCCGCGCGCTGGCATCAAGCCGCGCCAGCAGCGCGAGCCGGTCCAGCCGGGCGCAGAGTTGCAGGCCGAGATCCGCCAGAATGCGGCCGCGCACCACGTCGACCAGCAGCATCATCGCTAGCGTGATAGCCATAAAGGCCATCAGCATCAACAGCGTCTCAATGCTGCGGCTCGGCAGTACGCGGTCATACACCTGCAGAAGATAGATCGTCGGGGTGAGCACCAGAAGATTCGAGATGACACCAAATCCACTCGCCAGAACCAGATGGCGCCTGATCAGTAGATACATTCTCACTCCCCTGCGTTTGAGTTCTGTGCAGGCTGTCCTGCATCGCTGTTGCTCGCGAGCAGCGCATTCAGGGATTCAATGTCGGTGCGCTCAAGACGCGCCGCACTTGCCTTCAGACGCAGGCCCTGAACCAAAGTCTGCTGACGCGCTTTGGCGAGATCGCGCCGCGCGCTGTAAAGCTTGTCTTGGGCCGATAGCACGTCGGCGTTCACGCGGACGCCCACGCGGTAACCGGTCTGGTTTGATCTGAGAGCAATGGCCGCGGACTTCACTGCGGTCTTCAGTGCATCGATCTTCGCCAGCCCCCGCGTCACTCCTAGCCAGGCCTCATGCGCTTCGAGTTCGGCGCTGCGCCGCGCATCGTCGAGATCGTGTTCGGCCTTCTCCCTCAGCGCAGCGGCCTCGCGCACCCGACTTCGGGTCATCAGTCCGTCAGTGAGCGGTATGGTCATCTGGATGCCAAGTGCACTCGATGTCCCGCGATTGCCGCCCGTATTGAAGTTCGATTGCCCATTGACGTATGCGGCATTGCCGTGATTCACGTTTCCGACGAGAGAAATGGACGGGTAGTCGCCCGCGCGTGCCTTCGAGCGCTCACGTTCGGCAATTTCGAGTGCAACCTGCCTCTGGCGGACATGATAATTAGCGTCAGCCGCGGCATCGATCCATGGTTCGGCATCGGGCGGATCAACAGGGGGAATATTAAAACCGTCCCGCATGCCATCAACCCGCGTGACAGGGCTTCCTACGATCTTCCGCAGGGCGGCATATTTTTCATCGAGCTGGCTGTGTGTGGCGATCTCGTCAGCCTGCGCAGAATCAAAACCGGCCTGTGCCTCATTGACGTCCACGACAGTAGCGTCACCCAGTGAAAACCGGCGCGTTGCAAGCGCCAGCTGTTCTGCAACGGCCTCCCTGTGTTTGCGGGACAGCTCGACATCGTCCTGCGCACCAAGGGCTGCGAAGTAGGCTTGTGAAACGCGCAAGAGCAGGTCCTGCTTTGCCTGCGCCAATGCCAGATTTGCTTCGATGACCGACAGCTTGCCCTGTTGATACGTTTCCCATGCATCCCATCTGAAAACCGGCTGAGTCAGGGAAAGCGTGAACCCGTTCGTTGAATAGCCGGGATAGCTCATCCCGGGCACTCTCACGCCATTGCGATAGTTTGATTGCTGAAGAGTGACCTGAGGAAGAAGCCCGGCGAGCCCCTGAGGTTCCTTTTCGATCTCTGCATGCCAGGTAGCTTCCGCACTTTTGAGCTTTGCGTCGTTCGCCAAAGCGGAATCGGTGAGTGACGTGAGGTCTGCGGCACGACCGGCATTGAACACACAAACCAGAACCATAACTAATACTCGCCTCATTCGGCCGTACTCTCTTCTACCAATAAGCTTTCGGGCTGTCGAAGATATGCCAGAAAGCCCTTTGAGATTATTAGGTAGTGTCAATTGAATGCGAAATGACAACGGATTTCGAAAATCGGATAGGTCCGATGGACGATTTCACCGGTCAGTGCTTTGTCCATGACGCGCCCACGCGTCATGTGCTGCGCGAGGTGATCCGTGATTAACGTCCGCTATTCCGTCGGGTGAGCGTCTATCGTTCGCGACGACGCTGCCAACGGGTGTATCCAATCTCAGCTCCGGCCATGCCCAACCGCGCAGACCACGCAGACCACCAGTCAAGTGAAGCGTTCAGGCATGGCTAATGCGGACGTATCCCGCCGGCGCGTTCATCGGCGAGCACGGCAGTTGGGACCGTTCGCCGTTGAGCGGTTACGTGGTCTCGTACGTGACGTTCGAGAACGGCAAGCCGGTCTGCGCGCCAAAAGACGTCGTGACGGGCGCGGGCGGCCGATGCGCGCAGCGCGATCGCCTACCGTGTGGATACACTGGTGCGAATACCGCCACGGCGTGAGGAATTCCATGACCATCCCGACGAACCGCTCGTCCAACAGCTGGCGCTTGCTGCTCGCGCTCGTGCTGAGCGGATCGGCGCTATGGAGTGCCGATCCCGCTTGCGCGGTCTACGCGATCGCGCAATACGGCGAGCCCAAATATCCCGCCGATTTCAAACACTTCGACTACGTCAATCCCGACGCACCCCGCGACGGCACGCTCGTGCTCGCGAATCCGAACCGGCTGACGAGCTTCGATAAATTCAACCCTTTTACGCTGCGAGGCAATCCCGCACCGGGACTGGGACTGATGTTCGAAAGCCTGACGACCGGCAGCGCCGACGAAGTGGCGAGCGCGTACTGCCTGCTCGCCGACGACATCGACGTCGCCAGGGACGGCCTGTCGACAACCTTCCACATCAATCCGAAGGCGCGCTTCTCGAACGGCGATCCGGTCACCGCAGCGGACGTCAAGTTCTCGTTCGACACGCTGAAAAGTCCGCAGGCGCTGCCGCAGTTCGCGGTGTACTTCGGGCAGATTGCGCGCGCGGTGGTGATCGATCGGCTCACGATTCGCTTCGATTTCAAGGTCGCGACACGCGAAATGCCGCTGCTCGCCGGCGGAATTCCGGTGTTTTCGCACAAGTGGGGCATGCGGCCGGACGGCACGCGGATTCCTTTCGACCAGCTCGCGTTCGAGAAGCCGATCGCAAGCGGCGATTATCTGATCGACCGATACGACAACGGCCGAACCATCAGCTACGAGCGCAACCCGAACTACTGGGGCGCATCGCTACCGGTCCGCGTGGGCACGCACAACTTCGCACGAATCGACTACAAGCTGTATGCCGACGCGGTCGCGCAACTCGAAGCGTTCAAGGCGGGCGAGTACGACGTGCTCGTCGAACACACCGCGCAAAGCTGGGTGCGGCGCGATATCGGCAAGCGCTTCGACAGCGGCGAGCTGATCAAGCGCGAGTTTCCTCATCACAATGGCGTCGGCATGCAGGGCTTTTTTATCAACCTGCGGCGGCCGCTCTTTCAGGACGTGCGCGTGCGCGAGGCGCTCGATCTCGCGTTCGACTTCGAGTGGCTCAACCGGCAGCTTTTCTACGATCAGTACAAGCGAACCGACAGCTTCTTCGTCAACACGGACCTGCAGGCCAGGGGCAAACCCAGCGAAGGCGAACTCGCGATTCTCGCGCCATTGCGCCAGGAACTCGATCCCGCCGTGTTCGGCGATATGCCGCAACAGCCCAACACCGATCCACCGGGATCGCTGCGCGCCAACCTGATCAAGGCGCGCGAGCTGCTGGCCCAAGCGGGCTGGACGTATCGCGACGGCGCGCTGCGCAACGCGAACGGTCAGCCATTCGTCTTCGAGCTGCTCGGCGACACGGGCGGCAGCGTGTCGATGGAACCGGTCGCCGCTGCGTTCGGCCGCAATCTGCACAAGCTCGGCATCACGATGAACTTTCGCACCGCCGATTTCGCACTGATTCAAAAGCGCATCGACGCGTTCGACTTCGACATGACGACCGTGCGCCTGCCCGACGTGCAGGTGCCAGGCACCGAGCAGTTATCGCGTTTCGGCAGCCAGTACGCGGACGAGCCCGGCTCCGACAATCTCGCCGGCGTGAAGTCGCCGGCCATCGACGCGATCCTGCGCAAGGTGCTGGGCGCGCAAACGGATGAGCAGCTCGTCGATGCGACCCACGCGCTCGACCGGGTGTTGATGAACGGCTACTACGTGATCCCGCACTGGTATTCCGCGGTTCATCGCATCGCGTACCGAAACAGCCTCGCCTATCCGGCGATGCTGCCGCTTTACTTCTCCGCCGACGAATGGGTTCTGTCGACGTGGTGGCAGAAGGCGGCTGGACCGAATCTTGCACGACCTCCATGATTGGAGGACAACGATCATGAGCAGACTACTCTTTGCAATCACCGTATCGGTCGGCCTCGCGGGCTGCGTCGTCGCCCCGCCGCCGCCCAGCTATGGCTATGGGTACGAGCCAGCGCCCGCTTATGGCTATGCGCCCGGGTACTACGTCGCACCGCCGTCCGTGAGCCTCGGCATCGGCATTGGCGGCTACTGGGGTGGCCATGGAGGCCATTGGCACGGCCATTGAATCAGGCGATCCAGGAGGGCTCTTCTAAACCAGGGTAAACGTCCATCCTCGCACGAAGTACTTCAAAATGGTTGGGGTACGGAGTATATTCGCGTTCAGCAGATATTTACTGAACGGAGGAGGACGTCATGCAATTTCATCTCAACGGTTTCCGGGTCGGCGATCCGACAATCGAGCCAGCCATCGGCAACGCACATGCTGCGCAGATGCCGGAGAAGGTCGACGTGCTGATCGTCGGCAGCGGCCCTGCCGGAGTCGTGCTGGCGGCGCAGCTGTCGCAATTCCCGTCGATCAACACGCGCATCGTCGAGCGTCGCGACGGACCGTTGCAGATGGGACAGGCCGATGGCGTAGCGTGCCGTACCGTCGAGATGTTCAATGCGTTCGGCCTCGCGGATCGCCTGCTGCAAGAAGCCTATTGGGTCAATGAAACGGTATTCTGGCGACCCGATGCAAATGACCGCGGCGCGATCAGTCGTACCGGCCGGGTTCAGGATACCGAAACGGGTCTTTCGGAATTTCCGCACGTCATCGTCAATCAGGCGCGTATTCAGGAGTATCTGCTCGACGTGATGCGTCGCTCCGCGCGCCGGATCGAACCGGACTACGGCCTCGAACTGGTCGACGTCCAGCGCGACGATACGAATGAATACCCGGTGCTGGTCACGCTGCGGCGCACCGATCCCGCGCGGCTCGACGAGACCGTGACCGTGCGCGCGCGCTATGTCGTCGGTTGCGACGGCGCGCGTAGCCGGGTACGCACCGCCATCGGACAAACGCTACGCGGTGACGCGGCCAACCATGCGTGGGGCGTGATGGATGCGCTGGCCGTTACCGACTTCCCGGACATCCGGCTGAAAGCGGCGATTCAATCCGCGAGCAAGGGCAACCTGCTGATCATTCCGCGCGAAGGCGGATATCTGGTTCGCTTCTATGTCGACCTCGGCGACGTCACCCCGGAGAATCGCGACAACCTCAAGCAGATCACGGTCGATCGCATCATCGAGACGGCGCAAAGCATCCTCCATCCCTATACGCTCGACGTCAAAGAAGTGGCGTGGTTCTCGGTCTATGAGGTTGGTCAGCGTCTCACCGACCGCTTCGACGATGCGATCGCCGCCGACGGCACTTCGCGCGAACCGCGCGTGTTCATCGCGGGCGACGCCTGCCATACGCATAGCGCCAAAGCGGGCCAAGGCATGAACGTATCGATGCAGGACGGCTTCAATCTCGGCTGGAAGCTCGGCGCGGTGCTGGAAGGCCGTAGCGACGCCGATCTGCTGCGCACGTATTCGGACGAGCGCCAACCCATTGCGCAGGAGCTGATCGATTTCGACAAGGAATGGTCGGCAATGATGGCCGCTCCGCCGAAGGACCCTAACCGGCCCGAAGCAGGCGGTGTCGATCCTGCGGAGCTTCAGGCGTACTTCGTTCGCGCTGGCCGCTACACGGCAGGCGTCGCGACGCGTTACCGGCCGGCCACCCTGACCGGCGAAGCGACGCATCAGGCGCTCGCCAAAGGCTTTGCGATCGGCACGCGCTTTCACTCGTCGCCTGTGGTTCGCCTCGCTGATGCAAAACCGTTCCATCTCGGGCATGCGGCGCAAGCCGACGGCCGTTGGCGTCTGTACGCTTTTGCGGACGCGTCGGGTCGTGCGCTGAATGCGTTGTGCGAGCATCTCGACAAATCGCCGGAATCCGTTTTGCGGCTCTTCACGCCGCAGGACGCCGACGTGGACAGCGTTCTCGATTTGCGCGCGGTGCTGCAACAGCCGCATCGCGAAGTCCGTCTCCAGGACATGCCCGCTCTGCTGCTGCCGCGCAAGGGTCGCCACGGCCTGATCGACTACGAAAAGGCATTTACGTGCGACGCGACGACTGATATCTTCGACGAGCGCGGCATCGATCGCGAACAAGGTGCACTCGTGGTGGTACGTCCCGACCAATACGTGGCCCATGTTCTCCCATTGAATGCGTACGCGGAGTTGAACGCCTTCTTCCGGCCCATCTTTCGCGCGCGTTAAGCCATAACTAAACCCGACACTCCGAAATTGCCGATCAAACCTGAAGACGCCGGCGCGCTCCCCAAATTTACTGGCAGTCTGGTGCGCCGTGCCCAACAGCGCCATGCAGCGGTCTGGCTGAGCGAGGTTTCCGCGGAGATCACGAGCGTGCAGTACGCGGCGCTCGAGGTCTTGCACGAGACGCCTGGCGTCAGTCAGCGGCAACTCGGAGACAAGCTCGATGTGGATCGTTCGACGATCGCCGATCTCGTTGCACGCATGGTGCGCAATGGCCAGATCGAGCGTGCCGACGATCCTGTCGACAAGCGCAGTTATGTGCTGTATCTCACCGCTGCCGGTAAGAAGCAGCTTGCGGCCTTGCGTCCGCGCGTCGAGCAGGTCGAGCGCATTCTCACTGAACGGCTGACGGCAAGCGAATTGGCGCAGTTGCGCCGGCTGCTTGCGGCACTGTTGCCGCCGCAGGCTTGATTCTCTTACTGTTCCAATAAGCCCGTCGGCCGAACGCCTGTCAAAGCTTGCCAGGTCGAGGGTCGGGCACGAAGCCATCCCGGTTCGGCATGCGGATAGCGGCGAGCGAATGCGCGTCGAGACGCGCATCGTCCGGCACGATGCCGTTGCGGTTCAAGATCCACGCGCTGAGCGCATACACCTCATCCGCGCTCAGCGACTGCGGCGCGTTATACGGCATCGCCCGGTTTATATAGTCGAACAGTGTCGTCGCATACGGCCAGTAGCTGCCAACGGTGCGCTTCGGATTCGCGGTCGTGAGCGTGCCCGCCCCACCGATCAGCTGATCGCCGATCAGCCCCTCGCCTTTCGCGCCATGACAGGCCGCGCATTTCGCCGCGAAAATGCGGCCACCCGTTGCGACGTCGCCGCTGCCGTCGGGCAAGCCGTGGCCGTTCGGTGCGACATCGATATTCCATGCGCTCAGATCGGCTTCGCTGACAGGCTTGCCGATCGCGTCGACGGATGAACGCCAGCGCGCTTGCGCGGCGGCAGCGGACTGCGCGTCGCGCGTTGCATCGAATGAAGACGAACAGCCAGCGAGCAGACTGCTAGCCGTGACCCATGCCAGCAGAGCGCGCATCGTTTTCGATTTCGAAGCACCGAACCGCACACGCTCACGCATTTTTAACGCTCCCATCGGCTTCGATGCGCCACTGCTGAATGCCGTTGTAGTGATAGTTCGAGTTCAGACCACGCGCCGCGACGAGCGCCTCACGCGTCGGTTGAACGTAGCCGGTAGAATCCGTCGCGCGCGACAGGATGGCGGTCGGCGCACCGTTCCACACGAAGCCGGCCTGGAAGCGGGTCAACGCGCGATCGCGCGCGGGCTCGTCGAGCACTGCGGCCTGCCAGGTCGCTCCACTGTCGGTCGATACCTCGACCTTGCGAATCGCTCCCCGCCCGGACCACGCGAGCCCGACGATCGGATAGAAGCCCTGCGCGGTCAGACGCTGTCCGGCGGAAGGCCGCGTGATCACCGACTTCGCGTCCATCTCGAACACGAATTGACGGGCGCGGCCGTCGGGCAGGATGCCCGTGTATTTGGACGTCTCTTCGCGCGTCTGCAACGGCGCATCGACGACTTTCAGCCGCCGCAGCCATTTCACGTTGGTATTGCCCTCGAAGCCCGGTACCAACAGACGCAGCGGATAGCCGTTTTCCGGCCGCAGGCGTTCGCCGTTTTGTGCATAGACGACGAGCGCGCGGTCGAGAATCCGGTCGAGCGGCAAACTGCGCGTCATCGCGGCGGCGTCCGCGCCTTCGGCGAGCAGCCATTGCGGCGTTGCGCCGTCGCTGGTCGCCGTGCGTCCGCCGACGGCTTCGAGCAGCGTCGACAGCCTGACGCCGGTCCACTCGCAACACGACAGCAGTCCATGCGTGATCTGCACAGGCAGCCCGCTCGGTCCTTTCCATTCGCTCGCCGTGTTGCCCGAACACTCGAGAAAATGGATGCGCGACTCCGAAGGCAGGCGCAGCAGATCGTCCATCGTGAAGAGCTTCGGCTCGCGCACGAGACCATGAATCACGAGCCGGTGCGCGTCTGGGTCGATGTCGGGCACCCCGGCATGATGCCGCTCATAGACGAGCCCATTCGGCGTGATCGAGCCATGCAGATCCGCGAGCGGCGTCAGCGACGATGCGGCGCCCGGCATCGGCCACGCCCGCGCGGCACGACGAATCACGTTCGACTCGCGCGGCGACGGCAGCCCGTACGGATGCTCGAGAATCGGCGCGCCGGGAATTTGTGTCCACGGATCGACGCCCAGCGGCTTCAGCAGCGTCGCGGCCTTCAGGTTCGGCGCGGCCAACGCGGACAGCGCGAGACCGCCCAACAGGCGCCGACGCGGCGACGCGGGTTTCGACGCATCATGCGCGTCGCTAGTGATACGTGGAGGTCGCGACATGCTCGTGCCGGCGAAGCGGCCTGGGTTGATCGACAAGCGCACGAGTATAGGTAGTGTGCGCGTCCCGATCAAAGCCGATTGCGACTAAGGTTATGACGGTCAGCGATATGCCGCGCGCGCACAACTCACCGATGACACCGTCAATCCGGTGCGATTTCCGCGATCACACTAAACGATTCGAGCGTATAGCCCATATTGAAGTATCCCGCGCGCGCGTAAGTCGCAATGCGCTCGAGTCGCTCGGGATCGTCGCGCGGCTGGTCGCGATGGACCCGCTGCCGCACGGCTTCGAAGGCAGCGGACACGGCCCGGCGATAGAACGATGCGAGATTCAATGACATCGTGCGCCCTCCTGCTGATGGCATGCATCGAATCTAGTCAGCAGCGCGTGCTTGTGCAAACAAGCATTTGTGCAATGCTTTGCGCCGCCGATGCAATGTCGGTCTGGCGGTGCCGACGAAACGGGTTATCCGCTTACGCTCAACCGCGATAACGATAGCGCTCGATATTATTTGTGCGCTAACGAGCGCCTCTCTACGATCTCCGGACCTTCACTTCGATCGCATTCCAGACATGTCCACGACCAAAGCACTCAGGGCCGCACTCCTCTCGGTTCTCGTTACATGCGGCATCGTCAGCGCGCAACCGGCGCTTGCGGCAGGACAAACGGTGCGAGTCGGCATCATGTCCGGCGAGGACGAAGACGTGTGGCGTGCGGTCGCCGCCAATGCGGCCAGGCAGGGCATCACCGTCAAGATCACCACCTTCTCCGACTATACGCAGCCGAACGAAGCGCTCGCCGAACACGACCTCGATGCGAACTCGTTCCAGCACAAGCCCTATCTCGATGCGCAGATCGCCGCGCGCCACTATCAGATCGTGCCCGTCGGCTATACCTACGTGCAGCCGATCGGTCTCTACTCGCGCAAGGTGAAATCGATCGCGGCGCTGCCGCAGAATGCGACGATCGGCGTGCCGAACGATCCGAGCAACGAAGGCCGCGCGCTGCTTCTGCTACAGGCGAACGGGCTGATCAAGCTGCGCCCCGACGTCGGCCTGCTGCCGACCGCGCGCGACATCGCGGACAATCCGAAGCACATTCAGATCAAAGAACTCGACGCGGGCATCGTCGGCCGTGCGATCGGCGACCTCGACGCCGCCGTCGTCAATACCGACTGGGCGATCAAGGCGGGCATCAAGATTCCGCAGGAACGCATCGCGCAGGAGAAGGTACCGGGCAATCCGTATCGCAACTTCATCGCGGTCAACGCGAAAGACGCGAATGCTGCGTGGGTGAAGACGATCGTCGGCAGCTACCAGCAGGCCAACGTCGCCTCGGCGATCCTGACCGTCTATCACGGCGCCACGCTGCCCGCATGGGATGGCGCGCCCCAGCACTGATCCGACACGCGACTCACGCACGAATCACTCGCGACTCGAGCGGCGGCGCTTCGGCCGCCGCGCATCCTGCCTTCTTCATTGCCCTCCCGATCGTATTGCCCGTCATGTCAATTACCAGAACGCTTCACGACCGCCGCACCTTCCTGAAACTTTCGCTCGGCGCCGCGGCGGCCGCGGCAGCGCCGCTTTCGTTCGCGCAAGGCAATGCGCGTACGCTGCGCGTCGGCAACCAGAAGGGTTATCTGAATCTGCTGAAGGGCCGCGGTACGCTCGAGAAACGGCTCGCGCCGCTGAACGTATCGGTGACATGGACCGAGTTCGCGGCGGGCCCCGTGCAACTGGAAGCACTGAACGTCGGTTCGATCGATTTCGGCGACGTCGGCGAGGCACCGCCGATCTTCGCGCAGGCCGCCGGCGCACCGTTGGCCTATGTCGCGGCGACCGTCAAGCGGCCGCAGTCGGAAGCGGTGCTGGTACCGCCGCAATCGACGATCCGCTCGGTCGCGGACCTGAAGGGCAAGCGGATCGCGCTCAACAAAGGCAGCAATGTCCACTACTTTCTCGTCAAGCTGCTGAGTCAGCATGGCCTGCAATACGGCGACGTAAAGCTCGTGTTCCTCGCGCCCGCCGATGCACGCGCGGCGTTCGAGCGCGCGTCGATCGACGCGTGGGTCATCTGGGATCCGTTCTTCGCCGCGGCGGAGCATTCGCTCGGCGCTCGCGTGATTGCCGATGCGAGCGGCGTAGTCGGCAATCGCGCGTTCTACTTCTCGTCGCAGAGTTATGCGGCGAACAATCCCGACGTGATCCGCATCGTGATCGAAGAGCTCGACAAGGTCGATGAGTGGGGCAAGCAGAACAAGGATCAGCTCGCGAGCGAACTCGCGCAGCTATGGGGTCTGCCGAAGCAGGTCGTAGACGCGGCGGTGCGGCGTCAGCAGTTCGGCACGCAGCCGATTACCCGCGCGATTCTCGGCGAGCAGCAACAGATCGCCGATACGTTCCTCGATCTCGGCCTGATTCCGAAGCACGTCGACGTGCTGAAGGCGGCGCCTTCGAATCTCGCGTAGACGCACCGGCGGCGCAACGAGGCCGCCCCCCGTCAACGCTCGGAGACCGGCCGCGTTGGCGTAGCCTGTGGTTCCTGCGGGGCGTCGCTGTACTCCGTCATGCGCCGCGCCGAACTCACGCAGGCCGCGACCAACGCGAGCGCCGCACCAATGCCCGCAATCAGCGTCAGGTGCCGGCCGTGCACGAGCCCGAACACGATCGACACCACCACCGCGCCGCTCGACTGGCCGAGCAGACGTCCCATCGCTTGCAGGCCGGACGCGCCGCCGCTGCGATGCCGCGGCGCACTGCCGATGATCACGCGATTGTTCGGCGACTGAAAGATGCCGAAGCCGAGGCCGCAGACCGCGAGCCGCCACACGATGTCGAAACGCGTCGCCGTGTCGCCGAGCTGGCAGAGCATCGCGAGTCCACAGCCGAACACGACGAGCCCGACGCTGCTGATGCGCCCCGGAGCCCACCGGTCGGACAGCCGGCCCGCAACCGGTGCGATCAACGCGGTCATGAGCGGCCACGGTGTCATCAGAAAGCCGGTTTGGGTTTCCGACAGCTTCAGCGTCTGCTCGAAATAGAACGGCAGCACGATGTACGCCATCGTCTGTGCCGCGAACGAGCAGATCGACGTCGCCATCGACAATGAAAACACCGGCATGCGCAGCAGGTCGATGGGCAGCATCGGCTTCGCGAGCCGGCTTTCGCGCCGCACGAATAGCACACCGGCCACCAGTGCGAGCGCGACCATCGCGGCGCCGCGCTGCGTCGCCCCCGGCTGGTTGAAAGCGGCGAGACCCGAGATCAGCAGGCCGAAGGTGAGCGCGTTGAGCAGGACGCTCAGGCCGCTCAGGCGAGCGCCCGATTTCGGTGTCACCGGCAAAGTGCGCGCGCCGATCGACAGCGCCAGCACGCCGAGCGGCACGTTGACGAGGAACAGCCACTGCCAGTGCGCGACCGACAGAATCGCCGACGCGATGCTCGGCCCCGCCGCCGACGAAACGGCCACCACCAGCGACGATAAACCGACGCCGACGCCAAGCCGTGCCTTCGGAAAAACGAAGCGCACCAGCGCGATACTCACGCTCATGATGCCGCCCGCGCCGAAGCCCTGAAACACGCGCGCGACCGCCAGCACCAGCAGCGTGTGCGCATTCGCGCAGGCGAACGACGCCAGCGTGAAGAGCACGAGTCCGTAGCAGTAGACACGCTTGTAGCCGAGGCCGTCGCCGAGCACCGCGAGCGGCAGCAAGGACACCGTGATCGCCAGCTGATACGCGTTGACGACCCAGATCGCATTCGCCGGCGATACCGCCAGGTCGTTGCTGATGGTGGGCAGCGCGACGTTGACGATCGAGGTGTCGAGCACCGACATCGTCATCGCGATGGCGATCGCGAGGTACGCAAACGCGCGTTGGGGATTGGGCAGGCCGTCGGTCATGATGCAAGCGGGTCGAAAGAAAAGACGCGGGCGACGGCGTGCCGGGCGGGCGGCCATCGCGGGTGCATTGTTGCAACTCTGACTCGCGGGAGCAAGATTGCACCGGATACCGGGATGATGGCCACCCGGCTCGTCAGGCATGGCACGTGCGGCGCCTGAATCGGGACGCAGTTGACCTTGCTGCGCCAAAGGTTGTAACCGTGCAGGAATCGTCGCCGCGATCGGCGTCGGCGAGGCACGCATGAAAACGAAACGCCCTTTTTACACGATCGGCCATTCGACGCGTCCGATGCAGGAATTCGTCGACTTGCTGAAAGGCGAGCAGATCGCCTTGCTGGTGGACGTGCGCAGCATCCCGCGCTCGCGGACCAACCCGCAGTTCAATCGGGACACGCTGCCCGCCTCGCTCGCAGCGGAGCATATCGACTACGTGCATCTCGCCGCACTCGGCGGACGCCGCAGCAGGCGCAAAGACGACGCGCCGTCGCCGAATGCGTACTGGACGCATCCGGCCTTTCGCAACTATGCCGACTATGCAATGAGCGACGCGTTCCGCGAGGGACTGGCGCAACTGCTGACGCTCGGTCATCGGCAGCGCTGCGCGATGATGTGCTCGGAAGCGGTCTGGTGGCGTTGCCACCGGCGTATCATTACGGACTATCTGCTGATGCACGATGAAACCGTGCTGCACATCATGGACGCGCATCACACGAACGCCGCCACGATGACGCCTGGCGCCGAGCCCCAGGCCGACGGCACGCTGATCTATCCGGCTGGGGCGCAAAACTGAGCCGACTCACGACACGACTGCACGCCAGTCACCCCGCACCGCTTTATGGCCGTTACCACCAAACGTAGGTCGAAACACGACACGTCGCTCGACACGCTGCTTCACGATATCCGCGCCTGCACGCTGTGCGCACCCATGCTGCCGCACGCGCCCCGACCCGTGCTTGCGGCGTCCGCGAGCGCGCGTATTCTGGTCATCGGGCAAGCGCCGGGCGCGCGCGTGCATGCGTCCGGGGTGCCCTGGAGCGACGCGAGCGGCGCGCGCCTGCGCACGTGGCTCGGCGTCGACGACACGACCTTCTACGACGCGTCCAGATTCGCCATCGTGCCGATGGGCTTCTGTTTTCCGGGCCGCGGCGCGAGCGGCGACCTGCCGCCTCGTCCCGAGTGCGCGAGCCGCTGGCATGGCCAATTGCTCGCGCGGATGCGTTCGGTGAAATTGACGCTGCTGATCGGACAATACGCGCAGCGCTTTGGCCTCGGCGACGCGTTTGGCCCGACCTCGACCGACACGCTGGTCAGGTGGGCCGAGTTTGGACCCCATGTGATGCCGCTGCCGCATCCGTCGCCGCGCAACGTCGCGTGGTTCAAGCGCAATCCGTGGTTCGAAGGCGAAGTGTTGCCGACGTTGCGTGCGCATGTGGCGACGGTGTTGGGGGGCGAAACGCTTTGAGCGCCGCGCATCACGAAGCGGCGGCCGCGTCCGCGTCCTGTGTGCTGCGGTGCGCCACCCGGTGCCGCGCCGCGCTTTCGCCAGTCCGCCGACAGCGGCGCAGACCATCCATTGCACCCCGTCGGGCGCCACTATCCACACGTTCGTAACCCCGCCGTCCCACTCTTCGGAATGGTGCGGGTATACATGGATTAGGCGGTGCAACCGCACTGCACTAACATTTTTGCGGTACCGCACGGCGCGTATCGAGCGCCTCGAATCGGGGTTGCACGTCGCCACGCCAAAGTCTCGCGCTGCCCAGCGCACTCCCGGTGCCTTCCAGCATCTGCACACGATCGACGCAACGTCGAGCGCATCGACCAACGAAGAGAAGAATCGGAGGATGAGATGGCACAGCAACGGGATGACAACCAGCAACAAGGCAACAACTCTTTCAATCCGACTCGGCGCGGGCTGATGCAGGGCGCCGGACTCGGCGCGGCGCTTTCGCTGATGGGTGCGCTAGGCGGCGCGGGCGGCCTGATCGGCAGCGCGCAAGCAGCGGAGTCGGCGTTTCCGTCGCACAAGAAGTGGAAGATCGTGTTCGTCAATCACGTCACCACCAACCCGTTCTTCGTGCCGACGCAATACGGCATTCAGGATGCCTGCTCGCTGCTCAACATGGACTATCAGTGGACCGGCTCGGCCACCTCCGACGCCGGCGAAATGGTCCGCGCCGTGAATTCGGCGATCGCGGCGAAGGCCGACGCCATCGCGGTGCCGATCGTCGATCCGAGCGCTTTCGACAAGCCAATCCAGGCTGCGCTCGACGCCGGCATTCCGGTGTTCGCCTATAACGCCGACGCGCCGCGCGGCAAGAAGAATCCGCGCCTCGCGTATATCGGCCAGGACTTGTATCTGTCCGGCTACCAGATGGGCGAGCGCATCGTGAGCCTGATCGACAGCGGCATGGTCGCGCTGTTCATTGCGACGCCGGGGCAGCTCAACATCCAGCCGCGCATGGACGGGGCGAGCGACGCGATCAAGAAGTCCGGCAAGAAGATAGACATCCAGACCGTGGCCACGGGCGCGACCGTCAACGAGGAACTGTCGAAGATCAAGGCGTTCTATCTGGGACACCAGGACCTGAAGGGCATGTTCGCCGTGGATGCGGGCAGCACGCAGGGCGTCGCGCAGGTGATGAAGGAATCGAACCTGCCCGCGAAGGGCGTGCACGGCGGCGGCTTCGACCTGCTGCCGACCACGATCCAGCTGATCCACGAAGGCTACCTCGACTTCACCATCGACCAGCAGCCGTACGTTCAAGGTTTCTATACGGTGATGCAGGCGTTCGTGTTCCTCAGCTCGGGCGGCCTCGTCGGGCCCGCCGAAATCAACACCGGCCTGAAGTTCGTGACCAAGGAGAACGTCGAGCCGTACCTCAATACCTCGACGCGCTTCGAAGGCAAGACCGATAAGCAGCAAATCGTCCCGCGGTCCGGCGCAATCAAGTCCTGATGAATACAGTGAACGAAACCAGCAACACCGAAGCAGTCCGCGCGCCCCGGCGCGCGGGCGTTTCATTCGCGTCTCAATGGGCGGCCGAGCTGCGCATCCTGCTCGTGGCCGTGCTGCTGGCCGCCTACTTCGAATTCGCGAACCACGATTTCCTGCTCACCAACGCGAGCCTCGTCAACTTGTCGCAGTTCATCGCGCCGGTTGCAATCATCGCGTTCGGCGAAATCATGTTGATGATCGGCGGCGACATCGATCTGTCGGCGGGCATGGTGTTCGCGTTCGCGCCATTCATGATGGTGTTCGCGAATGACGCGGGCGCGCCGATGTGGCTCGCCGTGATCGCGGGGCTCGTGGCGGCGGGTGCCGTCGGCTTCGTGAACGGAGCGGTGACGGTGTGGCTGCGGCTGCCCTCGTTCGTCACGACGCTCGGTACGCTCTTTTTGATCAACGGCATCACGCTCACGATCTCGCGCGGCACGCCCGCCCCCACGCCGGGCTCGCCCGCGTTCGCCGCGGTCATGGGCGCGTGGGGCTACAGCGAGATCATCTGGACCCTCGTGATCGCGTTCGCGATGCACGTGCTGTTGCGGCATACACGCTGGGGCCTGCACACGCAGGCCGCGGGTGCGAATCCGCTCGGCGCGAGCGAGGCCGGCATTCATGTGAAGCGGCTGCGCCTCGGCAACTTCGTCCTCGCCGCGGTGCTGGCGGGCTTCACCGGCATGCTCGAAGCCTTTCGCATTACTTCGATCGACCCGCAGGCGGGCGGCAACCAGATCATGTTCCTTGCGGTGGCCGCCGCCGTGATCGGCGGCACCCCGCTGACGGGCGGCTCGGGCACCATCGTGGGCGGTCTCATCGGCGCGGCGGTGCTCGGCATTCTCAACGACGGCTTTACGCTGATCGGCATCAACGCGTTTACGTTCAACATCATTCTTGGCGCGGCGATTCTGGCGGCGATGATCTTCAACATCCACGTCGGGCGCATTCGCCGCAAGGGTGGACGCTGATGGACCAATCGCAAACCTCCTCGGCGGGCGCGAACGCCACCTCCGCTGCACTCGGCGGCGCGAACGCGCCGCTCGCGTTGCAAGGCGACAACCTCGTCAAACGCTTCGGCGCGGTGACGGCGCTCGACGGCGTCTCGCTCACGCTCGGCAAGGGCGAGATCCTCGGCATCCTCGGCGACAACGGCGCGGGCAAGTCCACGCTCGTGAAGATCCTCACGGGCTTTCATCAGCAAACGAGCGGCACGCTCCACATCGACGGCGAGGAGACGCTGTTGCGCTCGGTCGATCATGCGCGCTCTCTCGGCATCGAATGCGTGTATCAGGATCTCGCGCTCGCGAATTCGCTGAGCATCTACCACAACATGTTCCTGAATCGCGAAATCGTGCGGCGCGGGCCGTTCAGGCTGCTCGATCACAAGCAGATGCGCGAGCGCGCGGCGCAGTGTCTCGACGATATCGGCGTGCACGTGCCTTCGGTGGATTTGCCCGTGGAGCGTCTGTCGGGCGGCCAGCGCCAGGCGATCGCCGTGGCGCGCGCCGTGCATTCGAACGCGAAGATCCTGTTGCTCGACGAGCCGCTCGCCGCGATGGGCGCGCGCGAGGCGGGGCTCATCATCGACCTGCTGATGCGCTTGAAGGAAAAAGGCGGCCTGTCGATCATCATGATCATGCACAACTATGCGCAGACGCTCGATATCGCGGATCGCATCATGTTGATGCAGCGAGGCCGCGTGACCTACGAGCAACAGAGCGCGCTGACTTCGGTGGCGGAACTGATGGACATCGTGCAGCGGGAATACCGGGCCATGCGCGCGGGCGGCGCGCAGTGAGCCCGTTGCTCGGAATCAGAAATCGATCTTCGCGTTCACGCTGACCATGCGCGGATCGCCCGGCGCGATGTAGTCCGTGTATTGGAACATCCAGTAGCGGCGATTCGTGATGTTGTCGATCGCCGCGCGCAGCGTCACGTCGTGCCCACCGATGCGCGTCAAATAGTTTGCTCCGATGTTCACGATCATGTAGCCGCCCGTCTGCAGGTCGCCGGCCGGACGCACCTTCGTGCTGCTCGTGAATTTCGCGTCCGCGCCGACCTGCAGGCCCGGCATGGCGGGCACGTCGTAGGTCAGGCGGCCGGCGGTGACGAACAGCGGCGCTCCGGCCACCCGGTTGCCGTTAAAGGCCTGCCCCTTCGCGTACCGGGTGTCGAGCAGCATCACGTTGCCGGTCACCTGCCAGTTGCGGCCGACGCGCACACTGCCGCCCGCTTCGAGACCCTGGTATATCGAGTTGCCGTCCTGCACGTAGACATTCTGGCTGTTCGCGTACGCGGCCCCGCGTTCGATGCGGAACAGCGCGGCCGTCGCCGCCCAGCGCTCATGCTCGCTCTTGAAGCCGACCTCGTACTGACGTGAGCGCAGCGGACGCAGCAGCGCGCCGGCATTCGCGTAGATGTCGGCCACCATCGCGCCTTGCTCGAGCGACTCCACGTAGCTCGCGTAAAGCGTGGTGTGCGGCTCGAGCTTGTACATCAGCGCGACGGTCGGCGTCAGCACGCCGTTCTGCCCGTACGAAGACGACAGCGAACCGTTGATGTTGTACGACTGCTGATCGTAGTTCGTGTAGCGCAGGCCCGCGAGCAGTGACCAGCGATCCGTCAGCTGGAGCGTGTCGCTCGCGAACAGCGCCTTCTGTGTGATCTCGTTGGCGCGATATTTGTCGAGCCCGGCGCCCGAATAAAAGCGCCACGGGTTTGCCTGATACAGGTTGCCGTTGCCCAGCGTGAAGTAATTCGACACGGCGCTGTAGTCGTTCGTCTGGTACTGCCACGACGCGCCGAGCGCCAGTTGATGCGTGAATATGCCGGTCTTCACCGTGCCTTCGAATACGCCCTGCCAGTAGATGTCCTGGTGGCCTTCGTCGCCGTTCCAGCGGCTGTCGGTGTAATCGCCCGCCTGGTTCAGCAGCGTCAGCGTGCTTTCGTTGCGGTCGCGCGACGACTTGCTGTAGCTGGCCGACGTGTTGAACGACCAGTTCGGCGTGATCTGATACCTGACGCCAGCCGTGTACAACTGCAGGTTCGTGTTCAGATGCTGATCGGTGCCGCCGAGCAGGTTGGTGCCGCCGCTGATCGGCGCGGGCAGGCTCGTGCCCGTATATCTGCCCGTGTAGATCGCGGGCGTCTGGCCGCTCGAGCGGCTTTGCTGATAGATCGCGTCGAAGTAGACGTCGAGATCGCGCGTGAGGCGGCCGTCGAGCGACACCGCCAGCGAATTGCGATTGATGTCACCCGCGTTGTAGGTCTTGCCGGCCTCGTGCGTGTAGTTGATGCGCGCGCCGAACATGTCGTCCGGACCAAAGCGCCGGCTCAGATCGACGTGCTGGCTGAACACGCTGTCCATCCGGTAGCCGGCCGACACGCTCGTCACCGGCTGATCCGCCGGCGTCTTCGTCACATAGTTGACGACCCCGCCCGGTTGCACGAAGCCGTACATGAAACCGCCAAGGCCCTTCAGCAGTTCGACGCGTTCGAGGTTTTCATAAGGCATCGTGATGCCGTACGAGATGAACGGATTGCCGTTGATGCGAAAGCCGTTCTGCCAATCGATCGGCAGGCCGCGAATCGAGATGTACGTGGCCCACGCGCTGTACGCATTGGTGCTGTCGGTGACCGATGCATCGACCGCGAATACGTCGCCGAGCTTGTTCGCCTGACGGTCGGCGAGCTCCTCGCCAGTCACGACGGTGGTCGAGAACGGCGTGTCGAGCTGCGAACGCGTACCCAGCGCACCGACCGACACGGGCGTGCGCAAGTGCATCGGCGAATCCGTCTGGGCGGCCGCGTTGACGTTGACGGCCGGGAGCGCCTGCTCGCCGCCGCTAGCGGCCTGCGCCGTGGCAGCTGGGCTACTGGCTGGCGCCGCGGCTTGTTCCCCGCCGGAGGCGCTTTGCGCGAAAGCGGATTGCGCGGCGCCGGCAAAGACCAGCCAAACCGCAATCTGCATGTGACGATGGACCGTGAGCCTTGTTGGACGTGTGGTTTTTTGATTCTTCATGTCTACCAGCGAGCAAGCGCCTCCGTCTGCTGTAAATGCGATTGATTCGCATTCATAAGGCGCGATGGTAGCAAAGGCTTTTGCCTTTTGAAAGCATTACGGTGGGATTCGAATCGCTTTCGGTGGTGACGGCGCCATAGAAGTGGCGCCCCGCGTGGGATGCGCGGGTGTGGGTGGATGAAGCCCCACTGAATTGAGGGTTTCTGTCTGGGAACTATCGAAGTCGACGAGGCCGGCGAGCGTTCTGTCAGGAATCCGCTGAGGTTACTAAACGAGCGCGCTGGCCTTCCGTGGCCAAGCTCTTCGACATCGTGAAGAGCCGGCGGTGCACAGTTGGCGGCAATCGCTTCACCAACGGCACACAGCGGCCCGTTATAGCGAATCAGGAGGCGCTGCGATTCCTCGACAACGTGGACCGGTGATGAGTGTCGTCGTTCACTAGCGCGGCACTCTGAGCCGACACAGTCAATTGTCCTTCCAATGATAGCCGCAGGACGAGAAGCATGATCAACGGCGACACCGGCGAAAGATGTCGCAGGAATGATCCGTAGTCCGGCTCGAAAATAGCTTGCGTTGACAGGAAACTGACCAGAAAACAGAAACACAGCGTCTCGAATCGGCCCACCGGAAATAGTGTCGCAGCGGCGCGATATCGCAAGAACACAGCGGCAAAAGTGAAAAACACGCCAATGCCGCCCAGCATTTGCAGCGGAGAACCCGACGTGATCAACCGCAACGGCAACACGAAAGTCGCCAGCGTGATGGCCACGTTCGCCACGCCAACGAACATACTGCTGCCCGGAATGAACTGTACGATCATCGACCCCACTTCCTCGGGGTCCCGCCACTCATTGGCATTCTGCCTCGCAAAATCCAGTGATTCGCCATAGGCCTTCTGGAACACGAAGGCCACAATCACAAACATGGCCAGTGCGAAAAGGATCAATGAAATCGGCTTTCTGAAGCCGTTTGGCGCCAAATAAAGAAACACCGTCGCGGCCAGTGTAATAGCCCAGTACGATCTGAAGTACACAGCCACCAGAGTCGCCAGGACTACAAACAAAGCCAATATCGCGCGGGATGAGTTGTAAAACAGCAACAAGAGAACCACGATCGAAATAACCACTTCTTTTGACGGAACGCCGATGTAGACAGTCTGATTGACGAGCCAGAAGGCGACCAGAACGAACTCGATCGGCTTCAGCGAAGTGACACCAGACCTCCAGATGGCGAAAAGCATGCCGATAGTCGACGCGAGAAAGCCCACCAAGGAAATAGAGAAATTCTGGAGACCGAAAAAGTTGAAAAACCACGCGAGATTGTCGAATGAGTCGCCAAACGCCTTGAAAGCCGTGACGGTCTTCATCCGGTCGAAGATCACCAGTTCGTCAAACAGAAACCGCGCCGGCAACGTGCTATCGTGAAACGCGGAGATCGCATACAGCGCGATGAATAGAATGAACCAGACCGCCGCCGACACGCCTGGACTCGCATTCCTGCCGATGATGCCGGGGAGTTTTACAATGCGCATTCTTTTTCCCTGAACGATTGAGCGACTCGCCTGTCACGGCGCTTCAAAGCTAGGTTGTCGATTCGGATAGGCGTCCGGCCCCTTGCCGATCTTGAGCGCCCGGTAAGTACCCATGCTTGCCACAAGCGTTCCACAGACACTGAGCAGAACAAGCGATTGGATGAAACCGACGCCGAGGAAATGAGCCGTCGCAAAGATCAGGAAAATCGATACGGCGTTGACCATTTGAAACATCAAGTCGATCTTCAGCCGGTTCGCAACAATGAATACCTGAGCCATCGAGCCATAGATCGCCATCGTGATGAAATAGGGAATAAAGATCAGGTACACCGACATCGACGATTCCCATTCGTCGCCCATCTTCACGTGGATAATGAGGCTAAGGCCTGCGTAGCACGCTGCTACCAGACAAATGCTGATCAACGTCAGCATAGTGAAGAACTGCTTCGATGGATTCACTCCGTCTTTTTTGTGGCCGTCGAAATAGTCGATCAGATCACGGCGGAAGACGGCGCCCAAACTTTGCGACAAGAGGGACGCAGGGAAGTAACCCACGCGATACGCCAGCGCGAAGATACCGGCGTCACGATGATCGAAGATCATCGGCATCAGGATCGCGGACGCATAGATCACGAATGAATTCAGCGTAGTGGTCGGAATGCCAAATTTTGCATACTGGATCTGAAGCGTGGAGAACCTAAGGAAGGACACCGGGATCAACTGGCGGGCCGAATAAAGGCAGATCGCGGCCGGTACAACGGACGAGACCAGAAAAATCCAGCTATAGATGTTGAATACGGTGGTGCCACTGACCTCGCCTTTCGAAAACATCATCATGCAGACAAAGTAGACGGCGAATGCGGCATTGGGAAAGAACCGGATCGTTGCGATCTGCGTGTACTTTCGTTCGGTGGTGAGCGCTCCGCACAATGCCTGTTGCAGGAACACGCCCAGTGCCAAACCGATAACAGGTATGTATTCCGTGTGGCCGGCCGCTGCGGTGGCCACCACGAGTGCCACGCCGATCATGATGGCGACCGCGCTGGAACTCGTCATTGCGCGCACGGCTTGCGCCTTGTCCGCCGCCATGCATGCGACCTCCAGACGCAAGCCGATCACCGACCCGATAAAAAGACCACCTGCCATGAGTTGGCTGAAGTACCCGAGAGCCGTCGGTCCGCAAAACTTCCCGATCAATAGAATCGAAACGAAATTGAGCGCCTGACTCAGCACCACTCCAGCGACACTTACGATCGAATGTTTGATATTCACAATTTATCTACGTCGAAGTCCGGGTGAATTTTTTTGGCTCTACACGGCGATGGTGGTCGTCTGAGAGCTAGCCTTTCTGCGTCTTTCCGCTGGCCGGCAATGCGTCGAGGTAGGAAGCATTGCGATAGAGGCCGGCGCGCGCACCCAGACTGTAGCGATAGACGTCCGTATCGATCCCGTTGAAGATCACACCCTTCACCCGGGCATTCGCCTGCTTGAGTTGCTTGGTCGCCTCCTGCACCTGCGCGATGGAAGTCGTCTCGAAGCGCGTCACCAGCAACACGGTGCCGCAGCTATCCGCGAGCGCGGTCGCGTCGGATACGGCCAGCACGGGCGGTGTGTCGATCAGCACGATATCGTAGTCGCTCGTCTTCGCGAGGAACTGCTGCATGCGCTCGCCCACCAGCAGCTCGGCCGGGTTCTCCGGGATCGTGCCGCGCGCAACGAAGTCGAGGCCCGGGCGCACGTCACGCATGATCACCGCCTCGGACGTCACCTCCGACGTCAGATAGTCCGCCAACCCCGGTGTCGAGGCCAGCCCAAAGTACTGCTCCAGATGGCCTTTGCGCAGGTCCGCGTCGATCAGCAACACCCGCTTGCCGGCCGCCGCGACGACCGCCGCCAGATTCGCGGAGAGGAACGACTTGCCCACCTGTTCGGTCGGCCCCGTCAGCAGCACGCGATTGTCGCCCGACTCCGATTCAAGCATTGCAAAATGCAGCGCGGTTCTGAGCCGGCGCAGGCTTTCAATCGACGGGTCGCGCGGAAACTCGCTCGCGAGCAGAAACT
>NZ_JBFPKN010000219.1:0-255 GCF_040948805.1 Paraburkholderia sp. BR13439 | reverse complement strand
TGACCACTCTGTCCATCACGCCCGAACATCTGCAGTACGTGCTGCGCCTCGCCGATACCGCGCTGATCCTCGGTCAGCGCAACAGCGAGTGGTGCGGCCACGGCCCGATCCTCGAAGAGGACATCGCGCTGTCGAACATGAGCCTCGACCTGATCGGCCAGGCGCGCCTGCTGTACACGCACGCGGCCACGCTCGAGCAGCAGCTCACCGGCCGTCAGCGCAGCGAGGACGACTACGCGTACTTCCGCGCCGAGC
>NZ_JBFPKN010000218.1:0-255 GCF_040948805.1 Paraburkholderia sp. BR13439 | reverse complement strand
GCAGGTGAGCGGGCCGGTTTCTGCGGAGCGGGTGTGCGGTTACATGCAACATGCGTTGGAGCATCTGGCGGAGCTGCTGGAGCGCTCGCCGCACACGCCGGTGCGGGAGCTGGAGATCCTGCCGGGGGAGGAGCGCGGGTATCTGCTGGAGGAGCTGAACCGCACGGAGGCGGCGTATCCGTCGGAGCGGTGCATCCATGAGCTGTTCGAGGCGCAGGTGCGGCGGGCACCGGAGGCGGTGGCGCTGGTGCATGA
>NZ_JBFPKN010000217.1:0-255 GCF_040948805.1 Paraburkholderia sp. BR13439 | reverse complement strand
CAAGTCGTTCCTCTCCGCGAATCTGGCGGCGGTCGTCGCGGCGGCCGGCAAGCGGGTGTTGCTGATCGACGCGGACCTGCGCAAAGGCCATCTGGAGCAGTACTTTGGGCTGGCCTCGACACCGGGGCTGGCGGACTATCTGACGTCGGAGGTGACGTCCGAGGCGGTGATCATGCGTGACGTGCGCCCGGGCCTCGACTTCGTTGCGCGCGGCACGATCCCGGAGAACCCGGCCGAGCTGCTGGTGGGCGAGCG
>NZ_JBFPKN010000216.1:0-255 GCF_040948805.1 Paraburkholderia sp. BR13439 | reverse complement strand
GGCATACGCGTTTATCGCGCCGTCGGTGTACCAGGCCGATATTCTCGTGCAGGTGGAAGACAGCATCCCGACCAACAATTCAAAGAGTCCTCTGGGCGACGTCTCGAGCATGTTCGACGTCAAGACAGAGGCGACGGCCGAGATGGAAATCATTCAGTCGAGAATGGTGGTCGGCAAGGCCGTCGACGATCTGCGCCTCGATATCAGCGCAAAGCCAAAGCGCTTTCCGTTGATCGGCGACTGGCTGGGGCGGCA
>NZ_JBFPKN010000215.1:0-255 GCF_040948805.1 Paraburkholderia sp. BR13439 | reverse complement strand
CTGAAGCGGTAGTGGGGGGAATGGCTGACGTCAATGCCTGACGTTCAGGCAGCACGGTGGTCTACTGCCGAACCGCCGGCATGGCAGGCCAGCCGCCTGGAGCAGTATGGAAGTGCCCGATCGGGCACTCCATTCACTGTTTCAGGAGGTTCGCCATGACACCGCTGCGCAAACGCATGCTGCATGACATGCAGATCCGCAACCTTGCAGACAACACCCAGAAGGCCTATCTGCTGCAAGTTTCCAGTTTCGCCC
>NZ_JBFPKN010000214.1:0-255 GCF_040948805.1 Paraburkholderia sp. BR13439 | reverse complement strand
GGGTTTCGATGAACCAGAACTCTCTCCTTACGAATGCCGCCGTGGTTCGCAATAACGATGTGAGTCTCTCACGTTATTTCGACGTACTGATGGCCAACCGCTGGCTGGTCGGTGGAATCGCCGGCAGCGTGCTCGCCCTGGGCGTGGCATACGCGTTTATCGCGCCGTCGGTGTACCAGGCCGATATTCTCGTGCAGGTGGAAGACAGCATCCCGACCAACAATTCAAAGAGTCCTCTGGGCGACGTCTCGAGCA
>NZ_JBFPKN010000213.1:0-255 GCF_040948805.1 Paraburkholderia sp. BR13439 | reverse complement strand
TAGCTGCGCAATTGATCGGTGACAATCCTTCGTGGCGCGTCGGTACAGGCGGCCAGCACGTGGTTGAAGAAGCGCTTTGCTGCGGCCTTATCGCGACGTTTCTGCAGGAGGATGTCGAGTTCGGCGCTGTGCTGGTCGACTGCCCGCCAGAGCAGATAAGGCTCACCGCGCAACGTAACGAAGACTTCGTACAGATGCCATGTGCGCCCAGGCTTGCGGCGAGCAGCTTTGACGCGATGTGCGAAGCCCGCGCCG
>NZ_JBFPKN010000212.1:0-255 GCF_040948805.1 Paraburkholderia sp. BR13439 | reverse complement strand
CTTCTTCGACGTCCATGCCGCCTTCGCTCGACGCCATCACGACGATCTTCTGCGAAACGCGATCGATCACGAGACCGACATACAGTTCCTTCTTGATGTCAGCGCCTTCTTCGATCAGCAGACGGTTGACCTTCTGGCCTTCCGGACCGGTCTGGTGCGTGACGAGCTGCATGCCGAGGATCTGGTTCGAGTACTCGCGAACCTGTTCCAGCGACTTGGCGACCTTGACGCCGCCGCCCTTGCCACGGCCACCTG
>NZ_JBFPKN010000211.1:0-255 GCF_040948805.1 Paraburkholderia sp. BR13439 | reverse complement strand
GATTCGACTGCATGGTATGTGCCCCGTCGCTGATTCCGAGGAAACCAGGCGAGCGGGTCAAGACCGACCGCCGCGACGCCCTCAAACTCGTGCGCTCGTTGCGCGCAGGTGATCTCTCGTCAGTCTACGTGCCGGGCGTCGAAGATGAGGCATTCCGGGATCTGGCCCGGGCGTGGGCTACCGCCAAAGCGGATCTCAAACACGCGCGTCAGCGGGTCAAGTCCTTTCTGCTCTCCCACGGTGTTCGTTATACCG
>NZ_JBFPKN010000210.1:0-255 GCF_040948805.1 Paraburkholderia sp. BR13439 | reverse complement strand
CCAGCCCAAAGTACTGCTCCAGATGGCCTTTGCGCAGGTCCGCGTCGATCAGCAACACCCGCTTGCCGGCCGCCGCGACGACCGCCGCCAGATTCGCGGAGAGGAACGACTTGCCCACCTGTTCGGTTGGCCCCGTCAGCAGCACGCGATTGTCGCCCGACTCCGATTCAAGCATTGCAAAATGCAGCGCGGTTCTGAGCCGGCGCAGGCTTTCAATCGACGGGTCGCGCGGAAACTCGCTCGCGAGCAGAAACT
>NZ_JBFPKN010000020.1:0-163602 GCF_040948805.1 Paraburkholderia sp. BR13439 | reverse complement strand
CTACCACCCGGCACTGCTTCGTTTGCGTCGCTGCGTCTGCAGCAGAGAAGCGAGATTATGGAGAACTTTCACCGGATCGTCAACAGGTTTTTATCACTTGCTTAACCTGCCCACGCCGCTGAAGCCCCCGCCAACAAAGCTTCCCGCTTCCCCGCGCCCCGGCGTCCGGAGCACGAAAGAGCGGAATTCTAGTCGCCGCCATCGCGACTTGCAAGCGATCTTTTGACAAATGTATTAACGATGTTTGAAAACCGGTTTGCGCTTTTCTACGAACGCGGCCATGCCCTCCTTCTGGTCTTCGGTAGCGAAGAGCGAATGGAACAGGCGGCGCTCGAAATGCACGCCCTCCGCGAGCGTCGTTTCATAGGCTCGATTGACCGATTCCTTGACCATCAGCACCGCCGGCAGGGGGAATTCCGCAATGGTGGCAGCCGCGGCAACCGCTTCGTCAAGCAACGATGCAGCCGGGATCACGCGCGAAACGAGTCCGGCGCGCTCCGCTTCGGCGGCATCCATGAAACGGGCGGTCAAACAAAGGTCCATCGCCTTTGATTTTGACACCGCCCGCGGCAAGCGCTGCGTGCCGCCCGCGCCCGGCATGATCCCGAGCTTGATTTCCGGCTGACCGAACTTCGCCGTGTCGGCGGCGAAAATGATGTCGCACATCATCGCCAGTTCGCAGCCGCCGCCGAGCGCGAAGCCCGCCACCGCGGCAATGATCGGCTTACGGATCGAGCGAACCGTTTCCCAGTTGCGAGAAATGTAGTCACCCTTGTAGACATCCATATAGGTGTAAGACGCCATCATGCCGATATCCGCGCCGGCCGCGAACGCCTTCTCGCTGCCCGTTACGACGATTGCGCCAATCGACTCGTCGCCGTCGAATTCGCGCAACGCAGCGCCCAGTTCGTCCATCAGTGCGTCGTTCAGTGCATTTAGAGCCTTCGGACGATTGAGAGTAACCAGTCCGACCCGCCCTCGCGTCTCAACCAGAATGTTTTCGTAAGCCATGCCACCTCCATAAGGGTTAATCGCACGCGAAAAACGCTTCGCGCATAGTTCGTAGTGATGCTACCATTCCCCAACCAACCGGTCGGTCAATTATTTGACAGGTTTTCCCCCAACGTACAGCCGAGCCCCTTTGCCATGACACATCCGCTATTCACCAAGCACGAAGACACGCTGCACAAAGCGCTCGCCGCGCTCGAAACGCGCGGCTACTGGAGCCCGTTCGCCGAGATGCCCAGTCCGAAAGTGTACGGGGAAACAGCCAACGCGGACGGCGAAGCCGCGTTCAACGCGCATCTAGACAGGACCTTCGACCTGGACCAACCGTCGACGGGAGAGACCGTCGGCGCGGAAGTTTCGCCGTTCGGCTTCCCGCTCGGCGTGCGTTACCCGAAAGCCGATCCGAACGCGCTTATCGCCGCATCCACTGCGGCGCAACGCGAGTGGCGCGCGGCCGGCCCGCAGACATGGATCGGCGTGAGCCTGGAAATCCTCGCCCGTCTGAATCGAGCCAGTTTCGAACTCGGCTACAGCGTGATGCACACGACCGGCCAGGCGTTCATGATGGCCTTCCAGGCGGGCGGTCCGCACGCCCAGGATCGCGCGCTCGAAGCGGTCGCGTATGCCTGGGATCAACTGCGCCGGATTCCCGCCGACGCGCATTGGGAAAAACCGCAAGGCAAAAACCCTCCGCTCGCGATGCACAAGCGCTACACCGTCGTGCCGCGCGGCATCGGCCTCGTGCTCGGCTGCTGCACATTCCCGACGTGGAACGGCTATCCGGGCCTGTTCGCCGATCTGGCCACCGGCAACACGGTAATCGTCAAGCCGCATCCGGGCGCAATCCTGCCGCTCGCGCTGACCGTGCGCATCGCGCGTGACGTGCTGCGCGAGGCGGGCTTCGATTCGAACGTCGTCACGCTGCTGGCCACCGAGCCGAACGACGGCGCCCTCGTCCAGCAACTGGCACAGCGCCCGGAGATCAAGCTGATCGACTTCACGGGCAGCACCCAGAACGGCACCTGGCTCGAGCGCAACGCGCACCAGGCGCAGGTCTACACCGAGAAAGCCGGCGTCAACCAGATCGTTATCGACTCGGTCGACGACATCAAGGCGGCCGCCCGCAATATCGCGTTCTCGCTGGCGCTGTACTCGGGCCAGATGTGCACCGCGCCGCAAAATATCTATGTGCCGCGCGGCGGCATTCGCACCGCAGATGGCACGCTCAGCTTTGACGAGGTCGCCCAGGCGCTTGCCGGTGCGGTGCAAAAGCTCGTCGCCGATCCGGCCCGCGCAGTCGAACTGCTCGGCGCGATCCAGAACGAAGGTGTCATGCAGCGCATCGACGAAGCCGCCAAACTTGGCCGCGTTCTCGTCGCGAGCCAAACGCTCGAGCATCCGGCGTTTGCGGGCGCTCGCGTGCGCACTCCGCTCGTACTGCAACTCGACGCCGCAACCGATCATGCCCAGTTCACGAAAGAATGGTTCGGGCCGATCTCATTCGTCATCGCGACGGACTCGACCGCGGAGTCGCTCGACCTCGCTGGCGAGATTGCCGCCGAGCACGGCGCGCTGACGCTGGCGGTCTACAGCACGGACGACGCAGTGCTCGAAGCCGCGCACGAAGCGTCGATTCGCGGCGGTGTTGCGCTGTCGATCAACCTGACCGGCGGTGTGTTCGTCAACCAGTCCGCGGCTTTTTCGGACTTCCACGGCACCGGCGCCAACCCGGCCGCCAATGCCGCGCTGGCCGATGCCGCTTTCGTCGCGAACCGCTTCCGTGTCGTTCAAAGCCGCGTTCATGTTGAACCGAAAACGCCGCCGGCGGTAGCTGGCTGAACGGCATAAGACACGGCTTCAACGCTACGCACGACTTCGTCCTATGCCGTTCGGCGGATGGACTGGGTCGTGCGCTCTGACTAGCATCAGACATCGGGTCGGCATCACGCGCCGACGCAGCCGAGCCACCGTGCCCATCGGCCAAAGAGAGTTTGAGGAGACACCCCATGTCATATGAAGCGATCCGGCTGGACATCGACTCATCGAGCCACGTCGCCACTATCACGCTGAACCGCCCGGACAAGCTCAACAGCTTCACGCGTGTGATGCATCAGGAACTCGGCGCGGCGCTCGACCAGGTCGAAAACTCCGGTGCCCGTGCGCTCGTGTTCACCGGCGCAGGCCGCGGCTTCTGCGCCGGCCAGGATCTCGCCGACCTCGATTTCACGCCCGGCGCGATGACCAACCTCGGCGCCGTGATCGATGAATTCTTCAATCCGCTGATCCGCCGTCTGCAGGCGCTGCCGTTTCCGGTGATCGCGGCGGTCAACGGCACGGCCGCTGGCGCGGGCGCCAATCTGGCGTTCGCGTGCGACCTGGTGCTCGCGGCTCGCTCCGCGAGTTTCATCCAGGCATTCGTGAAGATCGGCCTCGTGCCGGATTCGGGCGGCACGTGGTTCTTGCCGCAGCGCGTTGGCATGGCCCGCGCGCTCGGCCTCGCAATCACCGGCGACAAGCTCAGCGCCGAAAAAGCCGAAAGCTGGGGCTTGATCTGGCAAGTGCTCGACGACGCCGAACTGGCGCCGGCAGCGACAAAACTCGCGGCCCAGCTCGCGCAGCAACCGACGCGCGCGATCGCCGCGATCAAGCAGGCGATGCGTGCGGGCACGACGCAAACGCTCGACCAGCAACTCGATCTCGAGCGCGATCTGCAGCGCGAACTAGGCGCCTCGCACGATTATGCGGAAGGCGTGCAGGCATTTATCGAAAAACGCGCGCCGCGCTTCGAGGGACGTTGAGATGCCCACACAAACCACCTGGCCCGACCAAATGACGGCAGACGAACTCGCCCGCGCGACGGCCGCCGCGATGTACGAAAACGACGCCTGCAGTCGCGCGCTCGGGCTCGAGATTCTCGAAGTGCGCCCCGGCTATGCGCGGCTGCGCATGGCGGTGCGCGACGACTTCCTGAACGGGCATCAGATCTGCCACGGGGGCCTGATCTTCACACTCGCCGATTCGACCTTCGCGTTCGCCTGTAACACCTACAACATCAATACAGTCGCCGCCGGCTGCTCGATAGAGTATCTGCGGCCGGTCCACGGCGGCGACGTGCTGAGCGCCGAAGCGGTCGAACAGACATTGAGCGGGCGCACTGGAATCTACGATATTCGCGTGACGAATCGCGCCGGCGAGACTGTCGCAATGTTTCGCGGCAAGTCGGCGCAAATCAAGGGTAACCTGATTCCCACCGGCGACTAACGATTGGCGGCGGCCAGCCAGAACCGCCCGCGCGGGCAATTGTCCGCGTGGGCGGTTCTGGCGCCAATGCGTCACATATCAGACCCAGATACTGAGGCAGCAAGGAGACATTCGATGAGCACCGCTCTTCCGCTCGATCCGATCGAGACCGCCAGCCGCGACGAGCTCGCCGCGCTCCAACTTGAACGGCTCAAATGGTCGCTCACCCATGCGTATGAAAATTCGTCGGTGTATCGGCGCAAGTTCGACGAAGCCGGCGTTCATCCGCGCGACGTTAGGTCGCTCGCGGACATCGCTCGGTTTCCGTTCACGACGAAAAAGGATTTGCGCGACAACTACCCGTTCGGAATGTTCGCCGTGCCCCAAGAGCAGATTTCGCGAATCCATGCGTCGTCTGGAACGACCGGCAAGCCGACTGTCGTCGGCTATACGGCGCGCGACATCGACACGTGGGCGAATCTCGTCGCCCGTTCGGTACGCGCCGCCGGCGCGAAGCGCGGCGACAAGGTGCACGTGAGCTATGGCTACGGCCTCTTCACCGGCGGCCTCGGCGCGCACTACGGCGCCGAGCGCGCGGGGCTCACCGTGATTCCGTTCGGCGGTGGCCAGACCGAAAAGCAGGTGCAGCTGATCCAGGATTTCCGGCCGGACATCATCATGGTGACGCCGAGCTACATGCTGTCGATCGCCGACGAATTCGAACGCCAAGGTATCGACCCGGCCAGCTGCTCATTGCGCATCGGGATCTTCGGCGCTGAGCCGTGGACCAACGACATGCGCGAGGCGATCGAAAAACGTATGGGCATCGACGCGGTCGACATCTACGGTCTTTCCGAAGTGATGGGACCGGGCGTCGCCTCGGAGTGCGTCGAAACAAAAGACGGTCCGACGATCTGGGAGGACCATTTCTATCCCGAGATCATCGACCCCGAAACGGGCGAGGTGCTGCCCGATGGCGAACTCGGCGAGCTCGTGTTCACGTCGCTGACGAAAGAAGCGCTGCCGATCATCCGCTACCGCACGCGCGATCTCACGCGCCTGCTGCCGGGCACCGCCCGCACGATGCGGCGTATGGAAAAGATCACGGGCCGCTCGGACGACATGATGATCGTGCGCGGTGTCAACGTGTTCCCGACCCAGATCGAAGAACTATTGCTCAAGCAGCGCGCGCTTGCGCCGCACTATCAGATCGTGCTGACGAAGGAAGGGCCACTCGATGTGTTGACGCTGAACGTCGAACCATGCCCCGAAAGCGCGCCGGATACCGCGGCGCTAACCGCCGCGAAAAACGCGCTGGCTTACGACATCAAGGCGCTGATTGGCGTGAGCGCGGTGGTGAACGTGCTGCCGGTGAATGGAATCGAGCGCTCGGTGGGCAAGGCGCGGCGCGTGATAGACAAGCGCAAGTCGGGCCTCTAAGTCGGGCAAGATGCAACGGGCAACGACGCGCAGCGTACTAGCCCAACGAAAAACGGCGTCGAGCACGGTTTCTGATCCACACGTGACGCCGATTTCAAACGACATCTATTTGAGGCTTCGCGGTAGCCTCAAACCCGCCTTGCGAAAACTGCTGCTAGTCAAACGGCAGTCACGCTTCCGTCTCCGCCCCACCGCCTCACGAATTCGGCAGCAGCAACCACATCCGGCCGCCCTGCTTCATCTTGCCAGCCAGATCGCCGGCATCGTCGCCGAGGCCCCAGAAGTAGTCGGCGCGCACGCCGCCTTTGATCGCGGTACCAGTATCCTGCGCGAACACGAGACGGTTCATTGGCGAATTCGTCAGCGGCCGCGTGGTCTGCAGGAACACCGGCGTGCCGAGCGGAATCGCGCTCGGATCGACCGCAATCGAGCGCTCCGGCGTCAACGGTACGCCGAGCGCGCCGATCGGACCGTCTGCGCCGCCGCTCGGCACACTTTCGGCCGACGGCATCTCGCGGAAAAACACGAAGCGCGGATTGGTGTCGAGCAGGCCATCGACGCGCGTCGGATTCGCGCGGGCCCATGCCTTGATGCCCTGCATCGTCGCCTGCGCCGGCGTGATCTCGCCATGATCGAGGAGCCAGCGCCCGATCGACTTGTACGGCTGATTGTTGGTCCCGCCAAAGCCGACGCGCATCACGCTGCTGTCTTCCATCACGATGCGCCCGGAGCCTTGCACCTGCAGAAAGAACGCTTCGATCGGATCGTCGACCCACACGAGTTCGTTGCCGCTGAGCGCGCCCGAGCGTTCGAGCTGGGCGCGAGCCGGCAACGGCGCCCCCGCGCGATAGCCGGCGGGCCAGCGGTACAGCGCGGTCTGATACACGCCGTGCCGCGTGCGCGAGCCCCGCAGCAGGGGCTCGTAGTAACCGGTAACCAGACCGTCGAGCGTGCCGTCGCTATTCGCGAGTTGGAACGGCGTGAAGTAGGCTTCGAAGAAGGCGCGCGCGCTGGTGACGTCGAGATCGTCGATTTGCGCGGCCGCCGCGCACGCACGCGACCAGTTCGGCTGACGCGCGAGCCTCGTGCAGTTTTGCCGCAATGCGGCGGTCGCGCCGATCAGCGAGTCGTCCTGCCAGCCCGGCACCTGTTGCCATGCAACCGCGGTCAGGCGCGCCGACGCGATCTGGCCGGGGATGATCGCCGCACCGCTCGGCGGTGAAGGTCGGATCGCGCCGCCGCCACCGCAGGAGGCAAGCAACACTGCAACCGACAACGCTCCGAGCCACGCGCTGGCCCTGCGGACAAAACGCATACAATGTTCGTTCTTGATGGAAACCGCCATGTCTGATCTGTTCGACGAATACCCGATGCTCATCTTCGCGCTGGAATCGCTGGTCGCGCTATTCCTGCTCGTCTTTATCGTTGTGTGGACGTCGTCCGGCAAGAAAAAAGCGCGACGTGCCAGCTCGGCGGCACGGTCCCAACAGCAAAAGCCGCATTGACCTTGACCTGCGGGCTGCACGCAGAACCGCGCCACCCCTCGTGCATCGAGTGCTCGCCCGAGCGCTCATCCAACCTGCCACTCAACCGCCCGCTGCTTCGCGCGCCCACACGAACTCATTAATGACCGCGCAGGACCGCGCCGGTTCAATGCAACGTTCGCGGCATGCGCAACACGAACTCCGGCACCGGCGCCTCGAAGCGCTCGCCATCCTCCGCCACGCAGAAATAATCGCCGCGCATCGTGCCGACCGGCGTCGCGATCACTGCCCAACTCGTGTATTCGAAATGCTCGCCCGGTTTGAGCAGCGGCTGATGACCGACCACGCCCAGGCCTTTGACTTCCTGCACGGTGGTTTCGCTGTCGGTGATGATCCAGTGACGCGCGATCAACTGTGCAGGCACCTGGCCGGTGTTACGGATGGTCAGGGTGTAGGCAAAGGCGTACTGGCGACGCTCCGGGTCCGATTCTTCGGGCAGGTATTGCACCTGCGCCGACACGCTGAATTCGTACTGGCTCATCCTGATTCCGATCTGATCAAACGGGCTGTGAAAAATCGTGGGAGGCCCCGAACGCCAATGGTCTGCCGGTGCAGCGGCGATGGGGCGCTCATGGAGTGGCATTCTGCTTGATGCGCGGCATGGCCGCAACCAGACACGCCTTTCGGCCAGGAGTGTCTAAGACGTTGGGACACGGCTGCTGGCCGCGCCGCCTTTCGATGCCGTTGTTGCGCCGGCACTTTGCGACGTTTCATCGCGCGATTCCGCCACGCCAACCGCGGCCAGCGCGCCGGTCCGCACGCGCAAAAACGGTAAAATGGCGCTTTCCCGCTTGCATCTGCCTCCCGTCATGACCCAATTTCGCATCGCCCCCAGCATTCTCTCGGCCGATTTCGCCCGTCTGGGTGAAGAGGTCCGCAACGTCGTCGCTGCCGGCGCCGACTGGATCCACTTCGACGTGATGGACAACCACTACGTGCCGAACCTGACCATCGGCCCGCTCGTTTGCGAAGCGATCCGCCCGCACGTCGACGTGCCGATCGACGTGCACCTGATGGTGCGCCCGGTCGACCGCATCGTGCCGGACTTCGCGAAAGCCGGCGCGAACCTGATCAGTTTTCACCCGGAAGCGTCGGATCACATCGACCGCACGCTGTCGCTGATCCGCGATCACGGCTGCAAGGCCGGCCTCGTGTTCAATCCGGCGACGTCGCTGAACTATCTCGATCATGTGATGGACAAGGTCGATCTCGTTCTGATCATGTCGGTGAATCCGGGCTTTGGCGGCCAGTCGTTCATCCCCGAGGCGCTCAACAAGCTGCGCGAAGCGCGCAAGCGCATCGACGCGTACAGCGAGCGCACCGGCCGCGAGATCCATCTCGAAGTGGACGGCGGCGTGAAGGTCGACAACATCGCGGAAATCGCGGCGGCCGGCGCGGACACGTTCGTGGCCGGCTCGGCGATCTTCGGCCAGCCCGATCACAAGGTCGTGATCGACAAGATGCGCGCCGCCCTCGCCACCGTCCAGCGCTGACCCGACGATGACTGCTCCGTACCCCGCTCCGTCCTTCGCCGGCCCGCGCCTCGAAGCCGCGATCATCGACCTCGACGGCACGATGATCGACACCGCCGACGACTTCACCGCCGGCCTGAACGGCATGCTCGCTCAGCTCGACGCGGAGGAAACGACGCGCGAGGAAGTGGTCGGCTATGTCGGCAAGGGTTCGGAGCATCTGATCCGCAGCGTGCTCGCCCCGCGCTTCGAAACCGAACACGCGCAAGAGCGCTTCGACGAAGCGCTCGCGATCTATCAGGCCGAGTACGCGAAGATCAACGGCGTGCACACACGGCTTTATCCGGACGTCGAAGCCGGTCTGCGCGCGCTGCGCGACGCGGGCCTGAAGCTCGCCTGCGTGACCAACAAGCCGCACCGCTTCGCGCTCGAGTTGCTGCAGCAATACGGACTGGCGCAGTATTTCAGTGTCGTGCTCGGTGGCGACAGTCTCGCGAAAAAGAAACCGGACCCGCTGCCGATGCTGACCGCCGCCGCTCAACTCGGCGTCGAACCGAGCGCCACGGTCGCGATCGGCGACTCGGAAAACGACGCGCTGGCGGGCCGCGCGGCCGGTATGGCGACGCTGACCGTGCCCTACGGCTACAACCACGGCCAAGCTATACAAACAATAAAATCCGATGGTATAGTTGCCTCGCTGCTCGACGCCGCCAGGGCGATCGCAGCGCACCAATCCACGACTTAACAGTCCTTCATCTTCATGTTTCTGAATAAAAAACGGAGTCTGATTAGCATCGACCGGGGAGCCTGGCCCTGGCGTCGCTGGTCGCGCTAACCTCGCCTGAGGTAGGCTGAAGCTTGTCTTCGGCAACCGTTTTTTACTTCGCTGCGCTTACGCGCCATTTCCATCGTTTTGTATTTGCGCTGCTGCATCGGCTGATTGGGCCTGCGCGTACCCGCAAGGTACTGTCGCTCACCCGCACCGCTCGCACGCGCCGATGGAAGACCCGCGCCGGTCGGTATCATCGTGTCGAGAACGTCGACCCACGCCCTGACCGGAGGCGCTTCGCCCCGCTTTGCCCGACGCTTGCTGCCGCCGGACCACCGTACAGGATCGGAACATGACCGAACTCGAATTCCAGTCCCTCGCCAACGAGGGTTTCAACCGCATCCCGCTGATCGCCGAAGCGCTCGCCGACCTCGAAACGCCGCTGTCGCTGTACCTGAAGCTCGCGCAGACCGAGCGCAACGGCGCAAACTCGTTCCTGCTGGAATCGGTGGTCGGCGGCGAACGCTTCGGGCGTTATTCGTTCATCGGGCTGCCGGCGCGCACTCTCGTGCGCACGCGCAACGGCGTGTCGGAAGTGGTGCGCGACGGCAAGGTCGTCGAAACGCACGACGGCGATCCGCTCGCCTTCATCCAGCAGTTCCAGGCGCGCTTCAAGGTCGCGCAACGCCCGGGGCTGCCGCGCTTCACGGGCGGTCTCGCCGGCTACTTCGGCTATGACGCGGTGCGCTACATCGAGAAGAAGCTCGCGCACAGCGCGCCGAAAGACGATCTGAACCTGCCCGACATTCAGTTGCTGCTGACCGAGGAAGTGGCCGTCATCGACAACCTCGCGGGCAAGCTCTATCTGGTGGTCTACGCGGACCCGACCCAAGCCGAGGCCTATACGAAAGCGAAGCACCGTCTGCGCGAACTGCGCCAGCGGCTGCGCGTCACCGTCGAGCCGCCCGTCGTGTCGGCTAGTGTGCGCACCGAGATCTACCGCGAGTTCGCGAAAGACGATTACCTGGCCGCCGTGCGCAAGGCCAAGGAATACATCGCCGCCGGCGAACTGATGCAGGTGCAGGTCGGCCAGCGCCTGACCAAGCCGTACCGCGACAATCCACTGTCGCTGTATCGCGCGCTGCGCTCGCTGAATCCGTCGCCGTATATGTATTACTACAACTTCGGCGACTTCCACGTGGTCGGCGCGTCGCCGGAAATCCTGGTGCGCCAGGAAAAGCGCGGCGAGGACCGTATCGTCACGATCCGCCCGCTCGCTGGCACGCGTCCGCGCGGCAACACGCCCGAGCGCGACGCCGCGCTCGCGACCGAACTGCTGAACGACCCGAAGGAAATCGCCGAACACGTGATGCTGATCGACCTCGCGCGCAACGACGTCGGCCGCATCGCGCAGATCGGCTCGGTCGTCGTGACCGACAAGATGGTGATCGAAAAATACTCGCACGTGCAGCACATCGTCAGTTCGGTCGAAGGCAAGCTCAAGAACGACATGACCAATTTCGACGTGCTGCGCGCCACCTTCCCGGCCGGCACGCTGTCGGGCGCGCCGAAGGTCCGCGCGATGGAGCTGATCGACGAGCTCGAACCCATCAAGCGCGGCCTCTACGGCGGGGCGGTCGGTTATCTGTCGTTCACCGGCGAGATGGATCTGGCCATCACGATCCGCACCGGCGTGATCGCGAACGGCAATCTGTATGTGCAGGCGGCCGCGGGCGTGGTCGCCGATTCAGTGCCGGAATCCGAATGGCAAGAGACCGAGAACAAGGCGCGCGCGGTGCTGCGCGCTGCCGAGCAGGTCCAGGACGGCCTCGATAGCGACTTCTGACCGGAGACACACCATGCTGCTCATGATCGACAACTACGACTCGTTCACCTACAACCTGGTGCAGTACTTCGGCGAACTCGGCGAAGACGTGCGCACCTACCGCAACGACGAAATCACACTCGATGAAATCGCCAGGCTGAACCCCGAGCGCATTTGCCTGTCGCCGGGTCCAAGCAATCCGCAACACGCGGGCATCACGCTCGACGTGCTGCGCGAATTCTCCGGCAAGACGCCGATTCTCGGCGTGTGCCTCGGCCACCAGGCGATCGGCGAGGCATTCGGCGGCCGCGTCGTGCGCGCGCAAACCATCATGCACGGCAAGGTCAGTACGATCGAAACCGACTGCAAGGGCGTATTCGCGGACCTGCCGAAGCATTTCACGGTGACGCGCTATCACTCGCTCGCGATCGAACGCGAATCGCTGCCCGACTGCCTCGAAGTATCGGCATGGACCGAAGACGGCGAGATCATGGGCGTGCGCCACAAGGAACTCGCCGTGGAAGGCGTGCAGTTCCACCCGGAATCGATCCTCTCCGAACACGGCCACGCGCTGCTCGAAAACTTCGTCAAGCAGTCGAAGCTCGCCGTCGGCGGCAAGGCTGCGCATCATCCGGCTTCCCGCAATGCCTGACCAGAAGAGAGACGAGATCATGTCCATTACGCCCCAGGAAGCCCTGCAGCGGACCATCGAGCACCGCGAGATTTTTCACGACGAAATGCTGCACCTGATGCGCCTGATCATGCGCGGTGAGCTGTCACCGGTGATGTCGGCGGCGATCATCACCGGCCTGCGCGTCAAAAAAGAGACCATCGGCGAAATCACCGCGGCCGCCACGGTGATGCGTGAATTCGCCCGGCACGTCGACGTGCAGGACAACTCGAACTTCGTCGACATCGTCGGCACCGGCGGCGACGGCGCGCACACGTTCAACATTTCCACCGCGACGATGTTCGTATCGGCCGCGGCCGGCGCGAAGGTCGCGAAGCACGGCAATCGCGGCGTATCGAGCAAGTCGGGCAGCGCGGACGTGCTCGAGGCGCTCGGCGTCAATATCGATCTGCAGCCGGAGCAGGTCGCCGAATCGATTGCGGAAACGGGCATGGGCTTCATGTTTGCGCCGAACCATCATCCGGCGATGAAAAACGTCGCGCCGGTACGCCGCGAACTCGGCATCCGCACGATCTTCAATATCCTCGGGCCGCTCACCAATCCGGCCGGCGCCCCGAATCAGCTGATGGGCGTGTTCCACCCCGACCTCGTCGGCATTCAGGTACGCGTGATGCAGCGCCTCGGTGCCAGGCACGTGCTCGTCGTGTACGGGGTGGACGGCATGGACGAAGTGTCGCTCGGCGGCGCCACGCTGGTCGGCGAGTTGCGCGACGGCGAAATCCGCGAGTACGAAATTCATCCGGAGGACTTCGGCATGCAGATGGTGTCGAATCGCACGCTGAAGGTGGCCGACGCGAACGAGTCGAAGGTCATGCTGCTCGACGCGCTCGACAACAAGCCCGGCGTCGCGCGCGAGATCGTCACGCTGAACGCCGGCACAGCGCTCTATTCGGCGAACGTCGCGGCCACGATCGCGGACGGCATCGTGCTCGCGCGCGAAGCGATCGCGAGCGGCAAGGCGCGCGCGAAGGTCGACGAACTGGTGCGCTTCACCCAGCAATTCAAGCAGTAATCACGTAGCGAGACATTTATGAGCGACATTCTCGACCGCATCATCGCGGTCAAACGCGAAGAAATCCGGGCGGCCGAACAAAGCGTGCCGCTCGAAGAACTGCGGCTCGAAGCGTCGTCGCGCGACCTGCGCGACTTCGTCGGCGCAATCCGCGCCGAGCACACGGCGGGTCTCGCCGCGGTGATCTCGGAAGTGAAGAAGGCAAGCCCGTCGAAGGGCGTGCTGCGCGAGCACTTCGTGCCGGCCGACATCGCGCGTTCGTATGAAAAGCACGGCGCGGCGTGTCTGTCCGTGCTGACCGACGTGCAGTTCTTTCAGGGCAGCGTCGCCTATCTGCAGCAAGCGCGCGCCGCGTGCCAGTTGCCGGTGATCCGCAAGGACTTCATCGTCGATCCATATCAGGTCGTCGAAGCGCGCGCGATGGGCGCCGACGCGATCCTGCTGATCGCCGCCGCGCTCGAAACCGCCGAGATGCAGGACCTCGAAGCGCTCGCGCATTCGCTCGGTCTCGCGGTGCTCGTCGAAGTGCACGACAGCGATGAACTCAAGGAAGCGCTGACGCTGAAGACGCCGCTGATCGGCATCAACAACCGCAATCTGCGCACCTTCGAGACCTCGCTCGACACGACGCTCGGCATGCTCGACGCGATTCCCGACGACCGCATCGTCGTGACCGAATCGGGCATCCTGTCGCGCGACGACGTCGAGCGCATGCGCGCGCGCAACGTGCATACGTTCCTCGTCGGCGAGGCGTTCATGCGCGCGGACGAGCCGGGCGTGGAGCTTGCGCGGATGTTTTTCTGAGCACGCGCTCGCATAAGCAAGGACACGCATCATGAGCATGGAACGCGAAATCAAGCTGGCACTGCCGGCTTCGCAGGTGCAGGCGGCAACGCACTGGTTCGCCGCGCGCGCCGGCAGGAAAGGACGCGCGATCAAGCTCGTGAACATTTACTTCGACACGCCGCAGTTGACGCTGGCGTCATCGAAGAGCGCGCTGCGTCTGCGCCAGACGCCGGACGGCTGGCTGCAGACCTTCAAGACGGTCGGCACGGCGACCAACGGCCTGCATAGCCGGCACGAATGGGAAATGCCGGTCGCCGGCGCGAAACTCGAAATCGATTCGTTGCTGAACGCTTGCGACGAACCCGCCGCCGCGGACGCTCTGAAACAGGCCGCGCCTGCGCTGATCGAGCTGTTCCACACCAATTTCACCCGCACGCTCTGGCTGCTCGATACCGACGGCGCTCAGATCGAGGCAGCGATCGATCAGGGCGACGTGCTCGCCGAAGTCGACGATCAAACGCGCCGCGCGCCCATTTCGGAGATCGAACTCGAACTGAAGTCGGGCGACGAAGCGGCGCTTCACACGCTCGCCGCCGAACTCGGCAAACGGATTGCCGGCCTCGCGCCGGATGACATCAGCAAGGCGCAGCGCGGCTATCGGTTGCGCGCGGGGTAAGCGCGGGATGGGCGCGGAATGGCCGCGGGTTGACGAAACCCGCGGCACCTCATGCGCTCGCTCGCCGCACCTTGAGCTAGCCAGCGTTTGCTGCGACACTTCCCCGCCATGACCTCCGCTACCCGTACCCGCTCCAGTTCGCCGCAGGCGTCGTTGTTCGACGATGCCGCGCCAGCTCCCGCCGCAGCCTCGGCCGACACCACCGCCGCTGCCCCGCCCACGCTCGAAGCCCAATTCGCCGCGCTGCCGGCGGCTTGGCGTGCGCATTTGAAACCCTTCATCGACAGCGACACCTACGCGCCGCTGTGCCGCTTCGTCGACGGCGAGCGTGCTGCCGGCAAAACCATCTATCCGGCCGACGTGTTCCGCGCGCTGCGCCTGACGAGTCCCGACGAAGTGAAAGTCGTGATCCTCGGCCAGGACCCGTACCACGGCGAAGACCGCGGCACACCGCAGGCGCACGGTCTCGCGTTTTCGGTCGCGCCGCACGTGCGGCCGCCGCCGTCGTTGCGCAACATCTTCAAGGAAATCGGCGCGAGTCTCGGTCACGCAACGCCGCAGCACGGGTGCCTCGACAGCTGGGCCAGACAGGGCGTGTTGCTGCTGAACACGGTGCTGACCGTCGAGCGCGACAGCGCCGCGAGCCACGCGAAACGCGGCTGGGAAAAATGCACGGACACGCTGATCCACGAACTGGCTACGCGGCATCAGAATCTCGTGTTCATGCTGTGGGGCGCGCATGCGCAGGCCAAGCGCGCGCTGCTCGGCGGCAAGTCGCACTATGTGCTGGAGGCGCCGCATCCGTCGCCGTTGTCCGCGCATCGCGGCTTTCTCGGTTGCGGTCATTTCGCGAAGGCGAACGAATATCTAATGCAGCACGGCCGCGAGCCGATCGACTGGCGTCTGCCGGACGACGCGCAAATGCTTGCGTGACGGCGTCGCCGTCGGAAGATGTCGATACGAAGCGAAAACGCCACGGAGGGTGAACCCATCCGTGGCGTTTTTTATTTCACCGCTTGCGCCGCATCGAAGCGGCGCAATGCGGCACGACGAAGCCGCTTAAACCGCGGCGATCGCTTCGCGTGCCGAGCTCAGCGCGGCGGTCGCGGCGTCCGGGCCCATGTTCAGGCCTTCGGCGTAGATGAAGTTCACGTCGGTCATGCCGAGGAAGCCGAGGAAGCTCTTCAGATAGGGCGTCTGGCTATCGTTCGGCGTGCCCAGATACTTGCCGCCGCGCGCCGACACGACGTGGACCTTCTTGCCCGTCACGAGGCCTTCCGGGCCGTTCGCGGTGTAGCGGAACGTGATGCCCGCACGCGCGATGAAGTCGAAGTACGTCTTCAGTTGCGACGAGATGCCAAAGTTGTACATCGGCGCGCCGATCACGATGACGTCGGCGGCTTGCAGTTCGGCGATCAGCGCTTCGCTGCGCGCGGCGATCTCGGCCTGTTCCGGCGTGCGCTGCTCGGCCGGCGTGAAAAACGCGCCGAGCACGGCGTCGTCGAGGTGCGGCAGCGGTTCGGCTTGCAGGTTACGGACGACGACTTGCGCGCCCGGATTCGACTGTTGCAGCTTTTCGGTCAGTTCGTTGACGAGAAGCGTCGAGTTCGCGCCTTGCGAACGGGCTGCCGAGTTGATTTGCAGGATCGTGGTCATGGTTGACTCCAGTAGGGGGCGCGCAGTGTTGCGCGAGTGGAGCCATTGTGTTTTTTTACCGAGCGGCGAAAAAGCCGTCTGGCGGCGACGGATTGTTGCATGGGTAGAACAATCCACCGCCCTCCTCCGCCGATTGATGACGAGACGGGCGACGATCGGTGGACCGCCCGGTGCGGCCCACCGCCACGCCGTTCACTTCGTCAGCCAGCGCTCGAGGGCTTTGCGCGCGGCGGGACGGTGATCGCTGACCGTGAGCTTGTAGCGCGCCACTTCGGGACCGTCGAGCTTCACTTGGGTGACCCGCAGCTCCTCGCGGCGGAACGCGTGCACCTCGACTTTCGCGCCCGGCTGGTAGCGCGCCAGCAGCGCATCGATATTCCCGCCGGTCACGCGCAGGCCATCGAGCGCGATCAGCACGTCGCCAGCGGAAAGGCCCGCTTTCTGCGCGGCGCTGCCCTCGTGCACCGTCGCGAGCCCGCAGTCCGCGCCGCCGCGCAGCCGCACGCCGAGCGACGGCTTGCCGTTCTTGTCGACGTCCGGCGCGAGCGTCACGCCGAACGGCGCGAGCAACGCGTCGAGCGGCAGATCGCGCGTGCCGCGCACGCCCTCGGCGAACAGTTCGGCAAGTTCCGCGCCGCTCGCTTCCGCAAAAATCGCCTCGATCTCGCTTTCGTCGACGCCGACCGGCTTGCCGCGATAAAAATCACGGCCAAAGCGCTTCCACAGCAGACGCATCACGTCGTCGAGCGATTTCTGATTGCCGGTTTGCGCGCGGATCGTCAGATCGAACGCGAGCGCGATCAGCGAGCCCTTCGTGTAATAGCTGACGATCGCGTTCGGCGCGTTCTCGTCCTGCCGGTAGTACTTGACCCATGCGTCGAACGAGCTTTCGGCGACGCTCTGCTTCAGGCGCCCGCTGCCGCGCTGCACGCCGCCGATCACCTTGCCGAGCAGGCCGAAATAGTCGTCCTGCGAGATCACGCCGCTGCGCACGAGAATCAGGTCGTCGTAATACGACGTGAAGCCCTCGAACAGCCACAGCAGCGACGTGTAGTTTTCGACGCCGAGATCATACGGCGCGAACACGGCCGGCTTGATCCGCTTCACGTTCCACGTGTGGAAATACTCGTGGCTGCACAGACCGAGATAAGTCCGGTAGCCCTCGCTCATCGCATCGCGGCCCTGCACCGGCAGATCGGTGCGATTGCAGATCAGCGCGGTCGACGCGCGATGCTCGAGACCGCCGTAACCGTCGGTGACGGCCTGCGTCATGAACACGTAGCGCTCGACCGGCGCCTTCTTCGATTTCGGTTCGAACAGTGCGATCTGCGCCTCGCAGATGCGCTTCAGGTCGCGGCACAACCGCTCCATGTCGAGCCCGATCACTCGGCCGCCGATCACGACGTCGTGCGGTACGCCGTGCGACTTGAACGTCGCGAGCGCGAACTCGCCGAGCGTCACCGGATGGTCGACCAGCTCGTCATAGTTCTGCGCGCGGTACTCGCCGAAGCCGTAGCGCCGGGTGCCGCGCGCTTCCGGCAGCGCGGTCGCGACGCGCCAGTCGCGATACGCGGCGCCCTGCGGCTTCTGGATATCGACCACGCACTGCGCGTCTTCGTGGCCGAGCGGCGACAGGAACACGCTCGTGCCGTTGAAAAAGCCGATGGTGGCGTCCAGATGCGCGGCGCGCACCGACATGTCCCATGCGTACACCTCGTAGCGCAGCGTCAACGCTCCCTTGACCGGCGCGGCCTGCCACGTGTGCTTATCGACCTTCTCGACGCGCACCTTGCGGCCCGCGTCGTTGACCGCGCGCAGCGTCACGATGTTGCGCGCGAACTCGCGCACCATGTAGCTGCCCGGAATCCACACCGGCAGCATGAAACGCTGGCCGGCCGGATCGGGATCGGCGACGGTCACGGTGACTTCGAACAGGTGGGCGGCAGGGCTACTCGGAACGATGGTGTAGCGGATCGGCTTCATCGGCGGCGTTTGGGAGTGTCAGGAGAGTGAGACGAAGAAGTTCGGGGCTCGATGCGAAAGGAGGCGCTGCGTGCGCCTCCTTTCGTTTGAACGTTGCATCTGTTGCGCGCCTGAGGCGTGCGGGGTGCTGCGTGCAGCGCGCGGCTCAGTGCACCGCCGACAGTTCCTTGTCGAGCCGGTCGGCCGGCACGGCGCCCGGCAGTCGGCGGCCGTCGGCGAGGAACACAGTCGGCGTGCCCTCGACGTTCATCGAACGGCCGAGCGCGAGGTTCTTGTCGATCGCGGCGGTGTCGCAGGTGGCGGCGGCGGTCGGCGCCTGACGGTCCTGCATCCACGATTCCCACGCCTTCGCGCGATCGGCCGAGCACCAGATCGACTTCGACTTGGCCGTCGAATCCGGCGACAGCACCGGGTACAGGAAGGTGTAGACCGTCACGTTATCGATCGACTGCAGCGTTTTTTCGAGCTGCTTGCAGTACGGGCAGTTCGGATCGGAGAACACCGCGATCTTGCGCGCGCCGTTGCCGCGCACGACCTTCACCGCGTCGCCGAACGGCAGGGTCGCGAAGTCGATGCGGTTGGTTTCCGACAGGCGTGCCTCGGTCAGATTCTTGCGCGTCTTCGAGTCCACCATGTCGCCGAGCATCAGGTAGTCGCCGCTCGCATCGCTGTAAATGATCTGCGTGCCGAGGTTCACTTCGTACAGGCCCGCGATCGGCGTCTTCGACACGCCCTTGATCGTCACGTCGGACAGACGGTTTTGCAGGGTGGCTTTGAGCTTGTCGGTGGTCTGGTCGGCCTGCGCCGAGCAGCCGAGCGTGACGGCAGCGATCGCGAGGGCGGCGGCGGCGATGCGGAAAGTCTTTTTCATGCTGGAGTCCTGGGGGTCATTCGCGCACCTGCGCGTTCGTTACGTTCCGGCCGCGCGCGTTGGCCGCCTATCGGTTCGATCAGGCTCGATCAGGTTCGATCGGGTTCGGATAAGGGCCGGATAGGGGCGGATCGCAGCGCGTCGATCCGGTCATGATACCTGTCCCGGGCGCCCGCGACCGGCCATCGGCTATCCGCGCGACGCCTCGTTGCGGTTTACCCCAGCGCGGCCGACACGAGCCAGCGCTTGATGAATGGCTGCGCGCCGACGAACGCCATGCCGGTATTGCGCACGGCGCGCGCGAGCGGACCGGACACCGAAAACAGTTTCTGCAGGCCGTCGGTGGCGATCATCAGCGCGCGGATGTCTTCGCGGCGCGCGCGTTCGTAGCGACGCAGCAGCACCATGTCGCCGAGATCGCGAAACGACTCCTTGCCACCGATCGTGCTCGCGAGCGCGGCGACGTCGCGCAAGCCGAGGTTCATGCCCTGCCCCGCCAGCGGGTGGATCAGATGCGCGGCATCACCGACCAGCGCGACACGCGGCGCGACCAGCCGGTCGACGGTTTGCAGCGCGAGCGGGAAGCCCTGCGCGGGCGTGACACACTCGAGCGCGCCGAACTGTTCACCGCTCACGTGCTCGACTTCGGCGGCGAGCCGCTCGGGATCGAGCGCGAGCAATTGCTCGGCGTGTTCGGTGCGGGCCGACCAGACCAGCGACAGGTGGCCGTCCGGCATCGGCAGCAACGCGATGATCTCGCCGTCGCGGAACCACTGGTACGCGGTTTCGCCGTGCGGCTTCGCAGCCTTGAAATTGGCGACCACGCCGATCTGCCGATAGTCGCGGCGCACCATCTTCGAGCCGATCTGGGCGCGCACCCACGAGTGCGCTCCGTCCGCGCCGACTACGAGGTCCGCTTCGAGCACGTTGCCGTTCGCGAGGCCGACGCTCGCGCTGACGACGGAGAAATCGAGTGCCTGCGCGCGCGTGTCGATCCATGTGAGGTTCGGCTGGAAGCGCAGCGCGGCATCGAGCGCACGCTCGATCACCGACGACTCGACGATCCACGCAAGCTGCGGCACCGATGCCTGAAACGCGGAGAAATGCAGTTCGGCGTGGGCGTCGCCGTAGACGCGCATGTCGTAGACGGGACCGAGCCGTGAGTGATCGAGCGCCTGCCAGACCCGCAGCCGTTCGAGCAAGTCCTGCGAACTCGACGACAACGCATAGACGCGCGAGTCGAAGGCAGCACCCGCCGGCAGCGCCGCGCAAGGCTGCGCGAGCAGTGCGACGCGCAGTCCGGCTTGCGTGAGCGCGAGCGCCGCGGTCTTGCCGACGAGCCCGCCGCCGATCACGGCGGCATCAAAGGTCTGGTGGTGTGCGTTCATGCGCGCATTATAGCCGCGGGGGGTGCGGGGGACGGATCGACGGGCGCGGGCATTTGGGCTCCATGCGCGGGCCCCTGATGGGTCGTGCTAACGCGTCGCGGCGCTCGCCGCGAGCGCCGCGTTCGCCTCGCGCATGCGCATGAAATCGCGATCAGACGAGAGGTTGCGCCATGCGGCCGCCTCGAGCTCGGCCTTGCGATCGCGCTGATCGCTGCGCACCGCGCAGTCGGGGAACACGCGGTCGAACACGCTCCACAACGAGTCGTAGTCGTTCTTGTCAGCGAACCGTGCGATGTCGGCGCGATCTGCGTGCGACAGGTGGGTCGACAAACAGTCGATCGTCTGACGGTCCGTGGTTGCCTGGGCTTCGTCGAAATCCGGCGCGACCCATGCCGCGACCACGCCTACCACGATCGCGGCGGCGACGCCAATTCCGACCCATCTCATCATTCGCACGCTGGTCCTCCGGAAATGGGGCTCTGCCGGCTTTGAACTGACGATTCTACCGTGGCGATGCGCGAATGCGCCGCCCGGTCCGCGCGGGCGAACGGGTTACAATTGCGCTTTCCGTGAAAACTCGCACTCAATCGTCGAGCCAACGCCCCGATTCGGTGACTTGTCCGCTCCGCTGAGCCTGCCGCGCCCCTTCTAACGCGAAGGCTTTCCGAATTCGCGCGCAGCGTCGAGCGCATCACGCAACCTACTGATTCACTGAAGGATTTCCATGAGCCTCCAATGCGGCATCGTCGGCCTGCCTAACGTCGGCAAGTCCACCCTGTTCAACGCACTCACGAAGGCGGGCATCTCCGCTGAGAACTATCCGTTCTGCACGATCGAGCCGAACGTCGGCATCGTCGAGGTGCCGGACACCCGTCTGAAGGCGCTTGCCGAAATCGTCAAGCCGGAACGCATCCTGCCGGCGGTGGTCGAGTTCGTCGACATCGCGGGTCTGGTGGCCGGCGCGAGCAAGGGCGAAGGCCTCGGCAACCAGTTCCTCGCGAACATCCGCGAAACCGATGCGATCACACACGTCGTGCGCTGCTTCGAGGACGACAACGTGATTCACGTCGCGAACAAGGTCGATCCGCTGTCGGACATCGAGGTGATCAACACCGAACTCGCGCTTGCCGACCTCGGCACCGTCGAAAAGGCGCTCGCGCGCTACTCCAAGGCGGCCAAGTCCGGCAACGACAAGGAAGCCGTGAAGAACGTGGCGGTGCTGGAGAAGGTCCGCGCGCAACTCAACCAGGCGAAGCCGGTCCGCGCGCTCGATCTGAGCGATGAAGAAAAGGCCACGCTCAAGCCTTTCTGCCTGATCACCGCGAAGCCGACCATGTATGTCGCCAACGTGAAGGAAAACGGCTTCGAGAACAATCCGCACCTCGACGCGGTCACGAAGTTCGCGGCCGCGGAAGGCTCGCCGGTCGTGGCCGTGTGCGCGGCGGTCGAAGCGGACATCGCCGACCTCGACGAAGCCGACATGGAAGTATTCCTCGCCGACATGGGCATGGAAGAGCCGGGCCTGAACCGCGTGATCCGGGCGGGCTACAAACTGCTCGGCCTGCACACCTACTTCACGGCCGGCGTGAAGGAAGTGCGCGCGTGGACGATCCACATCGGCGATACGGCGCCGAAGGCGGCCGGCGCGATCCACACGGACTTCGAGCGCGGCTTCATCCGCGCGCAGACGATCAGCTTCGCCGACTACATCACCTACAAGGGTGAACAAGGCGCGAAGGAAGCCGGCAAGATGCGCGCGGAAGGCAAGGAGTACGTCGTGCACGATGGCGACGTGATGAACTTCCTGTTCAACGTGTAAGAGCGAAGCGGCGCACACTGCGCTGCCCGGGTAAGGCCCGCGAACCCTCAGGGGTTGCGGGCTTTTTTGTTTGCGCGCTACGGTTTGCGCAGTGCGTCGAGACAACGGGCCTTGATGCGCGGATTTGCAGTGGTGATCGCCGAGACAGCGTGCAATGCTTTGGCCTTGTAGTTTTTCGGCGCATCGTCAATAAACGGAATGCCGCACACACGTGATATCGCCAGAATGTGGCCATCGCCCTCGAGCGGGTCTACGACCTTCAAGACGGCCGCGGGATTCCTCGGCAACGCATAGGCAAGAGCGATTCCCAACCCTTCCGCGTTGGCACCGTCGGCCCCGACAGCCAGTTTGGGCGCAAGTGCGACCCAATCTGCGCGGCCTGTCCCGATCTGCCCGAAAAGCCTATCGACAGCCGCTTCGTCCAACGACCTGAAAAACGCGCTCGCCCCTTGCCGGCCAATCGCCGCTGATACCTCGGCGGGCGTGTTGCTTTGCACGGCCCCCACCGCTGCTGACGCACACACCAAGATCAGGAGTGCAAGGAGTTTCTTCATCGTTCTACCCGAAGCTGGTGGTCACCGCTTAACCAGATTCGCTCGCGGACGGCGCGGTTCGAAATAACGATGCATCCGTTCGACGCGCTACCTGGATGACTCTTGCTGTCGCCATGCATGAAGAAGGCATTCCGGCCGAAGGTTTCTGTTATACGGATCGGACCGCCTGCGTCCAAGTCATGTTAAACACCTCAGTATCAGATCGCGTTACCGAGCTTACGGCATTTGCAGACGGGCGAATGTCAAAAGTGGTAATGGTCGCGCAAACACATTTATGCGGCCCCATGCAATGAGCCGGATCGCCGACGAACTTCCCGAATAGAGTCCCATTTATTTCCTTTCCATGACAGCCGATGCTAAATTTCGGCTTCCGGCGCGCCGTCATCCACGGACCGCGCCACCCGGCCACCGACGCCGGAATGTCATCGAACACAAATAGAATCGCGCGATTCGCGTCCGCGCCCTTATGAACAGGAGATAAATCGATGAATTACAAGCCGCTGTTCCGCTCACTTTCCGTCGCCGCTGTATTGAGCATCGGCATCAGCCAGGCGGCTCACGCCGCGACCGAAATCCAGTTCTGGCATGCGATGGAAGCCGCACTGGGCGAACGTCTGAACGACATCGCGAACGACTTCAACAAATCGCAGAGCGACTACAAGATCGTGCCCGTGTTCAAGGGCACCTACGACCAGACCCTCGCCGCCGGCATCGCCGCCTATCGCAGCGGCAACGCGCCGGCGATCCTGCAGGTCTACGAAGTCGGCACCGCAACGATGATGCAGGCGAAGAAAGCCATCGTCCCGGTCACGCAGGTCTTCAAGGACGCGGGCGTGCCGCTCGATCAGAAGGCCTTCGTGCCGACCATCGCCAGCTATTACAGCGACTCGAAGACCGGTGAGCTGATCTCGATGCCGTTCAACAGCTCGACGCCGGTGCTGTACTACAACAAGGATGCGTTCAAGAAGGCCGGCCTCGATCCGAACCAGCCGCCGAAGACCTGGGCCGAGTTGCACGCCGATGCGCAGAAGCTGAAGGCCTCGGGCATGTCGTGCGGCTATTCGTCGGGCTGGCAGAGCTGGATTCAGCTCGAGAACTACAGCGCGTGGCATGCGGCGCCGTTCGCGTCGCGTAACAACGGCTTCGACGGCATGGACGCGCAGGTCGAATTCAACAAGCCGCTTCAGGTCGCGCACATCCAGTTCCTGCAGGGCATGGCGAAGGACGGCACGTTCACCTACGTCGGCCGCAAGGACGAGGCGATGTCGAAGTTCTATAGCGGCGACTGCGGCATCATCACGAACTCGTCGGGTTCGCTCGCGACGATCAAGAAATACGCGAAGTTCAGCTTCGCCACCGGCATGATGCCGTACGACGACAGCGTGAAGGGCGCGCCGCAGAACGCGATCATCGGCGGAGCGAGCCTGTGGGTGCTGTCGGGCAAGGACCCGGCCGTCTACAAGGGCGTCGCAAAGTTCCTCGCGTATCTGGCCACGCCGCCGGTCGCCGCGAAGTGGCATCAGGACACCGGCTATCTGCCGATCACGACCGCCGCATATGATCTGACGCGCCAGCAGGGGTTCTACGACAAGAACCCGGGCAGCGACACCGCGATCCGCCAGATGCTGAACAAGCCGCCGCTGCCGTACACGAAGGGTCTGCGTCTGGGCAACATGCCGCAGATTCGCACCGTGATCGACGAAGAACTCGAGCAGGTGTGGGCGGAGAAGAAGACGCCGCAACAGGCGCTCGATTCGTCCGTCTCGCGCGGCGACGAACTGCTGCGCCGCTTCGAAAAGGCCGGTAGCTAAGCATCGCCCTCTGGCAGGGTTCCGGCGTTCTTGCGCCGGAACCCGAAGTCGTTGCAACACATCTCGAGAACCCCGATGGATAAGCGCTCTTACTTCGGCACCAGCGCGCTGCCCTACCTGCTCGTCGCGCCGCAGCTGATCATCACGCTGGTGTTCTTCCTGTGGCCGGCCGGCGTCGCGCTCTGGCAATCGACGCAAACTCAGGACGCGTTCGGCACGTCGAGCGAGTTCGTCGGACTCGCGAACTTCAAGCAGCTGTTTGCCGATCCTTTATATCTCGCGTCGTTCAACACGACGATCGTGTTTTGCACGCTCGTCACCGTGTCGGGCCTCGTGATCTCGCTGTTGCTGGCGGTCTGTGCGGACCGCGTGACGCGCGGCGCGAAGGCCTATCAAACGCTGCTGATCTGGCCGTACGCGGTCGCGCCCGCGATCGCCGCGGTGCTGTGGTCGTTCCTGTTCAACCCGAGCATCGGCCTCGTCACGTACGCGCTCGCGAAATACGGCGTCGTGTGGAATCACGCGCTGAACCCCGGTCAGGCGATGTTCCTCGTCGTGCTCGCGTCGGTCTGGCAGCAGATCAGCTATAACTTCCTGTTTTTCTACGCGGGGCTGCAGGCGATTCCGCGCTCGCTGATCGAGGCGGCCGCGATCGACGGCGCCGGTCCGGTGCGGCGCTTCTTCGGCATCGCGCTGCCGCTGCTGTCGCCGACCACGTTCTTTCTGCTGGTGATCAACATCACCTACGCGTTCTTCGACACCTTCCCCGTGATCGACGCGGCGACCGGCGGCGGACCAGGCCAGGCGACCCGCACACTGATCTACAAGATCTTCGCCGAAGGCTTCCAGGGGCTCGACATCGGCAGCTCGGGCGCGCAGTCGGTCGTGCTGATGATCATCGTCGTCGCGCTGACCGTCGTGCAATTCCGCTTCATCGAACGCAGGGTTCAATACTCATGATCGAGAACCGACGCGGTTTCGACCTGTTCTGTCACGCGGTGCTGATCATCGGCGTCGCGCTGGTGGTGTTTCCGGTGTACGTCGCGTTCTGCGCGGCGACGATGAGCGAGCACGAGGTGTTCACAGTGCCGCTGTCGCTCGTGCCGAGCACGCACCTGTTCGAAAACATCGTCACGATCTGGACGCAGGGCACCGGCAACGCGGCGGCGCCGTTCAACCGCATGCTGCTCAACAGCCTCGTGATGGCGCTCGTGATTGCGGTGGGCAAGATCGCCGTGTCGATGATCTCCGCGTACGCGATCGTCTACTTCCGCTTTCCGTTTCGCACGGCCGCGTTCTGGCTGATTTTCATCACGCTGATGCTGCCGGTCGAAGTGCGGATTTTTCCGACCGTGCAGGTGGTGTCGTCGATGCATCTGAGCAATACGTACACCGGTTTGACGCTGCCGCTGATCGCGTCGGCGACCGCGACGTTCCTGTTCCGGCAGTTCTTCAAAACGCTGCCGGACGAATTGATGGAAGCCGCGCGCATCGACGGCGCGGGCGCGCTGCGTTTCTTCTGGGACGTCGTGCTGCCGCTATCGCGCACCACGATGGCGGCGCTCTTCGTGATCACGTTCATCTACGGCTGGAACCAGTATCTGTGGCCGATCCTGATCACGAGCCAGCAGTCGCTGACCACCGCGGTGATCGGCATCAGGGGGATGATCGCCTCGGGCGATACCGCGACCGAATGGCATCTGGTGATGACGGCCACGCTGCTCGCGATGCTGCCGCCGCTCGCCGTGGTGCTGACGATGCAGCGCTGGTTCGTGCGCGGCCTCGTGGACTCGGAAAAGTGATCCGGTATGGCGGACTGCGACAAGCACTCAAAATCAAAGGCTAGAACCGCATGGCTGCACTGACTCTGCAAAACGTTAAGAAAACCTACGACGGCAAACAGTTCGTATTGCACGGCATCGACGTCGACGTCGCCGCCGGCGAATTCGTCGTGATGGTCGGCCCGTCCGGCTGCGGCAAATCGACGTTGCTGCGGATGGTCGCCGGCCTCGAGCGCATCTCCGACGGCAGCATCTCGATCGCCGGCAAGGTCGTCAACGACCTGGAGCCGAAGGATCGCAACATCGCGATGGTGTTCCAGAACTACGCGCTGTATCCGCATATGAGCGTGGCCGAGAACATGGGTTACGCGCTGAAGATCGCGGGCGTCGATCGCGCGCAGATCGCGAAACGCGTCGAAGCCGCCGCGCAGATTCTCGAACTCGGCGCGCTGCTGCAGCGCAAGCCGCGCGAACTGTCGGGCGGACAGCGCCAGCGCGTCGCGATGGGCCGCGCGATCGTGCGCGAACCGGCGGTGTTTCTGTTCGACGAACCGCTGTCGAATCTCGACGCGCGTCTGCGCGTGCAGATGCGCCTCGAAATCCAGCGCCTGCATGCGCGCCTTAAGACCACGAGCCTGTACGTCACGCACGACCAGATCGAAGCGATGACGCTGGCGCAACGCGTGATCGTGATGAACAAGGGCCACGCCGAGCAGATCGGCGCGCCCACCGAAGTCTACGAGCGGCCGGCGACGGTGTTCGTCGCGAGCTTCATCGGCTCGCCGGGGATGAACCTGCTCGAAGGCCGGGTTTCGGACGACGGCTCGACCTTCGACGTCGCCGGCAACGGCCCGAAGCTGCCGCTCGCGGGCGTGCCGTCGATCGGCCGCGAAGTCGCGACGGGCCGCGAATGGACGCTCGGCATTCGCCCCGAGCATCTGAGCCCCGGCACGGCCGATGCGACGCTCACCGTCGATTCCTGCGAGATTCTCGGCGCGGACAATCTCGCCCACGGCCGCTGGGGCAAGCACGACGTGACCGCGCGACTGCCGCACGCTCATCGTCCGGCGGCAGGCGAGACGCTGCAGCTCGCGCTGCCCGCACGACATCTGCACTTCTTCGATCCGGTGACGGGACGGCGCGCGAACTGACACCGCGGCTGGACGCCGCCGCCTGCTCACGGCACGGCGGCGTCGCGCAACGGCTCCGAAGATCGGCGACACGGTGCGCGCAAATAGCGCACCACCCGGTGCGTGAAGCGGCCCGCCAGCGGTCCGCCCTGCCGCCCGGCCCCCGCCGCGAAGTACAATGCCACCTGAACCCCATGCCGCGCGTGGCAGCGTCGTCGAATCCGGCGCCGCGCCGGCCGGCGCCGGGTGTTCCGCCCGGCCCTCACACCGATTACCCATTCAACCCCGACTGCCCGCCCGCACGCGGCCGGCATCGTCAACGTCTACTGCAAGCAAATGGCCCAATACGTTTTCACCATGAACCGGGTCGGCAAAATCGTGCCGCCCAAGCGCCAGATCCTCAAAGACATTTCGCTATCGTTCTTCCCCGGCGCGAAGATCGGCCTGCTCGGTCTGAACGGCTCGGGCAAGTCGACGCTGATTCGCATCATGGCCGGTGTGGACACGGAGATCGAAGGCGAAGCCACGCCGATGCCGAATCTGAACATCGGCTATCTGCCGCAGGAGCCGCAACTCGATCCGCAGAAAACCGTGCGTGAAGCGGTCGAGGAAGGCCTCGGCGACGTGTTCAACGCCCAGAAGAAGCTCGACGAGATCTACGCGGCCTATGCGGAGCCGGACGCCGACTTCGACGCTCTCGCGGCCGAGCAGGCGAAGTACGAAGCGATCCTCGCGACGACCGACGGCAGCGCCGAGCAGCAGATCGAAATCGCCGCCGACGCACTGCGCCTGCCGGCGTGGGACGCGAAGATCGAGCATCTGTCGGGCGGCGAAAAGCGCCGCGTCGCGCTGTGCAAGCTGCTGCTGCAAAAGCCCGACATGCTGCTGCTCGACGAGCCGACCAACCACCTCGACGCGGAATCGGTCGAATGGCTCGAGCAGTTCCTGACGCGCTTCCCGGGTACCGTGGTCGCCGTCACGCACGATCGCTACTTCCTCGACAACGCCGCCGAGTGGATTCTCGAACTCGACCGCGGTCACGGCATTCCGTGGAAGGGCAACTACAGCAGCTGGCTCGATCAGAAGGAAGAGCGCCTGAAGCAGGAAGAAGCGTCGGAGTCGGCGCGCCAGAAGGCGATCAAGAAGGAGCTCGAGTGGGTGCGCCAGAACCCGAAGGGCCGTCAGGCGAAGTCGAAGGCGCGTATCGCGCGCTTCGAGGAACTGAACAGCCAGGACTACCAGAAGCGCAACGAAACGCAGGAAATCTTCATTCCGGTCGGCGACCGCCTCGGCAATGAAGTGATCGAGTTCAAGAACGTCAGCAAGTCGTACGGCGATCGTCTGCTGCTCGATAACGTCAGCTTCAAGATTCCGGCCGGCGCGATCGTCGGCATCATCGGTCCGAACGGCGCCGGCAAGTCGACGCTGTTCCGGATGCTGACCGGCCGCGAACAACCGGATTCGGGCGAGATCGTGCAGGGCCCGACCGTCAAGCTCGCTTACGTGGACCAGAGCCGCGAAGCGCTCGCAGCCAACAAGACGGTGTTCGAGGAGATCTCGGGCGGCGCCGACGTGCTGACGGTCGGCAAGTACGAAACGCCGTCGCGCGCGTATATCGGCCGCTTCAACTTCAAGGGCGGCGACCAGCAGAAGATCGTCGGCAATCTGTCCGGCGGCGAGCGCGGTCGTCTGCATCTGGCGAAGACGCTGATCGCGGGCGGCAACGTGCTTCTGCTCGACGAGCCGTCGAACGACCTCGACGTCGAAACGCTGCGCGCGCTCGAAGACGCGCTGCTCGAATTCGCGGGTTCGGTGCTCGTGATCTCGCACGATCGCTGGTTCCTCGACCGTATCGCGACGCATATCCTCGCGTTCGAAGGCGACTCGCAAGTCACGTTCTTCGACGGCAACTACCAGGAATACGAAGCGGACAAGCGCGCGCGTCTCGGCGAGGAAGGCGCGCGCCCGAAGCGTCTGCGCTACAAGCCGATCTCGCGCTAACAGGCGGGACACACCGGCCCGTCTGGCGCAATGCCGGACGGGCCCCGGGGCATGCGCGTTGCTATTCGTCACTTGATGGAGGCGCGCGTGACAGTCCCGCGCACACGACAGACGGTCAACACGGCGCCGCGCGACGCGCAGCGCGTTGACGAGGAGACACAGGCATGGCGATGTCGAAAGGCAGGCGCTGGATCGTCGTCGTGGGCGGAACGCTATTGGCGTTGATTCTGATCTTGATCGGCGCGATGCAATTCGCGCAACAGGAAGTCAAGAATCGCGTCAGCGCGGCGCTCGGCCCGCTCGGCAGCGCCGACAGTATCGACGTCGGCCTCACTTCGGTACACCTGACCCATGTCGTGCTGAAAGCGCCGCCAGGCTGGCCGGCGGGCGAACCGCTACGCGCCGACGAAATCACGATCACCCCCGACGTGCGCGATCTGATCGCGCGGCGCATGCATATCCGCGAGGTCGTCGTGCGCGGCTTCGACATGGCCGTGTTACGCACGAAGGACGGCTCGCTGAATCTGCTGCCGAACCTGCGCGAATCGCTGAACCGAGGCGATCATCGGGGCGGCGCCGGCACGGCGGCGTCGATCCCACGCGAAAAACTGGTCGACCATATCCGCTTCGAACACGGCAACTTCCACTTCTACGACATGAGCGTCGGGCCGCCGCCGTTCAAGGTCACGGTCAGCAACGCGAACGCGAGCGTCGACAATCTGCATCTGCCGTCGCTTGCCGAGCCGACCAATGTCAGCGTTCGCGGCTCGTTGAAGGGTCCGGCGCATACCGGCACCGTGACGTTCGACGGCTGGATCAAGATCGCCAGCCGCGATTCGCAGACGACGACCACGCTGCATGGTGTCGATGTCGCGATGCTCGATCCCTATCTGCTGAAGAAGGCCGGCACGCGCGCGCAGGTGACGGGCGGTACGGTCGATCTGTCGATCGAATCGACAGTGCGCAACTATCATCTGCACGCGCCCGGCACGGTGACGGTCCACAATCTGCAACTCGCCGAAACCGACAATCCGCTCGACACGTTCATGTCGATTCCGACACGCGCCGCCGTCGCCGCGCTCAAGACGCATGACGGCAACATCACACTGCATTTCGTGCTCGACGGCGATCTGCGCGATCCGAAGTTCTCGATACGCGAAGGGATCCTCAAGCGCATTGGCGAGGGGTTTGCAAAGGCGCTGGGGGTCAGCGTCGAAGGTGTCGCGAAGGGTGCGGGCGAGACCGTCAAAGGCCTCGGCAATGCGTTGAAGAATCTGCTGGGACAGTAGCGGTAGCGCTCAGCTCAAACCGGCAAGCCCAACTCGCGCAGCTTCGCTTCCGTTTGCGCGGCGCTCGTGTGATGCACGCCGTGCCAGCCGAGCGCCGTAGCCGCTTCGGCGTTTTTCGCGTTGTCGTCGATGAAGACGAGCTCGGCCGGCTCGACGCCGGGCATCTGCAGCTCGATGCGCCGGCGCATCTCGGCGAAGATCGCCGGATCGGGCTTCACGAGCTTCACGCGCCCCGACACGACGATGTCGCGAAAGCGCCGCAGCACCGGATAGTGCTCCCACGCATACGGGAAGGTCTCGGCCGACCAGTTGGTGAGCCCGAAGAGCGGCACCTCGGCCACTTCGAGCTTCTCCATCAGCGCGATGCCGTCGTCGAGCACGCCCGCGACCATTTGATGCCAGCGCTCGTAGAACGCGCGGATCAGCGGTTCGTGATCGGGAAACTGCGCGATCAGCTCGTCGGTGGCTTCGACGATCGGCTGTCCGCCGTCCTGGCGGATCACCCAGTCCATCGAGCAGACGTGCGTGAGGAACCAGCGCCGCTCGGCTTCGTCGGGAATCAGTTCGCGGTACAGGTACTCGGGACTCCAGTCGATCAGCACGCCGCCGAAATCGAACACCACTGCCTTGATCGCCATGCACCACGCTCCGTCTGGAAGGTCGCCGCTACGCTCAGATCGGTTTCGTGCGCAGTTCGAGCCACGCCTGGGCGTCGCCCGATACATGCGGCGTGAGGCGCACGCGCACCGTCTCGTGATACGCGTTGAGCCACGCGCGTTCGTCGTCGCGCAGCAGCGCCAGCTCGATGCAGCGCGTGTCGATCGGGCACAGCGTCAGGGTTTCGAACTTCAGGAAGTCACCGAATTCGGTTTTTTCCGCGGCCACGTTCAGCACGAGGTTTTCGATGCGCACGCCCCACTTCCCCGGCCGATACAGACCCGGCTCGTTCGACGTGATCATGCCCTCTTCCATCGCGGTCCACGGTTCGGCCGGCGCGTAGTGCGAGATCACCTGCGGGCCTTCGTGCACATTCAGGAAGTAGCCAACCCCGTGACCGGTGCCGTGGCCATAGTCCGCGCCGGCCTGCCAGATCGGCGCGCGCGCGATCGCGTCGAGCATCGGTGAGCGGATACCGCGTGGGAATTGCGCGCGTGACAGCGCGATCATGCCCTTCAGCACGACCGTGAAATCGCGGCGCTGTTCGTTGCTCGGCGTGCCGATCGGAACGACGCGCGTGATGTCAGTCGTGCCGCTCAGGTACTGGCCGCCCGAATCGATCAGCAGCAGGCCGTTGCCTTCGATCACCGCATGCGACTCCTCGGTCGCGCGATAGTGCGGCATCGCGCCGTTCGCGTTGAAGCCCGCGATCGTCGCGAAGCTCAGCGACACGAAGCCGGGACGGCGCGCGCGAGCGGCAGTCAGACGCTCGTCGATCGTCAGTTCGGTGATGCGCTCGCGGCCCAGCGCGCTTTCGAACCAGGCGAAGAATTCGGCGAGGGCCGCGCCGTCCTGCTCCATCGTGTCCCGCACGTGCGCGGCATCGGCGGCGGTTTTGCACGACTTGAGGAACGTGGACGGATTGACCGCCTCGATCACCTTGACCGACGACGGCACCGCCTGCAGCGAGCCGTATGTGATGCGGCGCGGGTCGATCAGCAGCGTGCTGCCGGCTGGTAGCGCGGCGAGCGCGTCGGCGGCCTTCGGGTATGGCTCGACGCTGATGCCGTCGCGCGCGAGCACGTCGGCGAGCGCCGGCGACACTTTGCCGTCGGCGATAAAGAGGGACACGCGATCCACGCCGATCAGCGCGTGCGCGACGAACACCGGGTTGTAACTGACGTCGGCGCCGCGCAGGTTGAGCAGCCAGGCGAGGTCGTCGAGCGTCGAGATGAAGTGCCACTGCGCGCCTTTGTCGGCCATCGCGCGACGCACCTGCGCGAGCTTGTCCGCGCGCGCGACGCCCGCTTGCGGCGCAGCGTGCTCGAAGACGGCGTCGGCGGGCAGCGCCGGGCGCTGCGCCCAGATCGCCTCGAACAGGTCGATGTCGGTGCGCAGTTGCACGCCGCGCGCGTTCAGCGCCGCGCTCAACGCACGCGCGGCCGCGACGCCGAGCACCGCGCCATCCACCCCGACCGTGCCGCCGCTCGCGACGTTCTGCGCGAGCCATTCGAAATGCGGCGTCGTGAGCTGGCCGCCGGTCATCTTCATCAGCTCGACACCGGTGCCGGCGAGCTGCGCGGTTGCCTGCTCCCAGTAGCGACTGTCGGTCCAGACGCCGGCGAAATCGGCGGTGACGATCAGCGTGCCGGCCGAGCCGGTGAAGCCCGACAGCCACTGGCGGCCTTGCCAGCGCCCTGGCAGATACTCGGACAGATGCGGATCGGCCGACGGCACGAGGTAAGCGGAGATGCCTTCGCGCGCCATCGCGGCGCGCAGGCTCGCGAGGCGCTCGGGAATGGAGGAGGTTTCGGGGAGTCGGGCGTTCATGGAGTTACCTGCAAGGATTCATCGACGGATTGACCGGCGCGAAAAGAGACCGACCGTCATGGCGACGGTGATCAGCGCGACGGCGGTACATATCGGCCATTCGAGCATGTCGCCGTCATGGAAAAGACCCGTCACGTTGCCGGCCATGCGCGCGACGCTCGCGCCGAGCACGCCGGCCAACAGCGCGGCCCACCAGCGCGCGCGGCTCAGCCTGCGCAGCGGGTGCAACCACCAGCCCGCGAGGCCGATCACGACGCCGAGAACGAGAATGCCTGGCCACCCCATCAGGTGTGGGCTCCGGATTGGGTGCCGAAACAGGGCAAGTTTAATTTCGGATTCGTCTCATAGGACGACGGAGCCGCCAAGGCTAGCATTTTGGCCTCTTTAACTATAGAAGTTCAGCACGGCGCTTTCCGCATAGCGGTTGAGTTTAGGGGTCGGGGGGTACTTAGGCAAGTTACAAGCCTGATGAAAACACCTCACGCTCCGCTCGTTGCCAGGCTGACGCAGCGCCATGCGTATCGCACTTATCGAACCCGACCTGCAACACGCCAAGCTGGTCGACCGGCTCATTTTCGCCGGCGGCCATGTGTGCCTTCACTTCACCACCAGCGCCACCTTCCTGCAGCACGCCACCGATGAATTTTTCGATCTGCTGATCACCGAAAGCTGGGCCGGCGATCATTGCGCCGAAGACGTGATCCCGCGCGCGCGCTCAATTCTGCCAGGTCTGCCCATCATGATGCTGATTGCGGCACCGAGCGAATGCCAGATCGTCGCCGCGCTGCACGCGGGCGCCGACGACTGCCTCAGCAAACCGGTGCGCGGCCCCGAAATGCTTGCGCGAGTCGAGGCGCTGCAACGCCGCGCGGGCCTTCGGCGGCCACCCAAACGTCGGCGCGACGTGATCGGCGGCTATACCTTCGACGCGGCGAATTGCGCCGTGACCTTCCGTGAGATGACCGTCATCCTGACGCCAAAGGAATTCCGCCTCGCGCTGCTGCTGTTCAACAATCTGGCGCGACCGGTGTCGCGCGCGCATATTCTCGAAACCGTGTGGTCGCGCCGGCGCGACGTAAAGTCGCGCACCATCGACACTCACGCGTCGCGCGTGCGCGGCAAGCTGCAACTGCGTCCGGAACTTGGCTACGCGCTGACGCCGGTCTATGGTTACGGTTACCAGCTCGACGCGATTCCGCCGGAGACCCAGACAGGCGAGAGCTGAGGCATGCTGCGTATTCGGCGTGCAGAATGTGAGAATCGTGAAAACGCTATAATATAAGGCTGAACGATAGCTCCCCCAAATGCAGCTTCTAACGATCGGAATCAACCATCACACTGCGCCTGTCGCCTTGCGCGAACGCGTGGCGTTTCCGCTCGAACAGATCAAGCCCGCTCTGGATACGTTCAAAGGGATCTGGCTGGGCCGCATGGCCCCCAACGCGCCGGAAGCGGCAATTCTTTCCACCTGCAACCGCACTGAACTCTACTGCGCGACCGACGACCTCGCAGTACGCGAAGCCTCGGTCCAGTGGCTGTCGAAGTACCACAATCTCCCCATCGATGAACTCGCGCCGCACGTCTACGCGCTGCCGCAGTCCGAAGCAGTGCGGCATGCGTTCCGCGTCGCGTCGGGGCTCGATTCGATGGTGCTCGGCGAGACGCAGATCGTCGGGCAAATGAAGGACGCGGTCCGCACCGCCTCCGAAGCCGGCGCACTCGGCACCTACCTGAATCAGTTGTTCCAGCGCACCTTCGCCGTCGCAAAGGAAGTGCGCAGCACCACTGAAATCGGCGCGCAGTCGGTATCGATGGCCGCCGCCGCAGTACGCCTCGCCCAACGCATTTTCGACAAGATCGCGAACCAGCGCGTGCTGTTCATCGGTGCCGGAGAAATGATCGAGCTCTGCGCGACGCATTTCGCCGCGCAGCATCCGCGTGAACTCGTCGTCGCGAACCGCACGGCTGAGCGCGGCATGCGGCTCGCCGAGCGCTTCAACGGCCGCGCCATTCCGCTTTCCGAGCTGCCCTCCCGGATGCACGAGTTCGACATCATCGTGTCGTGCACGGCGTCCACGCTGCCGATCATCGGTCTCGGCGCGGTCGAGCGCGCGGTCAAGGCGCGCCGTCATCGGCCGATTTTCATGGTCGACCTCGCGGTGCCGCGCGACATCGAACCCGAAGCCGGCCAGCTCGAAGACGTGTTCCTGTACACCGTCGACGACCTCGGCGCGATCGTCCGCGAAGGCAATGCGTCGCGCCAGGCCGCGGTCGCGCAGGCCGAAGCGATCATCGAAACGCGCGTGCAGAACTTCATGCAGTGGCTCGACGCGCGCAGCATCGTGCCCGTGATCCGCCACATGCACACGCAGGCCGACACGCTGCGCCGCGCGGAAGTCGAACGCGCACAGAAAATGCTCGCGCGCGGCGACGACCCGGCTGCAGTGCTCGAAGCACTGTCGCAGTCGCTCACCAACAAGCTGATCCATGGTCCTACTCACGCGTTGAACCGCGCGAGCAGCGACAACCGTGACAAGCTGATCGAGCTGATGAGCGGCTTCTACAAACACCCCGGCTCTTCCGAGCGTTAGCGGCGCAGTGTTCGCCGCACCCCGCGCGCCACCGCCGTGGCTCGCGAAGTGCTTCCGCCCCGGGCATTCGCCCGTTCCCCTGGCCGCATCCTTTCCGGAGTCCGCTCCGCTACCCGCCCGATGAAAACGAGCATGCAACGCAAGCTCGACCAGCTGACCACCCGGCTGGCCGAACTGAACGACCTGTTGAGCCGCGAGGACATCACCGCCAACCTCGACCAATACCGCAAGCTCACGCGCGAGCACGCGGAGCTCGGCCCGGTCGTCGAGCATTACGGGCTGTGGCGCCAGGCGCAGAACGACGCAGCCACCGCGCAGGAATTGCTCGCCGACGTGTCGATGCGTGATTTCGCCGAAGAGGAAATCCGCGCGGCGCGCGATCGTATGGAGACGCTCGGCGTCGAACTGCAGAAAATGCTGCTGCCGAAGGACCCGAACGACGAGCGCAACATCTTCCTCGAAATCCGAGCCGGCACCGGCGGCGACGAATCCGCGCTGTTCGCTGGCGATCTGCTGCGCATGTATCTGCGCTATGCCGAGCGCAATCGGTGGCAGGTCGAGATGATGTCGGCGAGCGAATCGGATCTCGGCGGCTATCGCGAAGTCATCGTGCGAATTGCCGGCGATGCCGCGTATTCGAAGCTGAAATTCGAGTCCGGCGGGCATCGCGTGCAGCGCGTGCCGGCCACCGAAACGCAAGGCCGCATCCATACTTCGGCGTGCACGGTCGCGGTGATGCCGGAAGCGGACGAGATCGGCGAGGTCGAGATCAATCCGGCCGATCTGCGTATCGACACGTTCCGCGCGTCGGGCGCGGGCGGCCAGCACATCAACAAGACCGACTCGGCAGTGCGCGTCACGCACTTGCCGACCGGCATCGTCGTCGAATGTCAGGACGACCGTTCGCAGCACAAGAACAAGGACCGCGCGCTGAAGGTGCTCGCCGCGCGCATCAAGGATAAGCAAACGCACGAGCAGCAGACGAAGGAAGCGGCGACGCGTAAGAACCTGATCGGCTCGGGCGATCGCTCGGAGCGCATCCGCACCTACAACTTCCCGCAGGGGCGCCTCACCGATCACCGCATCAACCTGACGCTGTATCGCCTCGACGCGATCATGGACGGCGATCTCGAAGAACTGATCGCGGCGCTCGTCAGCGAGCATCAGGCCGAACTGCTGGCCTCGCTCGGCGACGCGGACTGACGCCCCGCCAATGACCGACGCTTCCCCAATCCCGCTAGACCCCGCCGCTCCGCCCGCGACGGCCGACGCGCTATTGCGCGCATCGCCATTGCCGCCGCTCGAAGCGCGGATTCTGCTCACCCATGTGCTCGGCTGGCGGCGCACGCAGCTGATCACGCGCGGCGAGGAGCCGCTCGAGCGGGCGAGCGTCGAGCGTTATCGCGCGCTGGAGGCGCGGCGCATGGCCGGCGAGCCGGTCGCGCAACTCGTCGGCGCGCGCGAGTTCTTCGGGCTCGAATTCGAAGTCACGCCGCACGTGCTGATTCCGCGTCCCGAAACCGAGCTGCTGGTGGAGACCGCGCTCGCGGCGATCGAAACCCGGCCGCGCCCACGTGTGCTCGATCTCGGTACCGGAACCGGCGCAATCGCGGTGGCGATCGCGTCGATGCGGCCCGACGCCCAAGTCTGGGCACTCGACCGCTCGGCCGACGCGCTCGCCGTCGCCGCGCGCAACGGCGCGCGCCTGCTCGACGCGAAGCGCCCCGGCGGCGCCGTGACGTTCCTGCACAGCGACTGGTACGCCTCGCTCGACGCCGCGCCGCGCTTCGACGCGATCGTCAGCAATCCGCCATATATCGCGAGCGGCGACCCGCATCTGGCCGAAGGCGATCTGCGCTTCGAGCCGCGCGGCGCGCTCACCGACGAGGCCGACGGCCTCAGCGCGATCCGCGCGATCGTCGCCGGTGCCCCCGAGCGTCTCGCCGCCGATGGCGCGCTTTGGATCGAACATGGCTACGACCAGGCTGCAGCCGTGCGCGCGTTGCTGAGCGCGCGCGGTTTTGCCGAGGTCCGCTCGGAGCGCGATCTCGCCGGTATCGAGCGCATCAGCGGGGGCGTGTTGCGCGCCGCGGCGGCCTGAGCGCGGTCGCCGCGGCTAAAACCCCAGGCGCGACGCGGCTGCGGCCGCCCGTAGCGAAATCCGCTATCATTTCAGCCTATTCCCATCCTTTATCGGAACCGCAAGGTCAGTCATGGATACGCAACAACGCATCAAGCAAATCGTCGACGGCAACAACGTCGTTCTCTTCATGAAGGGCACGGCCCAGTTCCCGATGTGCGGTTTTTCCGGCCGTGCCATCCAGATCCTGAAAGCGTGCGGCGTCGGTGAAATCAAGACCGTCAACGTGCTCGAAGACGACGAAATCCGTCAGGGCATCAAGGTGTTCTCGAACTGGCCGACCATTCCGCAGTTGTACGTGAAGGGCGAATTCATCGGCGGCTCGGACATCATGATGGAGATGTACGAATCGGGCGAACTGCAGCAGCTGTTCGCCGCGGCCTGAGCGCTCTGCGCTTCGTTAGCTTTATCAGGCGCCGCACGCCATGCAGCAAGCACGCACCGCGGCGCCCCGCCGGCTGATCGTTGCAATCACCGGCGCCACCGGCGCCATCTACGGCATCCGGCTGCTCGAGACGCTGCGGCGGCTCGGCGGCGTCGAGAGCCACCTGCTGATTTCGAGCGCGGGTTGGCTCAACATCCAGCATGAACTGCAGTTGGGCAAAGAAGACGTGCATCCGCTCGCGGATGTCGTCCATTCGGTGCGCGACGTCGGCGCGAGCATCGCGTCCGGCTCGTTCGCGACTGACGGCATGATCGTCGCGCCCTGCTCGATGAAAACGCTCGCGAGCATCGCGCACGGTTTCGCCGACAACCTGATCACCCGCGCCGCCGATGTGACACTGAAGGAGCGTCGCCGCCTCGTGCTGCTGGTGCGCGAAACGCCGTTGAACCTCGCGCATCTGCGCAATATGACTGCCGTCACCGAGATGGGCGGCGTGATCTTCCCACCTCTGCCCGCGTTCTATAACCAGCCTGCCTCAATCGACGAGATGGTCGACCATACGGTCGCACGCGTGCTCGATCTGTTTGCGCTGGGCCCGGCGTTGTCGCCGGCATGGCAAGGACTGCGGGACGCGCAGGATTAGCCGCGACCACGCGAATTAACAACATTCGCGACACAATCAATTCCCCGCGAGCCCATTTATCAAGCTGGTGTGCGGACCTATATTGGTAGCAGCCCAATTTCTCAGTGCCGTGCTGTCACGGCCGCATTGCAGTCATGAACCGCTTACCTTCGCTTTTCCTGTCCCACGGCTCGCCTACGTTGCCGATCGATCCTTCGATGCCGTCCGCCGAGTTCGGCGCGCTCGGCGCGCAATTGCCGCGTCCCGAGGCGATTCTGATGTTGTCGGCGCACTGGGGCACCGCCCAGCCACTCGCCAGCATCGCGACGGCGCCTGAAACCATCCACGATTTTTATGGCTTTCCGCGTCAGCTCTACGAAATCCAATACCCGGCACCGGGCGCACCCGATGTCGCGCGCAGCGCCGCCGCGCTGCTCGGCGCGAGCGGCATCGTCGCGGACGTGCAGCCGCACGGGCTCGACCACGGCGCATGGGTGCCGATGCTGCTGATGTTCCCGCAAGCGGACGTGCCGGTCGCGCAACTGTCGATCCAGCCGCACAAGGACGCCGCGCATCATTTCCGCGTCGGCCGGGCGCTGCGCGCGCTGAAAGACGGAGGCGTGATGGTGGTCGGCTCCGGTCAGATCACCCATAACCTGCGCGCCGCCGATTTCTCCGCTCGCCCGGAAGACGCCGATCCGCGCGTGAGCGAATTCACCGACTGGTTCGAAGACAAGCTCGTCGCGCGCGATATCGACGCGCTGCTCGACTATCGCCGCCAGGCGCCGCACGCGGTGCTGATGCATCCGACCGACGAGCATCTGTTGCCGGTGTTCGCCGCCCTCGGCGCCGCCGACGACGACTATTCGCTTGCGATCCAGTCGCTCGGCACCTACCAGCGTTCGCTCGCAATGACCAACTACGTGTTCGGCACCGCCACCGCCTGATCCGCCGCGGAACCCGCCAGCCGCAAGGACCAACGAAAAAGCCCGCCTGATCATCGATCAGGCGGGCTTTTTATCTACCGCGAAGGACCCGCTTCGAGCGGTCCATTCGGTTGCGGCGAACGCTCAGTGCGCGCCGATACCTTCGAGCACTTCGTCGTGCACGAGTCGCTCGTCCAGATACTCCGAACGGTAGCCGCTGTTCACGCCCCAGAAGTAGAACACCAACGAGAAGGCGATCACGACGAGCATGTCCCAGCCGTACGGCAGGATGCCGAAGCCGCCGAACTCCTTGCTGCCGATCAGCGAGAGGATCGCCATGATCGGAAGATACGCGACCAGCCACCAGGCTGCCTTCAGGTCACGCCCCCAGCCCTCGAAGCCCTGCTTGGCCTGGAAATGAAAGTACACCGGCAGCGCGACGACCATCAGCAGAATGATTTCGCCGGTCAGCGGCCACTTCGCCCAGTACAGGATCAGCGACGCGCAGACGAACGCGAACGGCGCAATCACCTTCATGCCGGCGATGTGCAGCGGACGCTCGAGATCGGTTGCCGCGCGGCGCAGCGCCATCAGGCTGATCGGGCCGGTCAGGTACGAGATCACGGTCGCGACCGAGATCACCGCCGCGAGCGAGCTCCAGCCGCGGAAGAAGAACAGGAAAATGAACGACACGAACAGGTTGAACCACATCGCCTGACGCGGCACGCCGTAGAACGGATGCACCTGGCCGAAAATTTTCGGCATCGTGTTGTTGCGCTCCATCGCGTAGATCATCCGCGTCGTGGTCGCCATATAGGTCGTACCGGTGCCGCTCGGGCTCACGAACGCGTCGACGTACAGCAGGAACGCCAGCCAGTTCAGGTTCAGCGCAATCGCCAGTTCCGCGAACGGCGAAGCGAAGTTGAAGTGGCTCCAGCCCTTCACCACGTCGGCCGGATTCACAGCGCCGATGTACGCGATCTGCAGCAACACGTAGATCACGAGCGCGAGCAGGATCGAGCCGATCACCGCGAACGGCACGCTCCTGGCCGGGTTGCGCGCTTCACCGGCCAGGTTGACCGGGCTCTGGAAACCGTTGAACGCGAACACGATCCCGCTCGTCGCGACCGCAGTCAGCACCGCCGACCAGCCGTACGGCGCGAACGTGCCCGTCTGGCCGAAGTTCTCGGTGTGGACGCCGGTCATCATCAGACCGACGATCGTCGCGCCCGGAATCAGGAACTTGAAGATCGTGATCGCCGAATTGGCGCGCGCGAACAGCTTGACGCCCCAGTAGTTGAGCAGGAAGTAGATGATCACGAGGCCGGCGGACAACAACAGGCCGTTGGTGGTCAATGATCCGTCGACGAAGAGCGCATGCGTCCAAGGATAGGGCCACGTACTCATGTATTGGATCGATGCTTCGGCTTCGATCGGGATCACCGACACGATCGCGATCCAGTTGGCCCACGCGCTGATGAAACCGACCAGCGCGCCGTGCGAGTAGCGCGCATAGCGCACCATCCCGCCAGATTCCGGAAACATCGCGCCGAGTTCCGCGTAGGTCAGTGCAATCGCGAGAATCACGACCGCGCCGATGATCCATGCGCAAATTGCAGCGGGACCGGCAATCTTTGCAGCCTTCCACGCGCCGAACAGCCAGCCGGACCCGATGATCGAACCGAGACCGGTCAGCATCAGCGCGAATGGCCCGATGTTCCGTTGTATAGAACTTTTCACATCTTCTCCTAAATCAGAACCATGTCGGCACCGCGTGACATCGCTTGTGGCGGTGGCAACGGGGTGACGCGCATGCAAGCGCGTCCAGATGCGGAAGAGGTGCAACCGACGCGCGGCGCGTAGTTTAACGGTTGCACCGGGTTGCTGCAGGGAAACCGCCGGCCGACTAAGGGTTCTCCCTAGCAAAAAACCAGCCCGATGCGCAAGCTTTGTAAGACATCTTTGCAATAATCCAGCAAAGTTTCGTGCAGACTGTTGACCTTCGTCCGAATTCGCCGTATAACGTTCCAGCAGGATTTCAAGTGGCGAGTGAAGTGGTTCTTTCGTAGTTCGCCCATCAACGGTACTCCGGTTGGTCCCATTACCCTTCCTTGATTTTCATGCACCCCGGGCTTCGGCCTTATTCACCATTTTTAGGAAAAAGTAATATGGAAACCGGTACCGTCAAGTGGTTCAACGACGCTAAGGGCTTTGGCTTCATCACTCCGGACGGCGGCGGTGAAGATCTGTTCGCGCATTTCTCGGAAATTCGCGTCGATGGCTTCAAGACGCTGCAAGAAAACCAGAAGGTCACGTTTGAAGTGAAGACGGGCCCGAAGGGCAAGCAAGCAGCTAACATCAAGCCGGTGTAAGCTTCTAGCTTCCTTCTGGACGCAAAAAACCCCGCCTTGGCGGGGTTTTTTATTTATCGGCGGCAAATCCGAATCAATGGATTGAATTTGTCGCATTCGCAATTCGCGGCGGATTATTTTCCGATTATTCGCGATTATCCGAACACGCGTCGGGCATGAATACCGAGGCCGGTCGCCACGCTCGCGAGACGATCGCCGAACACCGCTTTCGCGTCCGGAAACGCCGCCGCCAGCGCGCCCGACAGAAACGCGAGGCCGGTCGAGCCGCCGGTGAAATAAATCGCGTCGAGCTCGCGCGGTGCGATACCCGCCGCCTGCACCGTATCGCGCGCAGCCTGCACGATGCGTCGCGTTTCATCCTCGCCGGCTTTGACGAGTTGCGCTTCGTCGAAGGCAAGACGCAGATCCTCTTCCACTTGCTCGAGATCGATCACGGTCTCGCCGCCCGCTGCAACGCCAATCTTCGCCTCTTCCGCGTGCGCCGCGAGCGCGTGCCCAAAACGCTGCTCGACCACGCGCATCAGCCGGTCGTGGTGCTTCGTCTCGGTGAAAAGGTGCCGCATCAGCGCGAGTTCGCTGACGCGCTTCGGCGTGTAGACGGTGTTGATCAGATGCCAGGTCGCGAGATCGAAATAAATCCGGTTCGGGATTTCGCGCCCTTGCGGATCGAGCGATTGGTAACCGAGCTCGCGCAGGATCGTCACGAGTTCGACCCGGCGGTCGAAGTCCGTACCCGCGACGTGCACACCGTGATGCGCGAGCACGTCGTCCTTGCGCTCGACGCGCTTCATCCGCTCCGGCCCCACTCGCACGAGCGAAAAGTCCGACGTACCGCCGCCGATGTCCGCCACAAGCACGAGTCCTTCGGCGCTCAGGTGCGATTCATAATCGAACGCAGCCGCGATCGGTTCATACTGAAAGTGGATGTCGCGCAAGCCGACGGTGCGCGCAGCGGCTTCGAGCTGTTGCTGCGCCATCTGGTCGGCGCGCGGATCGTCGTCGACGAAGAACACCGGGCGGCCCAGCACCGCGCGGTCGATCGCGCCGCCGGCGCTCGCTTCGGCCGCGCGCTTCAGATGGGTCAGGAATGTCGCGATCACGTCGGTGTACTTGATCGCACTGCCATCGCCGAGATCGGTCGTATTTTCGGCGAGTGGCGAGCCGAGAATGCTTTTCATCGAGCGCATCAGCCGGCCGTCGAAACCGTCGATGTAGGCGGCAAGCGCCGCGCGCCCGAATTCGGTGGTGTTTTCGTCGGTATTGAAGAAGACCGCGGTGGGCAGCGTCGTGTACGCGCCTTCGACCGGCGCCAGCTTTAGCTGCGGGCCGCTCGGAATCGCAACGGCCGAATTGGAAGTACCGAAGTCAATCGCGCAATAGTTCATGGCAGGAATGGCCGCTCACGGCTGGCGCGCACAGAAAGGGGAGCGGCTTTGTATCACGAAAACTCCGGCAGCATCAACTGAAGCTGACGGGACCGCGGCAAGATCGCGTGAAATCGTGGCGCGGAACGGATCTTGCTCGGTCCGACCGGATACGCCGCCCCATTTCGCCATCGAGGAGACTTCGCGTCATGAGCGTGCCGCCCACTGCCGCCGTCGATGACCACCACGCCATGCTGATCGAAACCGACCTGCCGTCGCGGCTAGACCGCCTGCCGTGGGGCCGCTTTCACACCCTGATCGTAGTCGCGCTCGGCGTGACGTGGCTGCTCGACGGGCTCGAAGTGACGCTTGCCGGCGCGGTCGCGAGCGCGCTGAAAACCAGCCCGGCGCTGCGCTTTTCGAATGCCGACGTCGGCCTCGCCGGCAGCGCGTACATTGCAGGCGCGGTGCTCGGCGCGCTCGGTTTCGGCTGGCTGACCGACCGACTCGGCCGCCGCAAGCTCTTTTTCATCACGCTGACGCTTTATCTGGCCGCGACCGCGGCGACCGCGCTGTCGTGGAATCTGATGAGCTTCATGCTGTTCCGCTTCCTGACCGGTGCGGGTATCGGCGGCGAATACACGGCGATCAACTCGACGATCCAGGAATTCACGCCGGCACGCGTGCGCGGCTGGACCGATCTCGGTATCAACGGCACGTTCTGGGTTGGCGCGGGGCTCGGCGCCGCGGGCTCGCTGGTGCTGCTCGACCCGCATCTGCTGCCTTCCGACTGGGGCTGGCGCGCGTGCTTTTTCATCGGCGCGGTGCTCGCGCTCGGGATTCTGCCGATGCGCATCTGGATACCTGAAAGCCCGCGCTGGCTGCTCACGCACGGTGACGAGCGCGATGCACGGACGATCGTCGAGGGCATCGAAACGCGTTTTCGCGACGACGGCCACCCGCTCGCCGACGACGGCCTCACGCGGCTGCGCCTGCGCGCTCGCGACCATACGCCGTTGCGCGAGGTGTTCCATACGCTGTTCAACTTGCACCGGCGCCGCTCGCTGGTCGGTCTCACGTTGATGACCGCGCAGGCATTCTTTTACAACGCGATCTTTTTCACGTATGCGCTGGTCCTCACCGACTTCTATCACGTGCCGGGCGGCGACATCGGCTGGTATCTGCTGCCTTTCGCGCTCGGCAATTTCCTGGGGCCGCTCGTGCTCGGGCGGCTATTCGACGTGATCGGCCGACGCAAGATGATCGCCGCGACGTACGCGATGTCGGCGATCCTGCTGACGCTGTCGGGTTATCTGTTCGAGCAGCAACTGCTGACCGTCGTCACGCAGACGGTCGCCTGGATGGTGATTTTCTTCTTCGCGTCGGCGGCCGCGAGTTCCGCGTATCTGACCGTCAGCGAATCGTTTCCGCTCGAAATCCGCGCGCTCGCGATTGCGGTTTTCTATGCGTTCGGCACCGCGCTCGGCGGCATCATCGGGCCGGCGTTTTTCGGTCGGCTGATCGACACGCATCAGCGCAGCGAAGTGTTTTCGGGCTACCTGGTGGGCTCGGGGTTGATGCTCGCGGCAGCGCTCGTCGCGGCGATCTGGGGTGTCGACGCGGAGCGCAAGTCGCTCGAGCATGTGGCGGCGCCGCTGTCGAGCGTGACGGATGAAGAGTACGGCGTGCACCGCGCCGATGAAAAACGCGCGGACCGTGCCGCGCGTACCTGACTGCCTGGCGAAGTCACGCGGCAAGCGCCGCGAGTCCGTTGCTCAGAACGCCTTCTTCCAGCCGCCGCCGTACGCGATTTCCGCGAGCGCCACGCGCTGACGCGGCGCCTTCTCGCGTTCGCGCAGGACCGGGTCCAGTTTGTCGACGTCGCCGTAGTGGCCAAGCGAGATCATCGCGATCGGCTCGACGTCTTGCGGCAATTCGAAGGTGGTTCGGAACGCGTTCACGTCGAAGCCGCTCATCTGGTGCGCGGCAAGGCCGAGCGCGTGCGCCTGCAGCACCAGCGCCATCGCCGCCGCGCCCGCGTCATAGAGCGCGCAGCGATTGACGTCGCCCTTGTTGGTCAAGGTGTGCGCGGTCACCGCAATCAGCACCGGCGCGGACGCATTCCAGCCCTGGTTGAACGGCACCAGCGTGGCGAAAGCCTTCTTGAACGCGACTTCATCGACGCTGCGATCGAATACGACAAAACGCCAGGGCTGCGCGTTATACGAGGACGGCGCCCAGCGCGCCGCTTCGAGCACGGCGCGCAATTGATCGCGGCTCACCGGCTCGCTCGAATACGCGCGCGGGCTCCAGCGGCCTGCAATCAGCTCGTGAATGGCAACTTCGGTTGAGGCGGGTTTCTTGGCCATGCGCTTCTCTCGGTAGAAATTCATGATCGTCGGGCGGTTGCCCGAGGCCACATAGCATAACGGGCTTTCGATGCGCGCTCCAACTTGCAGCACGGCGCTATGCGCGCTGGCTGAAAAAGCGCGCACGGCCCGTGATGGGGCCGGGCGTCGTTGCATTACTGACGGCGAATCTGCGCGGTCCGCGAAGGCGATTCAGATTGCCTGCGGCGCCGGCACTTTGACTGGACGGTTGATGCGCAGCACGATCACCGCGGCGATCAGGCACAACCCGCCGGAAATCATCGAGGCGACCGTATAAGTGCCGAGGCTCGCGCGCAGCATGCCCGCGCCGAGCGCCGCGAACGCCGCGCCGAGCTGGTGGCCGGCGACCACCCAACCGAACACGATCGGCGCCGATTCCTTGCCGTACACGTCGGTGGCGAGACGCACGGTCGGCGGCACCGTGGCGATCCAGTCGAGACCGTAGAACACCGCGAACAGCGGCAACCCGAAAAAGTCGATGCCGAACGCGTGCGGCAGAAACATCAGCGACAGGCCGCGCAGCCCGTAGTACCAGAACAGCAGCACGCGGCTATTGAAGCGATCCGACAGCCAGCCCGACAGCGTGGTGCCGAACAGGTCGAACACGCCCATCGCCGCGAGCAGCGACGCGCCCTGCACTTCGGTCATGCCATAGTCGCCGCACATCGCGATCAGATGGGTGCCGACATAGCCATTGGTGCTCGCGCCGCAAATGAAGAAGCTGAAGAACAGCAGCCAGAAATCGCGCGTTTTGCTCGCCGAGGCGAGCGTGCCGAACGCGATCGCAAGCGGGTTCTGCCTGGTGATGCTCGTGGTAATCGGCGCGTCGTGCGCTTCGCCGTATGGGCGCAGCCGCATGTCGGCCGGATGCTCGGGCAGCAGGAACGCGACGAGCGGAATCACGATGCCCGCCGCGAGCGCGACGACCCACACGACCTGGCGCCAGCCGTAATGCTCGGCGACGGCCGCGAGCAGCGGCAGGAACACCAGTTGGCCGGTCGCCGAACTGGCGGTCAGGATACCCATCACTAGACCACGGCGCGTAGTGAACCAGCGCGTGACGACGGTCGCCGACAGCGACAGCGCCGCGACCCCGGTCGATCCGCCGACCATCACACCCCAGATCAGCACCATCTGCCACGGATGCGTCATCAGCGACGACAGCGCGACGCCCGCGGCCATCGTGCCGAGCGCGCTCAGCAGCGTCGGACGTACACCGAAGCGCTGCATCGCGGCGGCCGCGAACGGCCCCATCAACCCGTACAGCGCGATGTTCACGGAGATCGCGAGCGAAATCGTCGCGCGGCTCCAGCCGAATTGGTGCTCGAGCGGCACCATCATCACGCTCGGCGTCGCGCGCGTACCGGCCGCCGCGAGCAACACCAGGAACACCACGGCGACGGTCAACCAGCCATAGTGGAAACGTCCGCCTATCAGTCGCGCAGCCCAGTTCATCGGTTCTCCAATCGACGCGGCCGGGGTGGCGGCATCGTTCGTATTGTTACGGCTTCGGTAAATGATTTGTGACAGATCAGTCACAATGGTGTTGCGATGTTAGTTACTGGTCGGTAACATGTCAAGGCGTCAATTTCATTCGGGTGACTTGCCATGTCCAACAGCGAAACTCTCAAGCCCGCCGCTGCTCGCTCGCGGCGTGCGCGCGGCGCACAGACCGCGGGGCCGCAGGCGCAGCAGCATCTGCTGCGCGCGGCTAGCGAGTTGTTCTATCGCGAGGGCGTGCGCACGGTCGGCGTCGATGCGGTGGTCGAGCGCGCGGGTGTGAACAAAATGAGCCTGTACCGGCAGTTTTCGTCGAAGGACGAGCTGGTGATGGCGTATCTGGAACAGAAGGACGAGCAGTTCTTCGGCTACGTCGAGAAGAGTTTCGCCAAACATCCGGGTGAGCCGGCGAAGCAGCTTCAGCAGTACTTCGACGACCTCGCGGTGCGCGCCTCGGTCGACCATTACCGCGGCTGCCCGTTCGTGAACGTGTCGGTGGAGTTTTCGGACACCGCGCATCCGGCGCGGCAGTTCGTGTTCCGCAACAAGGAGCGCTTGATGGCGCGCCTCGTCGAACTGTCGACGGCGGCCGGCGCCGACGATCCGCAAGCGCTCGCCGATGGGCTCGGCCTGCTGATCGAGGGCGTGTACGCGGCGAGCCAGACTTACGGGCCGGGCTGCGGGCCGATCCTCGCCGCGCCTCGAGTCGCCGCGCAGTTGATTGCGGCCGCTTGCGCAATGAAGCAGGCTCGCTGAGTCAGTCCGTCGGCCGGGTCCTTTAGAATTGCGCGTTTCCCCGTCTCATCCTTCCGCCATGCCGTTGCCCGCCGAATCCCACTATGCCGTTATCGCCACGACCCGTCACTGGCTGACCGAGGCCGTGATCGGCTTGAACCTGTGTCCGTTCGCAAAGGCCGTGCATGTGAAGGAGCAGATTCGCTACGCGGTCAGCGAAGCGGACACGCTCGAAGCGGTACTCACCGACCTCGAAGCCGAACTGCAGACGCTCGTCGCCGCCGACCCCGCCGCCATCGACACGACGCTGCTGATCCTGCCACGTGCGTTCGGCGACTTTCTCGACTTCAACGACTGCCTGTTCTTCGCCGACCGCCTGATCCAGCAACTGCGGCTCGAAGGCGTGATTCAGATCGCGAGCTTTCATCCGCACTACCAGTTCGAAGGCAGCAAGCCCGACGACATCGAAAACTACACGAACCGGGCGCCGTATCCGATCCTGCATCTGCTGCGTGAAGACAGCATCGAGCGAGCCGTGCAGGCCTTTCCCGACGCGGAAGAGATTTACGAGCGCAATCAGGAAACGCTGCGGCGCATTGGCCTCAAAGGCTGGGATGCGTTGATGAAGCGCTAGGTGAAGCGCCCGGCTGCGCCTCAGGCCGGCACGAAAAAACGCTCCTTAAGCGCATCGAGTCCGAGCGTGTCCAGCACTTCGCCGAGCCGCTCAGCCGGCCGGCGCCGCGGCAGATCCTTGTAGTGCGCGATGATCAGCTCGTTTTTCATCGAGTGTTCCCAGCCGACCAGCTCGGTCACACTGACCTGATAGCCATGCGCTTCGAGCTGCAGGCAGCGCAGCACGTTCGTGATCTGACTGCCGAATTCGCGCGTGTGCAGCGGATGCCGCCAGATTTCCGTGAGCGCGTTCTTCAGAGCCTTCCCTTTGTTCTGCCGCAGCACGCCGGCCACCTCGGCCTGGCAGCACGGCACGACGACGATGTACTTCGCGTGCTTTTCGAGCGCGAAACGGATTGCGTCGTCGGTCGCGGTATTGCACGCGTGCAGCGCGGTCACGATGTCGATTTCGGCGGGCAACCGCGTCGAGGTGATCGACTCCGCCACCGACAAATTCAAAAACGACATCCCCTTGAAGCCGAGCCGCGCCGCCAGCTCTTCGGACTTCGTCACCAGTTCCTCGCGCGTTTCGATGCCATAAATGTGCGAAGCCCCACCAGCGGCGTCCTGAAACTCCTTGAAAAACAGGTCGTACAGGATAAAACCGAGGTATGACTTGCCCGCGCCGTGATCGACGAGCGTCAGCGAACCCTGCTGGTCCTTCAGGTCCTTGAGCAGCGGCTCGATGAACTGGAACAGGTGGTAGACCTGCTTCAGCTTGCGACGGCTGTCCTGATTCATCTTGCCGTCGCGCGTGAGGATGTGGAGTTCTTTGAGCAGTTCGACGGACTGGTTGGGACGGATTTCGTGGGTTTTGCCGGACATCGTGTGGGTCGCCATCAATTGCAGCGCGAACGTGCGACAGATGACGGAAAAAGAGAAAAGTTACTGCCAGTTTACCCAAACTGCGGCATTCCCAGCGAGCACGCCGCGCGGACCACGCGACATAGGTGCTCTGCTGGGAACACTTCCTGCTCGACAGGCGCTGCGCGGAAGTGTCTCGAGAATGGCTGAAAACAGCTTGCGCGCCGGCTGAGCCCGCGGGTACAAGCCGTGTCGCCGAAAACAGGCGGCTGTCCGGCCGTGCGACCGGACACGCGAACCGGATGCATGTGGGGAGAGCGGTCCCGCAACGCGGGCCGAACGTTACGTAACCAGCAGCGGCCGGCTTTGCTACCGGTCGCGCGCTCGGAAGATCACCGAAGAGGCGGCAATGGATACGGTACCCAACGGAAATGTCGAACAGAAGTTTCAGGAAATGCTTGCGAAGCTCACCACCGCGCCGGCATGGTCGGAGAAACAGCAACTCGAACTGGAGATGGCTCGCGATATCTCCACGGAAATGCTGCGGCTCGCCGAGGTCATGCGCGACGGCAACGTCGACCTCGAAACTTGCCTGACGATGCTCAAGTACGCCAAGGTGCTCGACTTCGTGATGACGACGCTCGCGTCGCGACGCGACATCAAGCCGCAGACGTTGCGGGTGATCTTCAAGCTCGCCGGGCTGAAGGTCGATGAGGCTTATCCGGGTTAGCGCGTCAGCATGTTGGTTAGGATGGCTTGGTATCGCGTTTCGCGTGTGACCAAAAGACTGCTGCAACACGACCGCGCGCGGGCGGCTAGATGCCGCTCGCGACGCGGGCTTCCACACTCCCCTTGCACGGGTATCTCAAGCGCGCGGCGCCTCTGCGGGCGGCGTTCCCTCATGAAATAGGGTCTTCAGCTGCGCGCGCAGCTCCGGCGAATCCGCGTGCTTGTGAACGCTGACGGCATGCTGGACCGCGGCTTCGAGCAGTTCGCTGTCGCTGTCGGCGGACATCGCGACGGTGCAGTTCATTTCGCTCGGAAATTCGCGGCAGTCGATGTATTTGCGGGTCATGACAATCTCCTTGAACCAGTCGATCGAGGAAGATGTGTGAAAAGTATAGGTCGCGTGCGGCGCGAGCCAAGCGGTGAACGCAGTTCGACCGCGTTCGACGGCGTTTGCCGCGCGCCGCGCGCGGTGTGACAATAACGCCCTTCGCGCCGCCCGTCCGTTCGGTCGCTGGCGGCGCAGCGCCCTTTTTCCCCGCAGATCCGCCGAACCGCATGCCCTCCTCGCTCGATTCCGCCCGCGTCGCCGTAATCGGCGGCGGCCCCGCCGGCCTGATGGCCGCCGAGACGCTTGCCCGGCGCGGCGTGCAAGTCCACGTACATGACGCGATGCCGTCGGTCGGCCGCAAATTCCTGATGGCGGGCAAAGGCGGCATGAACATCACGCATTCGGAAGCGCTGGAGCCGTTTCTCGACCGCTACGGCGCGCGCCGCGAGCGCATCGCGCCGCTGCTCGACGCGTTCGGTCCCGACGCGCTTCGCGCCTGGTTGCGCGAATTGGGTGTCGAGACGTTCGTCGGCAGTTCGGGGCGCGTGTTTCCGTCTGACATGAAGGCCGCGCCGATGCTGCGCGCGTGGCTGCATCGACTGCGCGAAGCGGGCGTGCAGTTCCACATGCGTCACAAGTGGAACGGCTGGGTCTCACTCTCCGAAGACAACGCTGCGCACGCGCTGCGCTTCGCCACGCCCGACGGTGAGCAGACGGTGAGCTGCGACGCGGTCGTGTTCGCGCTCGGCGGCGGCAGTTGGCCGCGGCTCGGCTCCGACGCCGCGTGGGTGCCGCTGATGATGTCGCGCGGCGTGCCGGTGATGCCGTTGCGCCCCGCGAACTGCGGCTTCGACGCGGACTGGAGCCCGTATCTGCGCGAGCGTTTCGCTGGACAGCCGATCAAGACGATCGCGATTTCCTTCACCGATGTAGACGGAAAAGTCCACAATCGACAAGGTGAAATACTTCTGACCGAAACAGGCCTCGAAGGGAGTCTGATTTACGCGCTGTCGGCGCCGATCCGCGAGCGGATTCTGGCCGACGGCGAGCTCACCATCGCGCTGGATCTCGCGCCAGGCTTGCCGCTCGAGCGGGTCATCGAGGAAGTGACGCGGCCGCGCGGCTCACGCTCGATTGCGAGTCATCTGCATGGGCGGATTGGCATCGGCGGGGTCAAGCTGGCGCTGTTGCACGAGATTCTGTCGAAAGAAGCATTCGCCGATGCGCGCGGTCTCGCCCACGCGATCAAGGCGCTGCCGTTGCGACTGCTGGGCGCGCGACCGATCGACGAAGCGATCAGCACGGCGGGCGGCATCCCGTTCGAGGCGCTGGACGCACATTTGATGATCGACCGGATGCCCGGCGCATTCTGCGCCGGCGAAATGCTCGACTGGGAAGCACCGACCGGCGGTTATCTGCTGACGGCCTGTTTTGCCAGCGGGCTCGTGGCCGGCCGGGGCGCATGCGCGTATCTCGAAGCGCGCCGCGCATCGGCGTGACGCACGCACTCGCCGTCACCGCACCTTGAGCCGCCACAACGACGTGATCTCGGCCGCTCGCGCAACAAACAGCGGATCGTTCTGATCACTGGCCTTCGGATGCCGTGGACGAATGTCCTCGCGTCCCACCACACTGAGCCCCGCGTGCTCGATCGCCGCCAGCAGCCATGCGCGCGTGCGCAACCCGAGATGCTCAGCGAAATCCGAAATGATCAGCCAGCCTTCGCCGCCCGGCGTCAGATGATCGGCGAGGCCGTTCAGGAAGCCGAGCAGCATGCGGCTGTCAGGATCATAGACCGCGTATTCGAGCGGCGACGCGGGCCGCGCCGGCACCCACGGCGGATTGCAGACGACGAGCGGCGCCCGACCGTCCGGAAACAGATCGGCCTGCACGATCTCGACCTGCCGGGCGTAGCCCAGGCGTGCGAGATTTTCACGCGCACACGCCAGCGCGCGCTCATCCTGATCCGTGGCGACGATCTTGCGCACGCCGCGTTTGGCCAGCAGCGCGGCCAGCACGCCAGTGCCGGTGCCGATATCGAACGCGAGATCCAGCGACGGCAGCGCGGCGCGCGCGACCAGATCGACGTACTCGCCACGCACCGGTGAGAACACGCCGTAATGCGGATGAATGCGCTCGCCGAGCGCCGCGATCTCGACACCCTTCTTGCGCCATTCGTGCGCGCCGATCAAACCGAGCAACTCGCGCAACGACACCTCCGACGCCTCGCCGGTCGCCGGTCCGTACGCTTCGGTGCAGGCCTGCCGCACGTCGGGCGCGCGGCGCAGGGAAATGCCGTAGTCGGCATCGAGCGGAATCAGAATCATGCCGAGCGTGCGGGCGCGCTGCGACTGCGCCTGCCGATGCAGGTTGAACGCGTCGAGCGGTGTCGCTCCCTGCTTGCGCGCCTTGCGTTCGAGTCGGCGCGTGACCGCCTGCAACAGTTGGCGCGCGTTCTGGAAGTCGCCGTGCCACAACAGCGCGGTGCCTTCGCAGGCGAGGCGGTAGGCCGAATCGGCGGTAGTGCGGTCGTCGGCGACGACGACGCGCTTCGGCGGCGGCACGGCCGCTTCGGAGCGCCAGCGTGCGGCGCGCGGGCCGTCGGCTTCGGGCCAGGTGAGAGTTGCGGGGCTGGTCATGGTGCAATGGAGTCGATGTGACGTCGCTGGCGACGTGGACCGCGGCAGCGGACCGGAACGTCTGGCGGCTGCCCGCCATCCCGGGCGACGCCCGAATAGTACCGTACCGCCGCCGTGCGGCTTCGCGGCGCCGCATGGATTGGTGACGATGATCAGATAAGTTTAGACGCGCCAAATGTAGACAATAAAGTCCATAATCGACAAGGTGAAATAGTTATCGTGATTTTTGAGCCGTCAGGCGGCGCACCTCAAGGCATGGGCGCACTTTAGCGGGTCAATTGCAGACCAAAAAGTCTACGATCGACAAGGTGAAAGAGATATTGTGATTTTTTGCGCCATCCAATGACTCACCTCAAACGGCGATGCAGCCGCAGTTCGGCGATTAAATACTAAAAAGTCCACGATCGACAAGGTGAAGGAGATAGCGTGAACTTTGAGCCATCGAACGGTGCACCTTGGCCCGCGCTGCATTTAGGCCCGCCGATTACAGATTAAAAAGTCTAATATGGACAAGGTGAAGGAGATATCGGGATTTCTGAGCTATCCAGCGGCTCACCTCACACCGCATCCAACGTCTTTCCGGCATGGGCTAAAGACGAAAACAGCACCGTCGAAGTCCGACGGCGCTCGTGGTGACCCGTGTTGGTTACAGCAAAAAGCGCCGACGCCAGCACGAATGGAACCGACGTTCCGTCGGCGCCGTCGCCCGATCACAAGGTCAGCACCGAGTTGTAAGTGATATCCGCGATCTACCGCGTTGTTCAGCGTAATGTCGTTCGTGTTGACCACGAACATTGGTCCCGGCACCATGTGCCGCCTGGCTGGACGCGTCGCCAGCCAACCGCGAAGCGTTGAGCACACTGCTCGCATACGAGACGACCGTGTGGCAATACACGCATGGCGTGCCGGACACGGCATCGGTCCTGCCGGACGGCTGCTCGCTCGACGACTTCTACCTGCGTCCCCCGGCGCGGACGAGGTCCAGCTCGATCTGTTCCGCGACCGTCGCCACAACGTCGCGCTGTACCCGGCGTTTCACGAGTACTTCCGCACCTACCGATCGCCTCTGCCGGCGGTGCGGGGCAAGAACGACCCGTTCTCGTCATCGATCTTGACCTGTCTGAGCCGGATGCCGCTACGGGCATCTCACGCTATGGCAGACCCGAGGAAATCGCGGAGCCGATGGCTTTCGTCAGATCGCCGGCAGCACGCAGCACGCTGGACAGGCTCGACGCTGCGGATGGACGGCGGCGAGGTCAAATCGGTCTAGCTCGGCGACTCGACTGCCGAAAAAAGAAAAACCCCGCCGAAGCGCGTGCTTCGACGGGGTTTTCAAGAATTTCCAGTTACTGCTGATAAGGCAATCTGGTGCCGGCTGCAGGACTCGAACCCGCCACCTCATGATTACAAGTCAAGCGCTCTACCTGATGAGCTAAGCCGGCATGAGGCCGTGATTCTACTTCATTTCACGATCTTAAGGCGAGCCCTTCCGCCACCTTTCGAGCCATCGTCGTCGGGTTGCGGCTTGTCGTCGGCGTCGCTGGCCGCGGCCGGGTCGACCGGCGCTGTTTCGACGGCGCGCGGCGCCGCCGGGGTGTCCGCTTCGTCCGCGGCATCCGCGCCCGAATCCTGAGCCTCGCCGCCCGCCGATTCGACCGGGAACGCCATACCTTGGCCGTTCTCGCGCGCGTAGATCGCCAGAATATTGGCGACCGGCACTTCGATCTTGTGCGACTTGCCGGAAAAGCGCGCGTTGAACTCGATCCACTCGTTGCCCATCTGCAACTGGCTGGTCGCCTCGAAGCTGATGTTCAACACGATCTCGTTGTCTCGCACGAACTGACGCGGCACGCGCGTCTGATTGTCGACGCGGACCGCGATGTGCGGTGTGTAGCCGTTATCCGTGCACCACTCATAAAGCGCGCGCAGCAGATAAGGCTTCGTGGAAATCTCTTGCATCAACAGTCCTCTTGCGGGCGCGGGCGCGCATCGAAGCAATGCGGCGCCCGCACACCAAAGCCAAACTCAACGACGCATCACCTTTTCCGACGGCGTCAGCGCTTCGATATAAGCCGGGCGGCTGAAAATGCGCTCGGCGTACTTCATCAGCGGCGCGGCGTTCTTCGACAGCTCGATACCGTAGTGGTCGAGGCGCCACAGCAACGGTGCGATCGCGACGTCGAGCATCGAGAACTCTTCGCCGAGCATGTACTTGTTCTTCAGGAAGATCGGCGCGAGTTGCGTCAGGCGATCGCGGATCGCGAGGCGCGCCTTCTCGTGATTCTTCTCCGCTGCCTTGCCCTTCTCGTTTTCGAGCGTGCCGACGTGGACGAACAGCTCTTTCTCGAAGTTGAGCAGGAACAGGCGGGCACGCGCGCGTTGCACCGGATCGGCCGGCATCAGCTGCGGGTGCGGGAAGCGCTCGTCGATGTACTCGTTGATGATGTTCGATTCGTACAGAATCAGGTCCCGTTCGACGAGAATTGGCACCTGACCGTACGGATTCATCACGGCGATGTCTTCCGGCTTGTTGAACAGGTCGACGTCGCGGATCTCGAAGTCCATGCCCTTTTCGAACAACACCAGCCGGCAACGCTGGGAGAACGGGCAAGTAGTGCCAGAATACAGAACCATCATGTTTACGTTTCCTCAAAAAGCTGAAGGGCCAGCGCACGGAAAAACCGTTCAGCAGGTCTTTCCTGGCGCCGGCCCCACGCCGTGTAACGGCGTGATTATTTGATATGTTTCCAGTACGCGGCGTTCAGTCGCCAGGCGAAAAAGCTCAGGATACCGAGGAACAACACCACCCACACGCCAAGTTGCTTGCGGGTTTGCTGCGTCGGTTCGGACATCCATGACAGGTACGACACGAGGTCGGCCACAGCAGAATCATAATCTACCGGCGACATCGTCCCCGGAGTGAGTTGCTGGAAACCGCGGAATTTGTGTACCTTTTCGCCGGTTTTTTCGTCGGTTTCATCACCGAATTTCGCCGCCCGCTGCCCCTGAAGCTGCCACAGCACGTGAGGCATGCTCACGTTTTCGTACACCAGATTGTTCCAGCCAGTCGGCCGCGTATCGTCGCGGTAAAAACTACGCAGATACGTGTACAGCCAGTCCGTGCCGCGCGCCCGCGCCTCCACCGACAAATCCGGCGGCGTCGCCCCGAACCACGATTTCGCGTCGTCCGGGCGCATCGCCACGGTCATCGTGTTGCCGACCTTGTCGGCGGTGAACAGCAGATTCGCCTGGACTTCGTTCGGCGTGATGCCGAGATCGGTCAGGCGGTTGTAGCGCATCAGGTTCGCGCTGTGGCAATTCAGGCAGTAGTTTACAAACAATTGCGCGCCGCGCTGCAAAGAAGCGAAATTGTTCGTGTTGTCCGGCGCGCGATTGAGCGGGAAATTCTCGTCCGCGTGGACCGGAGCGGCCAACATCGCAAGCACGGTCGCGCCGACCAGCACGCACATCGAAAGCAGTTTTTTCATCTTCGTGATCTCCTGGCTCGCGATTAGTGAGGCTTGAACCGCACCCGTTCCGGCGGCTGCTTGAACTTGCCAAGCCGCGTCCAGAAGGGCATGCCGAGGAAAAACGCGAAGTACACCAGCGCGCAGATCTGGGCGATCAGCGTTGCGGCGGGCGATGGCGGCCGCGTGCCGAGGAAGCCGAGCGTCAGGAACGCGATCACGAAGATCCCGAAGAAAACCTTGTGGAAAAACGGCCGGTAGCGAATCGACCTGACCGGCGAGCGGTCCAGCCACGGCAGGAAGAACAGCGAAATAACCGCGCTGCCCATCACGACGACGCCCCAGAATTTCGATTCGGTGAACACCATCGCGACGATCACCAGCACCGCGAGCACTGGTAGCCCGATCTTCCACTTGCCCCGCGCGCGCACGAGCGCGAGCAGCCCCAGTAGCGCAATGACGATCATGAGCACGATCTTGAATGGATCGGTGGTGGCGCGCAGCATCGCATAAAAAGCGGTGAAGTACCAAACTGGCGCAATTTCCGGCGGCGTCTGCAGCGGATTCGCCGGAACGAAGTTGTTGGCTTCAAGGAAGTACCCGCCCATTTCCGGCCCGAAGAAGATGATGGCCGCGAAAATCAGCAGGAAGATCGCCACGCCCATGAAGTCGTGCACCGAGTAGTACGGGTGGAACGGAATGCCGTCCAGCGGCACGCCATCCGGCCCCTTCTTCGCCTTGATTTCGATGCCGTCCGGGTTGTTCGAGCCGACTTCGTGCAGCGCGACGAGGTGCGCGATCACGAGGCCGACCAGGACCAGCGGAATCGCGATCACGTGGAACGCGAAGAAGCGGTTCAGCGTGACGTCGGACACGACATAGTCGCCGCGAATCCACAGCGACAGATCCGGCCCGATGAACGGAATCGCTGAGAACAGGTTCACGATCACCTGCGCGCCCCAGAACGACATCTGGCCCCACGGCAGCAGGTAGCCGAAGAACGCCTCGGCCATCAGGCACAGGAAGATCAGACAGCCGAAAATCCACACGAGCTCGCGCGGCTTGCGGTACGAGCCATACAAAAGCCCGCGAAACATGTGCAGATACACGACGACGAAGAACATCGACGCACCCGTCGAGTGCATGTAGCGGATCAGCCAACCCCACGGCACCTCGCGCATGATGTACTCGACCGACGCGAACGCAAGCGTCGCATCGGGCTTGTAGTTCATCGTCAGCCAAATGCCGGTGACGATCTGGTTGACCAGCACCAGCAATGCAAGCGAACCGAAGAAGTACCAGAAGTTGAAGTTCTTCGGCGCGTAGTACTCGGAAACGTGCTTCTTCCACGCGGCAGTCATCGGGAAGCGCTGGTCGATCCAACCAGCCAGCCCGGTCGTCTCTACTTCGTGTTCGCTCGCCATTACGCTTCTCCTTTTTCGTCCTTCCCGATCACAAGGGCCGTCGCCGACGTGAACATGAAGCGCGGGATGTCGAGGTTCTGCGGGGCGGGTTTGTTCTTGAAGACGCGGCCGGCCATGTCGTAGGTCGAGCCGTGGCACGGGCACAGGAAGCCGCCCGGCCAGTCGTCGGGCAGATTGGGCTGCGGGCCTTCCTGGAAGCGCGGCGTCGGCGTGCAGCCCAGATGCGTGCAGACGGCGACGGCAACCAGCAGATGCTTGTTCTCGGCGCGTGAACGGAATTCGTTGTTGCAGTAGTCCGGCAGCGGCATCGAGAAGGGATTCTGCGTGTGGGGGTCCGCCACCTGGCTATCGGCTTTTTGAACATCGCCGAGCATGCGGTCGGTGCGGTTGATGATCCACACCGGCTTGCCACGCCAGGCGACCGTCATCATGTCGCCGGGCTTCAGACCACTGATATCGACTTCGACCGGGGCACCTGCAGCCTTGGCCTTTTCGGATGGTGCAAACGAACTAACAAAGGGTACGACAACGGCAACACCTCCTATGCCGCCTGCTACGGTCGTCGCTACCAGCCAGTTACGGCGGCTGCCATCGACGCGTTCCTCTTCTTTGTCTCGCATCACACGCCCCACTTCTGAGTTGGATTTTTCCTTCACGTCGCTTCTACCGCCGCTAGTTTGCTCGAATGGAGTCGCCATTTACAAGGGCCGATTGCCAAAAACCGTGCGAAGCCCTTGATAACTCAGGGTTTGTCCGTACCGATCGCAAACTTTTTAGTACCTCCTTTTAAGCGCCTTCTACGGTATTCGCGCCTTTTTCTTCGTTAATGCAATTCGCAATTCAAACGGGATTCGGAATGTCGATAAACAGGTGTTCGATATCGAACGATTCGGACAAATGCTTGCCTACCGCCTGCACGCCGAAACGTTCTGTCGCGTGGTGGCCGGCCGCAAGAAAGGCGACGCCGCTTTCCGCCGCCGTATGCATCACCGACTCCGATACTTCGCCGGTCACGTAGACGTCGACGCCCGCGTTGATCGCCGCGTCGAACATCCCTTGCGCGGCGCCCGTGCACCAGCCGACGCGGCGCAGCTGCATATCGGGATCGCCGAACACGAGCGGCGTGCGGCCCAGCGTTTGCTCGATTTCCGCGCTCAGGTGCGAAAGCGAGATCGGCATTGGCAACGTGGCGAGCCAGCCGAGGTCGTTGTCGCCGAAACGCGCGTCGCTGATCCAGCCCATCTTCTCGCCGATCTGCGCGTTGTTACCGAATTCGGGATGATCGTCGAGCGGCAGGTGGTAGGCGAACAGGTTCAGGTCGTTGGCGAGCAGCAGCTTCAGTCGAGCGTGCTTGCGGCCGGTGATCTGCGGCGCCTCGTTGCGCCAGAAGTAGCCGTGATGGACCAGCACGGCGTCCGCGCCCCAGTCGAGCGCGGCCTCCAGGAAGGCCACCGACGCGGTCACACCGGTCGCGAGTTTGTTGATCCGGCGGCGCCCTTCGACCTGCAGTCCGTTCGGGCAATAGTCCTTGAAGCGCGCGGTTTCAAGGAGATTGTTCAAGTACAATTCAAGTTCAATCCGATCCATATAGACCTCTTGTCTTCAGATGCTTAGACGCTTTTGGCTGTTATTTGCCCAAGCGGTGACGGTGCTGTTGGCGCTGATGTTCATCATTGCGACCCTCAAACCGCAGTGGCTGCAGCGTCAAGGACAATTCGGCAGACAACTCGCCGAACCGATCGTGGCGCTGCGGGAAGTGGCGCCGGGCATCAGCAAAGGGCATGCCGAAACGTCCTATGCCGAAGCGGCGCAAAAGGCCATGCCCGCGGTCGTCAACGTGTTCTCCAGCAAGGATGGCTCGCTGCCGCCCGACCCGCGCGCCAAAGATCCGCTGTTCCGCTACTTCTTCGGCGACAGGAACAATCGCAAGCAGCAGGAGCAGCCTGCCTCGAATCTCGGCTCAGGCGTGATAGTGAGTTCGGAAGGTTACATTCTAACGAACCAGCACGTCGTCGACGGCGCCGATCAGATCGAAGTCGCGCTCGCCGACGGCCGCACCGCCAGCGCGAAGGTCATCGGCATCGACCCCGAGACCGATCTGGCGGTGCTCAAGGTCAACATGAGCAATCTGCCCACCATCACGCTCGGCCGGATGGACCAGACCCGCGTCGGCGACGTCGTGCTCGCGATCGGCAATCCGTTCGGCGTCGGGCAGACCGTGACGATGGGCATCGTCAGCGCACTGGGCCGCAACCACCTTGGCATCAATACGTTCGAAAACTTCATCCAGACCGACGCCCCGATCAACCCCGGCAACTCGGGCGGTGCGCTCGTCGACGTGAACGGCAATCTGCTCGGCATCAACACCGCGATCTACTCGCGCTCGGGCGGCTCGCTCGGCATCGGCTTCGCGATTCCGGTGTCGACCGCGCGCAGCGTGCTCGAGAGCATCATCACGACCGGTACAGTCACGCGCGGTTGGATCGGTGTCGAACCGCAGGACGTGACGCCGGAAATCGCCGAGTCGTTCGGGCTCGATCAGAAGTCGGGCGCGATCGTCGCCGGGGTGCTGAAGAGCGGTCCGGCCGACCGCGCGGGCATCAAGCCCGGCGACATCCTGACGAGCGTGAACGGCCAGGTGATCACCGATACCACGCGCCTGTTGAACGTGATCGCGCAGATCAAGCCGGGCACGGCGGCAAAAGTGCATCTGGTACGCAAAGGCCATCAGATCGATCTCGACGTCATGATCGGCAAACGCCCGCCGCCGCCGAAACAGCCGGAAGACGAAAACGGCGGCGATCAGCCGGATGACGAAGGTGGTTGAAGTCAGGGCCGCGACTAACGCAACGAAAAAGGGCAGTCCGTGATGGACTGCCCTTTTCATGTGACGCCTGGCACCGACTCCCGGCACCTCAATTAGACGGCGGCGGACTCGCATCCTCGACGACCACCGGCTGCTTGCCGACGATCAACCGCGCCGCGACGATGCCGGCTTCGTACAGCAGAATCAGCGGAACCGCGAGGATCAGCTGCGAAAACACGTCCGGCGGCGTCACGACGGCCGACACCACGAACGCGCCGACGATCACATACGGCCGGATCTCCTTCAGCTTCTTCAGGGTCACCACGTTCATCCGCACCAACAGGACGACGACGATCGGCACCTCGAACGTGACACCGAACGCGATGAACATCGTGAGCACGAAGCTCAGGTAATTGTCGATATCGGTTGTCATTTCCGCGCCGAGCGGCGCGTTGTAGTGCGCCATCACGCGGAAGATGGTCGGAAACACGACGAAATACGCGAACGCCATGCCGCACAGGAACAGCGTATAGCTGCTCGCCACCAGCGGTGCGACCAGCTTTTTCTCGTGCTGATAGAGTCCCGGCGCGACGAACGCCCAGATCTGGTACAGCACGACCGGCAGCGCGATCACGAAAGCGACCAGCATCGTCACCTTCATCGGCACGAAGAACGAGCCGGTGACGTCGGTGACGATCATCTTGCCGTCCTTCGGCAGATTCATCATCAGCGGCCGCGCGAGCAGTTTGAAGATGTCCGGCGCCCAGTACACGAGCCCGATAAACACGACGATGACGGCGAGCCCCGCACGGATGATGCGGTCACGCAGTTCGACGAGGTGGGAAATGAAGGTCTCTTCGGCGCCTTCGTTCTGGGATTGCTGGGGGTCGCTCACACCGGCCCTCGGTTAGGGATTGTCGATCTGAACATCAGAAAAACCGCGTCGGACGACGCAGGTTGGCAGGTGTGTGCCGCGCAACGCGCGCGGCGCCCGACTGCACGCGCGTGCGGCGCAAGCTCGCTCGCTTGTACCAGGTGGGGGTGGCGCTTTGCTGGACGCGCCAGCTCTTGCGTTTGGGCGCGGCGGCCGGTGTACTGACCGGCCACGAGGTGACACCGGTGCTGCCGCTGACGCCGCTGCCGGCGTCTTCGAGCGCGCCACCGGCGATACTCGGCGACACCGACGTACCGCTCTTCCATGCCTCGTTCAGTTCATTCTCGTGCTTGCGCAGATTGTCCTGAACCGCCGTTTCGACGTTGCTCGCGGCCTTCTCGAACTCGGTCTTCATGCGCCGCAGTTCGTCGAGCTCGATTTCGCGCGTGACTTCGGCCTTCACGTCGTTGACGTACCGCTGGGCGCGGCCGAACAGCGCGCCGGCCGTGCGGGCGACACGCGGCAGGCGCTCAGGCCCGAGGACGACCAGCGCGACGACGCCGATCAGCGCCATCTTGGTTAGACCGAGGTCCAGCATGAAGTGAAATGTCCGTCAGAAACGCGGGAACGGCGCAAACGCCGCGGCTTAGCGGTAATCGCCCGATTGCTGCGTCTTTTCTTTCGCTTCGACGTCCACCGCGCCGTTGCGCGGCAACTCGCGCTGCTGCTGTTGCGCGTCGGCCGACGGCGATTCGGCTTCCTTCATGCCTTCCTTGAAGCCCTTCACCGCGCCGCCCAGATCGCTGCCGATGTTGCGCAGCTTCTTCGTGCCGAACACGAGCGCGACGATCAACAGAACGATCAACCAATGCCAAATACTCAACGAACCCATGACTACTCTCCTTAACCCCGACGCCGCATCTGGATGCGGCAAATTTGCCTAACCTGAAGCGCACGCGCTTCGTTTGCCTCTATCTCTACGTTACCGCAGGTCGCACCACCTCGCTCGTAAACTGCGCCGCAGTCTGAACCGCCGTCATTGTGGTCAGGCGATCGCGTCGACGGTATTACACAGCGGTAAAAATAACGGCGGCGCTATTGTCCTCGACCAAAACTCGCGGCGGTGTGCTCTCGCCAAGTGGCGCGCATGACCCATGCGCCCGCTCAGCCCATGCGATGCCAGGGGCGCGGTCCCGCGAGAATATGCGCGTGCAGGTGATACACCTCCTGACCACCGCCCGGACCGGTATTGATTACCGTGCGAAAGCCCGTTTCGCCGCCGCTGTACGCGACCCCCAATTGCTCCGCCAGTCGAGCGGCCAGGACAAGCATTCTACCAAGCAGAGGCGCGTCGCTTTCCGTGCAGTTTGACAGCGTTGCAATGTGCTTGCGAGGAATCACCAGCACATGCGTTTCGGCCGCCGGACGGATGTCGCGGAAGGCGACGAACTCGTCGTCTTCGTGGACTCTGGTCGAGGGGATTTCGCCAGCGGCGATCTTGCAGAAAAGACAGTTCGGATCGTGACTCATCGTATTCCTGACGCGGTATGACTTAGGCGAGCGAAGCCGCACGCGACGAGGTTCGACCCGAATGCCGGTCCGCGCGTGCGGACCGGCTAGCGTTCAGACCCAGCCAGCCGGATTCGCGAATGGCTTGTTATCGTACAGATACAGCCAGCCTTTGATAATACGGTACAACATCCATATGCTGACCGCCCACAGCACCGGGATGCCGATCACGACGACCAACAGCAACGCGCCGATCGCATAACCGACGACACCCATCCAGAACGTGCGAATCTGCCATTCGAAGTGCGCTTCGTATGGCGTGCCGGCCACGTCGGCCCGTTTCACGTAGTTGATGATGATCGCGACCAGAATGGTGAGCCCACCGGTCAGCCAATGAACCGCATACAGCGCGTACAGCACGTGCGTGAGCGTGCGCAGGCTGCGCTCCCGCTCAGGTTCCATCGCGTGGCGGTAGACCGGCGGCGGATAGCTTCCTTGCGGCTGTTCCATGCTTGCGTCCTCACGAAGGTGCGGTTACCGCTATATAGGTGCCAGCGCGCGCGACTTCAAGCGGAAATGCCAGATTTCCGCTCCGGCTGCTCAGTCGCCGTTTTCCTCACGCTCGCGGCTCTTGCGCAGCGCTTTTTCCTCGATGCCCGACAGGCCTTCGCGACGCTCGAGTTCGGCGATCACGTCGGCGGGGCTCAGATTGAAATGCGACAACATCACGAGGCAGTGGAACCACAGGTCCGCGACCTCGCCGACCAGCGCCTTCGGCACGCCGCCGTGGCGCGCGTCCTTTGCGGCCAGCACGACTTCGGTGGCTTCTTCGCCGATCTTCTTCAGAATCGCGTCGTCGCCCTTGTGGAACAGACGCGAGACGTACGAGGTGTCTGGATCGCCGCCCTTGCGGCCATCGATCACCGCCGCGAGGCGCAACAGCGTGTCGAGCGTGGAAGCCTCAGCGGGCGACGGGTTTTGCGTGGATTGCGTCATTTGTAGATGTGTTCGGGGTCTTTCAGCACGGGATCGACGGCCTGCCAGTCGCCGTCGTCCACCGAGCCTTCGAATTTCTGGAAAAAGCACGAGTGGCGGCCGGTGTGACAAGCGATGCCCGACACCTGCTCGACTTTCAGCAGCACGACGTCTTCGTCGCAATCGAGCCGCACTTCGTGCACATGCTGCACGTGCCCCGACTCTTCGCCCTTGAACCACAGGCGCTGGCGCGAGCGCGAGAAATATACCGCGCGGCCGGTCTCGACTGTCTTCGCGAGAGCCTCGCGGTTCATCCACGCGAACATCAGCACGTCGTTCGTCGACGCTTCCTGCGCGATCACCGGCACGAGGCCGTTCGCGTCCCACTTGACCTTGTCGAGCCAGTTCACTGCCGAAGGATTCGTCACGTCACAACCTCACCGAAATGCCCTGGTCGGCCATGAAGCGCTTGGCCTCGCCGACCGTGTGTTCGCCATAGTGGAAGATGCTCGCGGCCAGCACCGCGTCCGCGTGACCGCTTTTGATGCCGTCGGCGAGATGCTGCAGATTGCCGACGCCGCCCGAGGCGATCACAGAAACCGGCACCGCGTCCGACACCGCGCGCGTCAGCGCAAGGTCGAAGCCGCTCTTGGTGCCGTCGCGATCCATGCTGGTCAGCAGGATTTCGCCCGCGCCGAGCTCGGCCATCTTGCGCGCCCATTCCACCGCGTCGAGACCGGTGGACTTGCGTCCGCCGTGCGTGAACACTTCCCAGCGCGGCGTTTCGCCGTCGGCAGAGACGCGCTTCGCGTCGATCGCGACGACGATGCACTGCGAGCCGTATTTGTCGGTCGCGTCCTTCACGAGCTGCGGATTCGCGACCGCCGACGAGTTCATGCTGATCTTGTCCGCGCCCGCGTTCAGCAGGCGCCGCACGTCTTCGACCGCGCGCACGCCGCCGCCGACCGTCAGCGGAATGAACACCTGCGAGGCGACTGCCTCGATGATCGGCAGGATCAGGTCGCGCTGATCCGAGGTCGCGGTGATATCGAGGAACGTCAGTTCGTCGGCGCCCTGATCGTCGTAACGGCGCGCGATTTCGACCGGGTCGCCCGCGTCGCGCAGTTCGACGAAGTTGACCCCCTTGACCACGCGGCCCGCAGTGACGTCGAGACAAGGGATGATGCGTTTAGCTAGAGCCATGATCGTGCAATTCTGCCAATACCGCTGATGAGGCCGCTCGCTTGCGGGCAAGCGGCACGGTGCCGGCGCGAGCGGTTGCGTCGCGCCGCGAGTGAAGTGCTGGCCGCAGGCCGCCGAGGTTCCGGTTGCGTGATCGTGCGAAGCGCGCTACCCGGCAAGCCATCGGTCGAGCGAGTGCCGCAAGCCGAGGTGAGTGCCACGCCGGCACACGGCGCAAGCTTCCCGGCAAGCGCGGCCGACGCCGCGCTTAAGCGTCGTCCGCTTCGCGCAGCTTGTCCGCGAGTGTCTGCGCGGCCGCGAAGTCGAGGTCGCCCGAATAGATCGCGCGGCCGCAGATCACGCCTTCGATGCCCTCGCCTTCGACTTCGCACAGCGATTCGATGTCCGCGAGGTTCGACAGACCGCCGCTCGCGATCACCGGAATCTTGACCGCGCGCGCAAGGCGCACCGTCGCTTCAATGTTGATGCCTTGCAGCATGCCGTCGCGGCCGATGTCGGTGTAGATGATCGACTCGCAGCCGTAGTCCTCGAACTTGCGCGCGAGGTCGGCCACTTCGTGACCGGTCAGCTTGCTCCAGCCGTCGGTGGCGACCTTGCCGTCTTTCGCGTCGAGACCGACGATGATGTGGCCGCCGAACGCGGTGCACGCGTCCTGCAGGAAGCCGGGGTTCTTCACCGCCGCGGTGCCGATGATCACGTACGACAAACCGTCGTCCAGATAGCGCTCGATCGTGTTCAGGTCGCGGATGCCACCGCCGAGCTGAACCGGAATCTCACCGCCCACTTCGTCGATGATCGCCCGGATTGCATCGCCGTTCTTGGGCTTGCCGGCGAACGCGCCATTCAGATCGACGAGATGCAGACGACGCGCGCCGCGGTCGACCCAATGTCGGGCCATTGCCGCCGGTTCCTCGGAGAAAATCGTCGCCTGGTCCATATCGCCCTGTTTGAGGCGTACACACTGACCATCTTTCAGGTCGATGGCGGGAATCAGCAGCATAGCAATCGGGTGTTATCTGGGAGTGGATTGAAGGTCGGCGGCAGCGGCTGGCGGATCAGCCCGCCGCAATACCGTCTCGCTAGTTTAGTACAACTCTTTCGGCGCTCCAGTGGGGCGCCGGTCGGATGCGGGACCGCGGCACCGCGCGACACACGCGCGGCAACGGGATAAAGAAAGGTGTTCACGGGTTCCAGTGCACGAAGTTGCGATACACGCGCAAACCCGCCTCGGCGCTCTTTTCGGGGTGAAACTGGGTGGCGAAAATGTTATCCCGCGCTACAGCCGAGGTAAAGGGCACGCCGTAGACCGTCTCGCCCGACGTGTGCGTCGGGTTGTCCGGCACCACGTAGTAGCTGTGCACGAAGTAGAAGAACGCGTTGTCGGCGACGCCGTCCCACAGCGGATGCGGCTGCGCCTGACGCACGCGGTTCCAGCCCATCTGCGGGACCTTGAAGCGCGAGCCGTCGTCCTGCAGGCGGCCTTCGAGCTCGAAGCGCACCACCTTGCCGGGCAACAGACCCAGCCCCGGCGTGTCGCCCTCTGCGCTCCAGTCGAACAGCATCTGCTCGCCGACGCACACGCCCATCAGCGGCTTGCTGCGCGACGCCTCGACGACCGCTTCCTGCAAACCGGACGCGCCGAGACTGCGCATGCAGTCGGGCATCGCGCCCTGGCCGGGCAGCACCACGCGGTCGGCCGCACGGATCGCTTCCGGACGATCGACGATCGCCACGTCCGCTTCCGGCGCCGCTTTGCGCAGTGCCTGGGCAACCGAGCGCAGGTTGCCCATTCCGTAATCCACAATCGCTATCGAAGTTTTCATTTCAAGTTGGGCCGCTCTGCCCTCGATCCATCGATGCCGCCGCGCGGCGTCGAACGACGTGCCGGCAAATGCGGTCCTGCCCGATGAGTCGCGTGAAGGTGAGTGGCCTGAATACGTTGGGGGCGGTGAAACCCTGTGTTAAAGCCTGCTACGGCCGTTCGGTCAGAGACTGCCCTTGGTCGACGGAATCTGTCCGGCCGCACGCTCGTCGAGTTCGACGGCCATGCGCAGCGCGCGCCCGAACGCCTTGAACACCGTTTCGAGCTGGTGGTGAGCGTTGATGCCGCGCAGATTGTCGACATGCAGCGTCACGCCGGCATGGTTCACGAAGCCGCGGAAGAATTCGATCGACAGGTCGACATCGAACGTGCCGATGCGCGCGCGCGTGAACGGCACGTGGAATTCGAGGCCCGGACGGCCGGAAAAATCGATCACGACGCGCGACAGCGCTTCGTCGAGCGGCACATAGGAATGACCGTAACGGCGGATGCCCTTGCGATCGCCGATCGCCTTCGCGACGGCCTGGCCGAGCGTGATACCGGTGTCTTCGACCGTGTGGTGGTCGTCGATATGCAGGTCGCCACGCGCTTCGATCTCGAGGTCGAACAGCCCGTGGCGGGCGATCTGGTCGAGCATGTGGTCCAGGAACGGCACACCGGTGGCCAGCTTCTGCTGGCCGGTGCCGTCCAGGTTGATCTTCACACGGATCTGCGTTTCGCTGGTGTTGCGAACGACTTCCGCAAGGCGCATGGCAATTCCTCGAATCTGGCTTAAAAGCGCTAGTAATGTGGGGTGGACTAATGGCGGGCTGCTCAGTGCAGCCGTTCAATGCAGCGGCTCGGTGCCGCCGCTCGATGCGGCGGATTACCGCAACACAAGTTTCAGGCCGGCGAGCAACTGCGCGTTCTCGTTCGGCGAACCGACGGTCAAACGCACGCAGTTGTCCAGCAATGGGTGCATTTTACTCACGTTTTTGATCAGAATACGCGCCGTTAGCAGGGTTTCGAACAGTACCGACGCATCGGGCACCCTCACGAGCAGGAAGTTGCCCGCGCTGGCGAACACTTGGGCGTCCGGCAGCGCGGCCACCGCCTGCGCGAGCTTCTCGCGTTCGTCGCGCAATTGCGCGGCCTGCGCGTCGAGCACGCCGATGTGGTCGAGCAGGAAATCGGCGGCGGCCTGCGTCAGCACGTTGGTGTTGTACGGCGGGCGCACCTTGTCGAATTCGGTCAGCCACGCGGGCTTGCCGACCAGATAACCGAGGCGGATCCCGGCGAGGCCCAGCTTCGACACCGTGCGCATCACGACGACGTTGTCGAACTGGTCGGCGCGCGGCAGCCAGCTCTTCTGCGCGAACGGCTGATACGCCTCGTCGATCACGACGAGGCTCTTGCCCGCCGCGGCGATGATGCGCTCGATTGCGGCGTCATCGAACAGCGTGCCGGTCGGGTTGTTCGGATACGCGAGATAGATCAGCGCCGGTTCGTGCTCGGCGATCGCCGCGAGCATCGCGTCGGTATCGAGCGTGAAATCGGCTTTCAGCGGCACGCCGACGAATTCGAGATGCGCCAGCTTGGCCGACATCTGATACATGACGAAGCCCGGCACCGGCGCGAGCACCTTCGCGCCCGGCTTCGCGCACGCGACCGACATAATGCTGATGATTTCGTCCGAGCCATTGCCAAGCAGCACGTCGCAGCCCGCCGGCACGCCCATCACGTGACGGATGCGCTCGATCAGTTGCTCGGGACGCGGCGCCGGATACCGGTTCAACGCGACGCCGGCCAGACGCTCGCCGAGATGGGCGGCAAGTTCCGGCGGCAGCGGGAACGGGTTTTCCATCGCGTCGAGCTTGATGAAACCGGTGGCGTCCGGAACCGGATAGCTCGTCATTGCGAGCACGTCGCTGCGGATGATGTCTTGAGGTGTCGTCATAGCTTCGGGGCCGGGCCGGGCGAAGACCGCCATGTCGGCGTCGTCGGTGCAGGGCGTTCGGGTTGGTCTCTGTCGTCGTTATTGAACGGGGCGGGTGCTCGATGCGTCGCTCGCGCGGCAGCCTCCGCCCTCGCCGCTTCCGTCTCAGCCGCGTTCGTTGTTGTTCTGCCGCATCCGGAATTCGGCGCTGCGTGCGTGCGCTTGCAGACCTTCGCCATATGCAAGTTCGGCGGCGATCTCGCCGAGCGTCTGCGCGCCCTCCGCGCTGACCTCGATCAGGCTCGAACGCTTGAAGAAATCATAAACACCGAGAGGCGACGAGAACCGTGCGGTACGCGACGTCGGCAGCACGTGGTTCGGGCCCGCGCAGTAGTCGCCGAGGCTCTCGCTGGTGTAGCGGCCAAGGAAGATCGCACCCGCGTGGCGGATTTGCTGCGCCCACTGATGCGGCTCCAGCGCCGAAATTTCGAGGTGCTCCGGCGCGATGTCGTTGGCGATCGCGCAGGCCTCGGCCATGTCGCGCACCTTGATCAGCGCGCCGCGGTTTTCGAGCGACGTGCGGATTACCTCGTGGCGCGGCATCGTGGGCAGCAGTTCGTCGATCGCTTCCTGCACACGCGCGATGAACGCGTCGTCCGGGCACAGCAGGATCGACTGCGCGAGCTCGTCGTGCTCGGCCTGCGAGAACAGGTCCATCGCGACCCAGCGCGGATCGGTGGTGCCGTCGCACAGCACGAGAATTTCCGACGGCCCGGCGATCATGTCGATGCCGACCGTGCCGAACACGCGACGCTTCGCCGACGCGACATACGCGTTGCCGGGGCCGCAGATCTTGTCGACCGCGGGCACGGTTTGCGTTCCGTACGCGAGCGCGCCCACCGCCTGCGCGCCGCCGATCGTGAACACGCGATCGACGCCGCCCAACAGTGCCGCCGCGAGCACGAGCGGATTCTTCACACCGTCCGGCGTCGGCACGACCATCACGATTTCGCGCACGCCGGCCACCCGCGCCGGAATCGCGTTCATCAGCACCGACGACGGATACGCCGCCTTGCCGCCCGGCACGTAGATGCCCGCGCGATCGAGCGGCGTGACCTTCTGGCCGAGCACGGTGCCGTCGGCTTCGGTGTACTGCCAGCTATGGCTGCCGCACTCGATCTTCTGCTTCTCGTGGTAGCCGCGCACGCGCGCCGCCGCCGCTTCCAGCGACGCACGCTGCTTCGGCTCGAGACTTTCGAGCGCCGCTTCGAGCTCCGCCATCGGCAGCTCGAGCTCGGCCACGCTTTTCGCATCGATGCGATCGAAGCGCTTCGTGTACTCGAGCACTGCCTCGTCGCCGCGCGCCTTCACGTCGTTCAGAATCTGCGCGACCGAGCGCTCGATGGCCTCGTCTTCGCTCGCCTCGAACGCGAGCACCGCATGCAGCGACCTGTTGAAATCGCGAGCGGTGGAATCGAGTTTGCGAATCTTGATAGACATACAGGTATCCGTTTCGGTAAGGCGCTCAGTCGCAGCGTGATCAGAGTGCCATCGTCAGTCAGGCCGCCGGGGCGCCGGCTTGCGACGACGCATTGGCAAACGCGTCGAGAATCGGCCGCAACGCCGCGCGTTTCAGCTTCAGCGCTGCCTGGTTCACCACGAGGCGCGACGAAATCTGCATGATCTCCTCCACCTCGACGAGATTGTTCGCGCGCAGCGTATTGCCCGAGCTGACCAGGTCGACGATCGCGTCGGCGAGGCCGACCAGCGGCGCCAGTTCCATTGAACCGTACAACTTGATCAGATCGACGTGAACGCCCTTGGCGGCAAAATGCTCACGTGCGGTTTCAACGTACTTGGTCGCGACGCGCAGACGCGCGCCCTGGCGCACCGCGTTCGCATAATCGAAACCCGCCGCGACCGCGACCGACATCCGGCAACGCGCGATGTCCAGGTCGACCGGCTGATACAGACCGCTGCCGCCATGCTCGAGCAGCACGTCCTTGCCGGCCACGCCGAAGTCGGCCGCGCCGTACTCGACATAGGTCGGCACGTCGGTCGCGCGCACGATGATCACGCGCAGGTTCGGGTCGGTGGTCGGCAGGATCAGCTTGCGCGAACTCTCGGGATCTTCGGCGACTTCGATGCCGGCCGCCGCGAGCAGCGGCAGCGTTTCCTCGAAGATACGCCCTTTCGACAACGCGAGCGTGAGCGGCGCGCTCACCGCCGGCGACGACGACGTTTGCGGCATCGAACTCATGCCTGGCTCCCGGATACGCGGCGCACCTTCGCACCGATCGCGTTGAGCTTCGCTTCCATGCGGTCGTAGCCGCGATCGAGGTGATAGATACGGTCGATCAGCGTCTCGCCCTCGGCGCGCAGCGCGGCGATCACGAGACTCGCGGACGCGCGCAGATCGGTGGCCATCACTTTCGCGCCGGACAGTTTCTCGACGCCGGTCACGAGCGCGGTGTTGCCGTCGATCGTGATGCTCGCACCGAGGCGGTTCAGCTCCTGCACGTGCATGAAGCGGTTTTCGAAGATCGTCTCGACGACCTGCGACGTACCGTCCGCGATCGTGTTAAGCGCCATGAACTGCGCCTGCATGTCGGTCGGGAACGCCGGGTATTCGGAGGTGCGGAACGTGACCGCGCTCGGGCGCTTGTCCATGCGCACGCGCATCCAGTCGTCGCCTTCCTCGACCGTGACGCCCGCTTCGCGCAGCTTTTCGGTGACGGCTTCGAGCAGCAGCGGACGCATCTTGCGCAGCGTGACGTCGCCGCCTGCCGCCGCGACCGCGCACAGGAAGGTACCCGCTTCGATGCGGTCCGGAATGACCGTGTGCTTCGCACCGTGCAGCTTGTCGACGCCCTGGATCACGAGGCGATCCGTGCCGATGCCTTCGATCTTCGCGCCCATCGCGACGAGCAGATGCGCGAGGTCGACCACTTCGGGTTCGCGTGCAGCGTTCTCGATGATCGTTTCGCCTTCCGCGAGCACCGCCGCCATCAACAGGTTCTCGGTACCGGTCACGGTGATCATGTCGGTGACGATGCGCGCGCCCTTCAGACGCTTCGCACGCGCTTCGATGAAGCCGTGCTCGATCGTGATCTCGGCGCCCATCGCCTGCAAACCCTTGATGTGCTGATCGACCGGACGCGCGCCGATCGCGCAGCCGCCGGGCAGCGACACGCGCGCATGACCGAAGCGCGCGACGAGCGGACCGAGCACGAGGATCGACGCGCGCATCGTCTTCACCATCTCGTACGGCGCGACGAGGTTGTCGACCTTCGACGCGTCGAGCGCGACGCGCCCTTCGCCTGCCTCGATACGCACGCCCATCTGGCCGAGCAGCTTGAGCATCGTGCGCACGTCCTGCAGATCGGGCACGTTCTCTAGATGCACCGGATCGGCGGTCAACAGACCCGCGCACAGGATCGGCAATGCCGCGTTCTTCGCACCCGAGACGACAACTTCACCGGAGAGCGGGTAGCCACCTTCAATGATGAGTTTATCCATGCCTGTCGGTTCCTGATCGGCCCGGTTCGCGCCCGGACCTGCTTTGTCTGTGTTCGGCGCGCCGCTAGCTGCGTCGCGCCCTTCGTGAGTAACTCGCACTAAATTTCCAGATTACGCGTTCTGCCATTCGGCGGGCGTCAGCGTCTTCATGCTGAGCGCGTGGATTTCTTCGCGCATGCGCTCGCCGAGCGCCGCATACACGAGTTGGTGACGTTGGATCAGGCGCTTGCCTTCGAAGCTCGGCGAGACGATCGTCGCAAAGAAATGCTGACCGTCGCCTTCAACTTCGAGATGCTCGCACGCGAGTCCAGCTGCAATGTACTGTTTGACCTGTTCGGGAGTCGGCAACATGAGAGAAGCTCCTCGTCAGTGGCGCAGCTTGTAGCCGGTGGCGAGCATGCGCATCGCCACGAGAGCCAGCACCACGAAGAAACCGGCGACGATCGCGAGGCTCATCAGCGGGTCGATATCCGACACGCCGAAAAAGCCATAGCGAAAGCCGTCGATCATGTAGAAAAACGGATTGAGCCGCGATACTTCGCGCCACCCGGGCGGCAGCGTATGCGTCGAGTAGAACACGCCCGACAGAAAAGTGAGCGGCATGATCAGAAAGTTCTGGAACGCGGCGAGCTGGTCGAATTTTTCGGCCCAGATGCCGGCGATCAGACCCAGCGTGCCGAGAATCGCCGCGCCGAACATCGCGAACACGATGATGTAGAGCGGCGCGGTGAACGCGAGCGGCACGAACCAGATTGTCACGATGAACACACCGAAGCCGACGCACAGCCCGCGCGCCACGGCCGCGAGCACGTATGCCGCGAACATCTCGTAGTGCGACAGCGGCGGCAGCAGCACGAACACGAGGTTGCCGGTGATCTTCGATTGGATCAGCGAGGAAGAACTGTTCGCGAACGCGTTCTGCAGCACGCTCATCATCACGAGACCCGGAATCAGGAAGCTCGTGTATTCGACGCCCGGATAGACCTCGACGTGGCCGCGCAGCGCGTGGCCGAAGATGGTCAGATAAAGGAGCGCGGTGATGACCGGCGCGAGCACGGTCTGGAACGATACCTTCCAGAAACGCAGTAGTTCTTTGTAAAACAGCGTGCCAAATCCACTGTAGCCGCTCATGCGAGCCCCTCGATCACTTCTGGACCGTTCATCACCTGAACGAATACGTCTTCGAGGTCGGCCTTGCGGACCTCGATTTCTTCGAATGTACAACCGGCCGCGCGGCATTGCGCGAGGATGCGCTCGACGTCGTCGTAGCTCGTCAGGCGCAGCAGATGCTGGCGGCCATTGCCGTTGCCCGCGCCGCTTTCCGCCTCGAGCGGACGCAGATCGGCAGGCAGCACGCCGTGCGCGAAGCGCACGAACAGCTGCATGCCGGCGAAGCGCTGCAGCAGCGTGCTGGTGCGATCGAGCGCAACGACCTCGCCACGGCGCAGCATCGCGATGCGGTCGCACAGCGATTCGGCTTCTTCAAGGTAGTGTGTGGTCAGCACGATCGTGTGGCCTTCGCGATTCAGACGCGAGATGAACTTCCACAGCGTCTGGCGCAGTTCGACGTCGACGCCCGCGGTCGGCTCGTCGAGCACGATCACCGGCGGACGGTGCACGAGCGCCTGCGCGACCAGCACGCGGCGCTTCATGCCGCCCGACAGCGCGCGCATGTTGGCATCGGCTTTTTCGGTGAGATCGAGATTGGCCATGATCTCGTCGATCCACGCGTCGTTATTGCGCAGACCGTAGTAGCCCGACTGGATGCGCAAGGTTTCGCGCACCGTGAAGAACGGATCGAACACGAGTTCCTGCGGCACCACGCCGAGCGCGCGGCGCGCATTGCGGAAATCGTCGACCACGTCGTGACCGCGCACCGCGATGCTGCCTTCGTCGGCGCGGGCGAGACCCGCGAGTATGCTGATGAGCGTCGTCTTGCCCGCGCCGTTCGGACCGAGCAGTCCGAAGAACTCGCCTTCTTCGACCGTGAGGCTGACGCCCTTGAGCGCCTGCAAGTCCTTGTAGCGCTTCTTGACGTTACGAATTTCTATGGCTGACATGACTATGGGCCGCGTGCGTCGCGGCGCCTGAAGTAGCCCCGATGGAGCCTGGGGACGAGCAAATGCTGGAAGAAACGGAACCGGGGCCAATTAGGGGGCCAGTTCAACGCCCCAAAAAAACGTTTGATTATAGGGCAAAAACTGATACCCCCGGCCTGGCCGGAAGGAGGGAGACGGCGCTAGAGGAGCGTCAATGTCGCGCTGACGCAACCATGCTGGAGGCGACAGGAGAGAGAAGCGTATCGACGCCGTAGGCCTGCGCGAGACTGGCGAGACCAGCCGGCAGATTGACGATTTCGAACTTGCCGCCGCGCGCCGCCGCGGCCCGCACCCACGCGAGCAGGACGGCGAGCGCCGACGAATCGAATTGCGTGAGCGGCGCGCAATCGACACCGCGCGCGCCCGCCGCAATACGTTGCAGACCCGCCGCGAGCGCGGCCTTCGCGCTCTCGTGGGTCAGCGTCGCGCCGCTGTCGAAGCGGTTCGCGACCTGGTTCAGCACGTCGCTCACGACTGCTTGCCCGCGGCGAGTTGCTGATTGCGCTGCGTGAGGAACTGGATCAGTCCGTCCACGCCCTTCTGCTGGATCTGCTCGTTGAACTGCTGCTGATACGCCTGGATCAGCCACGCGCCGAGCACGTTGAGGTCATACACGCGCCAGCCTTGCGCCGTCTTGTACAGGCGATAGTCGAGTTCGATCGGCTGGCCATTGTTCATCACGACCGAGCGCACCACCGTGTCGGTGTCGTCCGGGTTCATGCGGAACGGCTTGAACTGGATCTGCTGGTCGCGCACCTGCGCGAGCGCGCCCGAGTACGTGCGGATCAGCAGCATCTTGAACTGCTCGACCACCTGGTTCTGCTGCTCGGGCGTCGCGGTGCGCCAGTTGCGGCCCATCGCGAGCTGGGTGGTGCGGCGGAAGTCCGTGTACGGCAGGATCTTTTCGTTGACGAGCGCCGTGATGTGGGTGATGTCGCCCTGCTGGATCGACTTGTCGCCGCGAATTGCGTCCATCACCTGCTGGGTGACGGTTTTGATCAGCGCCTCGGGGGAGTTGGTGTCGACGGTTTGCGCCGATGCGCCCGCGCTGATGAACGAAAACAACACGGCAAACAACGGAATCAGGAAGAATTTTTTCATATCGAGCTTTGCCTCAAAAATAGTGCAACGGTGTGAGCGACCTTATCACGCGAGTTTGACGGCAATCCATGCGCAAACTGCGAGAGTCGTATCGATCTGTTACGGCTGCACGTTCAATGCAATCTGAACGACGGGAAGTTGAAGCGCGTGGGCGGCACCAGCTGACCGGCCGGAATCTGCGTTTCAGGGCCGCCTTTCAGGTCGAGCGGCGGGGTTTCGGTGCCTGACGCGGCCTCCGGCGCCGACGCGCCTTGCGGTGCCGACGCGCCCTGCGGTGCCGACGCGCCCTGCGGTGCCGACGCGCCTTGCGGTGTTGCCACGGCCGCGCCGGATGCGGGAGCCGCCTTTGCCGCAGCACCCTGCGTGCCCGCGGCGGCGCCCGCCGCGCCGGTTGCAGCGCCGGCCGGCGCACCTGCCGCCCCCGCGGCCGCGCCCGACTCGCCTTCGTCGTACTTCGGCAGCGGCGCTTCCTCTTCATAGCTCGGCAGGTCCTGCGGACGCCGGCGGTTATCCGACAGCAGATACTGGCGGCGCTGCAGATACGCATTGCGCACGAACGAGTATTTGTCGAGCGCCGCGCCTTCCAGCAGGTTGCTCGCGCCGAGCAGGTTCGCGCGCGTATTGACGATGTTCAGGCCCCACAGGGCCCAGCTCAGGCCCGGCGGATCGATGTAGCTGATCGGGTTCACGTAGTAGTTGCCGAGCGAGCCGAACGCGTCGCGCACCGTGCTCGGCCCGAACAGCGGCAGCACGAGGTAAGGGCCCGCCGGCACGCCGTAGTGGCCGAGCGTCAGACCGAGGTCGTTGTCGTGCTTGGGCAGCTTCGCGAGCGTCGCGACGTCGAACAGGCCGCCGACGCCGAACAACGTGTTGATCACGATCCGCATGATGTCCGACACGCCGTCCGCGATACGCAACTGCAGCAGATTGTTCGCCGCGATATAGATGTCGCCGATGTTCGAGAAGAAGTTCGTCACGCTGTCGCGCACCGGCTGCGGCGTGACAAACACGTATCCCTGCGCGACCGGCTTGATCGCGTACTGGTCGACCTTGTCGTTGATCGTGAAGATCGTGCGGTTCAGCCCTTCGAACGGGTCGCCCTTGGTCGGCGTCTGCACGGTCGTGCAACCGGCGAGCAGCGCAGCCGCCACGGCGACCTTGCCGAACTGTAGGACGCGCGCGCCGCTGCGCGGGGTCTGCAGTTTCGTCTGCATCGTTGTTCTCCTTATTGGCCTGACTGGCCGGCAGCGCCGGAGGCCGGCGCTGCCGGCGCCGGTGCAGGGGCGGATGCAGCGGGCTTCGCCGCGCCAGAATCCGCGGCCTTGCTATACAGGAACTGGCCGATCAGGTTTTCCAGCACGATCGCCGATTGCGTCATCGCGATGGTATCGCCCGCCTTCAGCATTTCCGAGTCGCCGCCCGGCTCGAGCCCGATGTATTGTTCACCGAGCAGACCCGAGGTCAGGATCTTCGCCGAAGTGTCTCTCGGAAACTCGAATTGCTTGTCGATATCGATCGTGACGAGCGCCTGGTAGGTGTTGCTATCGAAGCCGATCGATGCGACCCGGCCGACCGTCACGCCGGCGCTCTTTACAGGCGCCCGCGGCTTCAGCCCGCCGATGTTGTCGAACTTGAGCTTGACCGGGTAGGTTGCCTGGAACGACAGCGAGCTCATATTGCCGGCCTTCAGCGCAAGAAACAGCAACGCCACGAAACCCAGCACCACGAACAGGCCGACCCAGAAGTCGAGAACATTTTTTTTCATCGTCATCCCAAAGTGAATCCGCCGCGCCGCCGCCGCTTCCCGCCGTGCGCGGCGCATCGTACGCCGCCGGCAGCCGGCACGCTGCGCGGCTTTAGCTGAACATCAGTGCGGTCAACAGGAAGTCGAGCCCGAGCACCGCGAGCGACGCGTACACGACCGTGCGGGTCGTCGCGCGCGACACGCCTTCCGGCGTCGGCTTTGCCTCGTAACCCTGAAACAGCGCGACGAAGGTCACCGCGAGACCGAACACCACGCTCTTGACGACCCCGGCGCCGACATCGCGCCACACGTCGACGCCACTTTGCATCTGCGACCAGAACGCGCCGGCATCGACGCCGATCAGCAGCACGCCCACCACGTAACCGCCCAGCACACCGACCGCGCTGAAGATCGCCGCGAGGATTGGCATCGAGATAATGCCGGCCCACAGGCGCGGCGCGATCACGACTTTGACCGGATCGACGGCCATCATTTCCATCGCGGTGAGCTGCTCGCCGGCCTTCATCAGGCCAATTTCGGCGGTCAGCGACGTGCCCGCGCGCCCGGCGAACAGCAGCGCGGTCACGACCGGCCCGAGCTCGCGCACCAGCGACAGCGCGACCAGTAACCCGAGCGCCTGCTCGGAGCCATAACGGTTCAGCGTGTAATAGCCCTGCAGCCCGAGCACGAAGCCGACGAACAGCCCCGACACCGCGATGATCACGAGCGAATAATTACCGACGAAGTGGATCTGCTTCGTGACAAGACGCGGACGGCGCAGCAGCGGGAAAATTTCGAGCACGAGCCGCAGGAAGAAGCGCGTCGCGTAGCCGGCGGTGCCGAGCCCGGTGATGACCGAGCGACCGATCGTACCGATCATGAGTGGCCTCCGCCGATGCCGAAGTCCGCCGCGAGCGGCGTCTGCGCGGGATAGTGAAATCTGAACGGGCCGTCCGGCGCGCCGTCGATGAACTGCCGCACCGTCGGGTCGGTCGACGCGCGCAGCTCGTCCGGCGTGCCTTCGGCGAGCACCCCGCCGCTGGACAGGAAGTACACGTAATCGGCGATCGCGAACGATTCCGGCACATCGTGCGTGACGAGAATCGACGTCGCGCCGAGCGCCTGGTTCAGCGTGCGGATCAGATTTGCGGTGATGCCGAGCGAGATCGGGTCGAGGCCGGCGAACGGTTCGTCGTACATCATCAGTTCGGGATCGAGTGCGATCGCGCGCGCGAGCGCCACGCGCCGCGCCATGCCGCCCGAAATCTCCGACGGCAGCAAATCGCGAGCGCCGCGCAGGCCGACCGCGTTGAGCTTCATCAGCACGAGGTCGCGCAGCAGTTCTTCAGGGAGATCGGTGTGCTCGCGTAGCGAAAAGGCGACGTTCTCGAACACCGACATGTCGGTGAACAGCGCGCCGAACTGGAACAGCATGCCCATCTTGCGGCGCAGCGCGTAAAGGCCTTCGCGCGTCTGCCCGCCGATGTCCTGGCCATGGAACAGCACCTGGCCGCGTTGCGCGCGCACGAGGCCGCCGATCAACCGCAGCACCGTGGTCTTGCCGCAACCCGAGCCGCCCATGACCGCGACGACCTGACCGCGGCGAAAGCGCAGATTCAGATTCGACAGGACGAGCCGGTCGCCGTAGCCGAAGTCGACGTCGCGCAGCTCGAGTATGGTCTCGGGAGAGGAAGGCACCAAACTGACAATCCTTTTACACGGAAGGCCGAATTATAGGGCCATCATGCAAAAGCTGCCTTGAGGTGCCCCGTTCCTTGACTATGCCTGACGATTATTGCGTAAACGTGTGTTGCAGCGCAGAAAGCGCAGCGGCCGGGTCGGCCGCTTCGGTGACCGCGCGCACCACCGCCGCGCAGCCGACGCCGGTCGCGAGCACCTCCGGCAGCACCTGCAGATCGATCCCGCCGATCGCGACGAGCGGCACCACACCGTCGAGCAGCCGCACATAGCGTGCGAGGCGCCGCAAGCCCTGCGGCGCGGTCGGCATGACCTTCGTCGTGGTCGGGAACACCGCGCCCAATGCAATGTAACTCGGACGAAAATGCAGCGCCTTCAGCATCTCGTAAAAGCCGTGCGTGGACAGGCCCAAGCGGATGCCCGCGTCGGCCAGCGCGGACAAATCCGCGGTATGAACGTCTTCCTGGCCGAGGTGCACGCCGTACGCGCCCGCCTCGAGCGCCGCCTGCCAGTGATCGTTGATGAACACCTGCGCGCCGTGCGCGCGGCCGGCGGCCACACAGCGGGCGATCTCGCGCTTCAGTTCGTCGGCGGGCTCGGCCGACTTGCGGCGCAACTGCACCGTCTTCACGCCGAACCCGACCACCCGCTCGACCCAGTCCGCGGTCGGCAGCACTGGATACAGGCCGAGCTTTTCCGGGCAGCGCGAGAACGCCCTGGCGGGTGCCGGCGGCAGGTCGGTAAGGCGCGGAAAGCGGCCGAGGTCGGACGGGAAAGCGTCGTCGGCGCGGGTCTCGTCGCCGTCGCGCCACGCGAGCGCGAGCACCAGCGCGTCGTGCGGATCGAAACCGCAGTCGAGGAATGCGGCCAGCGCGGGAATCCAGTCTTCCGCCAGATGGCCTTCCAGGCCGTATTTCTCACCGCCCAGATGCAGCGTCGCGCGGTTTTCCGCAGCGACGATCACGCCCGCGCCCCGCGTCAGCCAGCGCGCGATCTGCTCGCCGTGCTGCTGCGCGTCGGCGATCACGATCAGGTCGCCACCGTTCGGTTCGTCCGGCGCGGTCAGGCAGATGCGCCACGGCGCGTGGGTCGGCGGCCAGTCGCCAAGCCGCGCGCGGATGCGCTCGGCGGCTTCGATGAGTTCGTCGGCCGTCGGCCAGAACAGATCGCGGTCCTTCAGCGTCAACGACTGGGTCATGCCGCACCTCCATCCTGATGCCAGAACGGCATGCCGACCACCGGCGTGCTCGCGTGCGCACTCTCGCGCTCGGCCATCGGGCCCGCGAGATACGCCTGCCGGCCCGCCTCGACGCCCAGCGCGAACGCGCGCGCCATCGCGTCGGGGTGCGTCGCCTGCGACACCGCCGTATTCAGCAGCACGCCGTCGAAGCCCCACTCCATCACCTGGGCCGCATGCGACGGCACGCCGAGCCCCGCATCGACGATCAGCGGCACGTCCGGCAGCCGCTCGCGCAATACGCGCAGCCCGTACGGATTGATCACGCCCTTGCCGGTGCCGATCGGCGCGCCCCACGGCATCAGCGCCTCGCAGCCGGCGTCGAGCAGACGGCGGCCGATCACCAGATCTTCGGTGCAGTACGGCAGCACCTTGAAGCCATCCTTGACGAGCCGCGCGGCGGCTTCGATCAGGCCGACCGGGTCGGGCTGCAGCGTGTAGTCGTCGCCGATCAGTTCGAGCTTGATCCACTCGGTCTCGAAGATTTCGCGCGCCATATGCGCGGTCGTCACCGCTTCACCGACGCTCAGGCAGCCCGCCGTATTCGGCAGCAGCGGCACGCCGTGGCGCTTGAGCAGATCGAAGAAGCCGGCTTCCGCGTTGCCCTCGTTCATCTGACGGCGCAGCGCGACGGTGACCATGCCGGGGCGCGCGGCGTCGATCGAATCGGACAGCGATTGCAGCGACGGGTAGCGCGACGTGCCGAGCAGCACGCGGCTTGCGAAAGTTTGACCGTATAGGGTCAGCGCGTCGGCGCTCTCGTGAGAAGTCATTTGCATCATCCTGGTTTGCCGTCGCGGCTGGAACCGACCGCGTGACGGCAATGGGTTTTCGGCGACGGTTGTTGCGTTCGGTATGCAGCAGGCTGGCGCGAGCGCGCTCAGCCGCCCGCGACCGGCTGCACGACGTCGAGCCGATCGCCCGTTTGCAGCGCGCGCGCCGCATGCTGCGCACGCGCGACGAAATCGCCGTTGAGCGCGACCGCGAACGGCGGACGCGCGCCAAAGGCGGCAAGCGCATCGGCGACAGTCGCGCCCTCGGGCAGCGACAACGGCTTCTGATTGATATGAATGTCCATGGTGTTCGAATACGGTTCAATCGATGGCGCAAGCGGCATCGCGTGCGGCACGTTTGCCGCTACGCTCAGGCCGGCTCGCGCGCGAAATGCTGTTGGAACAGCTCGCTCCAGCGTGCGTCGCGCCGCCAGCCGGCGAATGCGTCGGCGTCCCGGACGCGGCCGTCGAGCAGCGCGCTCGCGAAGCGTACGGCTTCGTCGGCGACTTCCGGCGCGATCATAAAGCCGTGCCGATACAGGCCGTTCACGCGGAACGTGCGCGCGCCGTCCCACAGCAGCGCGGGACGGTGATCGGGCAAGGTCGGCCGGCACTGCGAATTCAGCTCGAGGATGCGCGCCTCGCCGAAGCCCGGATGCACCGAGAACGCCGCGCTCAGCAACTCGAGCGCCGAACGCACGCTGACGGGCGACATGTCCTCGCCCTCGACCTCGGTCGCGCCGATCACGTAGAGGCCGTTCTGCTTCGGCGCGATATACAGCGGGTAGCGCGGATGCAGCAGCCGCACCGGGCGAGTCAGCTGCAGGTGAGGTGCATGCACGCGCGCAACTTCACCGCGGATGCCGCGCAGCGTCGGCAGCGCAGGCTTTGCGCCGAGCCCGCGGCAATCGACCGTGATACCGGCGTCAGGCAGCGACGCGTCGTCGATCGGCGTGTTCCAGTGCGTGTCGACGCCGCGCTCGGCAAGCCCCGCGGCGAGCGCGGACAGCACCTGGCGGTTGTCGAGCTGGCCCTCGCGCGGCAGTAGCCAGCCCTGATTGAAGCGGCCGGCCAACGCGGGTTCGGCGGCGCCGAGCTGCGCGCCCGAAAGCGCGACGAAGCCGCCGTCGAGCAACTCTGCCGGCGCGTTCGCGCGCACGCGGCGCTCGAACAGCGGCGCCTCCGTGCGATCCGCGTGATGCCAGACGACGAGCGTGCCGTTGCGCTGGAAAAACACCGGCTCCGGCAGTTCGGCGAGCACGCGCGGCCAGCTTTCGAGCGAACTCGCGCCAAGCCGCGTGATCAGCAGCTCGGCGCTGGCGGCTTCTGCCAGCGGCGCGAGCATCGCCGCGGCGACCCATGCGGCAGCCTGCGAGCCGGCGGCATCGCCGCGCTCATAGAGCGCCACGCGATGTCCGTCGCCCGCGAGGCGCCACGCGACCAGCCGGCCGCACAAACCGCCGCCGAGCACGGCGAAATCAGGTCGAGCGGAACGGTTCATCGCGCGCGCTCCGTTTGACTGCGGCGGGAAAAACCAAAGCGGCACGGCACGCCGGAGGTAGCGTGACGATCAGAAAGATGCATGTCTGAAGAATAGGCGGTCATCGAGTCCTTTCCGTACGGCCAAAAACGCACGTACCCAGGACGAAACCGGCGGGTGAAGCCGGCCGGTCACGGCGTGTGCATGTGAGCTGCGCTCGCCGCCCGGCGGGGAATGGAAGACGGTTGCTTCCGGAAACTTCCCGCGCCGGTATTACCCGGATCGGGTGCAAAGGGTCTCTCTCAGCCTCGCCGCCCCGGCATGAAAATCATGCCGCCTGTGGGCGAAGCACCCCTGTTTCGTCGCAGGTCATTAGACCATAAAAGGCGCGGCGCCCGCAAACCAGCGGTCCGCCGTCTCTGCCGCAATTTTGATCCGGCACCGTCTAGCGAGATGCCGATGCGAAGCGGCCCGGCCCTCTGGCACAATGCCGTGACCGGTGCCGAAAAAACGCGGCGCGCGCGGCACTCGTGGCCGCATGCGTGGCGGCGGCATCCCGGCGGACGCCGGCCCCGAAAAATTAATTTTCGCTTAAGGGCGTCACGCCAGAATCGGGCGCCCGTCCGGACTCGCGTTCATCGAGCGCGAGCGCGCGATGCCCGGCCAGGTATCGCAGACCCGCCTCAGCCACGACCTCGCAAAGGGCCGGCTGTCAGCGGGATCGCCCGACATGGGTCAACCAGATCGGACCCGTACGCCGTCGGAATGCACTTCGGGTCAGCACTTCATCAGGACGCTCATGACACCACATACTTCCGCCAGCCCCGCGCTGCCGTCCGACGAAAAGGTCTCCGCCTGGAGCCTGATCAAGCCTTACTGGGTTTCCGAGGAACGAGGCATCGCATGGGCGCTGCTCGTCGCGATCATCGTGATGAACCTGATCGTCGTCTGGATCAACGTGCGCCTGAACCGCTGGAGCGCAGACTTCTACAATGCGCTGCAGCAGAAGAACGTCCACGACTTCCCGCATCTGCTGATGATTTTTACCGGACTCGCGTTCGGTTTCATCATCCTCGCCGTGTATGGACGCTATCTGCGTCAGATGCTCGGCTTCCGCTGGCGCCAGTGGCTGACCACCCGCTACCTGAACGAGTGGCTCAACGACAGCGCGTTCTACCGCATCGAGCGCGACCGCCTCGCCGACAACCCCGACCAGCGGATCAGCGACGACCTGCAGTCGTTCGCGACCACCACGCTGTCGCTGACGCTCGATCTGCTGTCGACCGTCGTCACGCTGGTATCGTTCATCACGATCCTTTGGACGCTCGCGGGCGCGCTGAGTATTTCGCTCGGCGGCATGCCGCTGCATATCCCCGGCTATATGGTTTGGGCCGCCGCGCTGTATGCGGTGGTCGGTTCGCTGGTTATGCAGAAGGTCGGCCATCCGCTCGTGTCGATCAACTATCAGGCGCAGAAAGTCGAGGCGGATTTCCGTTTCGGTCTGATCCGGCTGCGTGAGAACGCCGAGCAGATCGCGTTCTACAACGGCATGGAAACCGAGAAGACGAACGCCCGCACGTTGTTCGGCCGCATCCGCGACAACTGGTGGCAGGTGATGAAGTACACGAAGCGCCTGACCTTCGTGCTGAGCTTCTACGGCCAGATCGCGATCATTTTCCCGATCGTCGTCGCCGCGCCGCGCTACTTCGCGGGCGCGTTCACGTTCGGCGTGCTGATGCAGATTTCGAGCGCGTTCGGCACCGTCAGCGATTCGTTCTCGTGGTTCATCAACAGTTATACGAGCCTCGTCGAATGGCGCGCGACCGTGAACCGGTTGCGCGAATTCAAGCGTGTCGTGCATTCGCCGCGTCTGAAGGAATCGGTGTCGCCGGCCACGGAACACGGCGGCATCAATCTGCATTTCGTCGACAGCAACTCGCTTACCACCGACAGCCTCACGCTCGCGCTGCCCAATGGCAACCCGCTGTCGCGCATCCGCGATATCGCGATCCGGCCGGGCTCGCGCTGGCTCGTGCGCGGTCCGTCGGGCGCCGGCAAGAGCACGCTGATGCGCGCGCTCGCGGGTCTGTGGCCGTTCGGCGACGGTTCGATCGACGCGCCGGTCAACGCGCGCATGATGTTCATCCCACAGGTCAGCTACATGCCGATCGGCACGCTGAAGGCGGCGCTCGCGTATCCGTCGGCGGCGGACACCTATGGCGACGACGAATGCCGCGACGCGCTCATCACCTGCCATCTGTCGGAATACGCAGACCGTCTGCAGGAAACGGGGCATTGGACCCGCGTGCTGTCGCCGGGTGAGCAGCAGCGCTTCGCCGCCGCGCGCGTGCTGCTGCACAAGCCCGACTACCTGTTCCTCGACGAAGCGACCAGCGCGCTCGACGCGGAAAACGAGGCGCGGCTCTATCGACTGTTCACCGAGCGGCTGCCGAAGGCGGCGATCGTCAGCGTCGCGCATCGCGAATCGCTTGCTGCGTTCCATGACGAAACGCTCGACGTCGAGCGTTCGGCCGAAGCGATAGCGGCGTGAGCGACGCGCACAGCGCTCACTTCAATCAAGCGCACGACGCCGCCCTCGCGCGTCGTGCGCAACATCCGGAAAGACACGAGAAGAGTTCGGAAGCATTTGCGAAGCGCGCAAGCTGTTCCGCGCTTTGAAAATGCCCGCGAGCAGCGACGATAGTCGTACGGGCCGCGCCATTCGTCGGCCTTCGTTGACGTTAGTCACGTCTTTGATCGCAACCGCTCTCCGGACTTCTCGCCCATGTCATTCGCTCGCCGTGTTTCACCTCTGCTCCCGACTTTGCTCCCGCGCCTCGCTCTAGCCTGCGGCGCGGCGCTGCTCTTCACCAACGCCGTCGACGCCGCGCAAACGGCCGAGCCGAACCAGCCCGCGGATATCTGCGCGGCGCTCACGCACATCGTCGATGCGAGCGATTTCCGGCGACTGCCGAACGAGACCGCCGCGCAACTGCCGGGCGTCTCCCATTCCGACGATTGCCGCGCTACCGCGCACGCGTACGACTGCCACTGGCGCGCGCACTGGCAAGCCGACGGCGTCATCAACGATCCGCTCGAGGAACTCGGCGCCGACATCGCCGCCTGCTTTCCGCGCGTCGTGCACGACGTCAACACACCGGTGCGCCAGCATTTCGTCGTGACCACCGACGCGCGCCGCGTGAACGTCACCGCGAGCGTGCAAGGCCAGAACGAACTGCGACTGCGCGTGACGCGCTGAGCGCGCGGCCGTCGCTGCTTTCGATGATCCAGCGAATCTTGTGACCGGGATCGGGCGCTGCCTCATGACCTCGCCGCCGACCGTGCGCGCGCCAGCCAGAACCAAGCCTTCGCGTCCGGGTCGGGTTGCCTCGCTGATAGCGCGGCGTCGCTGCGCCCTCGCCGCCTTCGCCGCGACGCTGACGCTCACGCTCGACGGCTGCGCATGGACGCTGATCCAGGCCGCCGACGCCACCGGCTCCGTGATCCAGGCCGGCTACGCGATCGCGTCGAACTACTCGTCGCCGACCTTCGTCAACGGCCGGCCCGCCGATGTGCAGCACGTGTGCATCGAAGTGAATCCGACGGTGTCAGTCGGCGATTTCGTGCCGGCGCTGCAGCTCGCGCTCGAGCGGCGCGGCATTCGTTCGGACGTCTACAATCCGGGGACCTCGCCGGCCGGCTGCGAAGCGCGGCTCGTCTACAACGCCGCGATCGACTATGGGCGCCGCTCGTTCAGCGACGAATCCATCCAGTACCTGTCGATCATCGATCTGACACTGATCCAGAGCGGCCGCATTCTCGTCACCGCGCGCTATCAGACCGGCGGCCTGAACACCGACCGCTTCTCGTCTGCCTCGGTGAAGCTCGGCGGGTTGATCGAGCGGATGGTCGTCGATCGGACCGATTTCGCGCGCCAGGAGCAGCAACAGCAGACCCTGCAAACCTCGCAGGCCTTCCCGCCGACCCGCTGAAGACCTGCGGCTGTGCGTTCGCTTGCAGCGCCTTACACGGGAAAGGATTGGAAAGCGGTATGCGCTTTGCGCGGCCCGTGCGCATCACTAAGATGACCTGAATGAACCAGACCATCCTGATCGTCGATGACGATCCCGTCGTACGCGAGCTCGTCAGCGAATATCTGCACGGGCGCGGCTTCAACGTCTCCACCCTCGAAAATGGCTTGGCGTTGCAGCGCAGATTGCAGCAGGAGCGTCCCGCGCTCGTCGTGCTCGACATCATGATGCCGGAGCTCGATGGCATCAGCGCGCTGCGCGCGTTGCGCGTCGCCGGCGACGACATTCCCGTGATTCTGCTGACCGCGCGCGCCGATCCGATCGATCGCGTGATCGGCCTCGAACTCGGCGCCGACGACTATCTCGGCAAGCCGTTCGAACCGAGCGAGCTCGTCGCGCGGATTCGCACGGTGCTGCGGCGTCGCGGCTCGATCGCGCCGGGCGCGCCGGAGCAACGCGCGCCCTATCATTTCGGCCGCTTCGAAGTGAACTTCCCCGCGCGCGAACTGCGCCGCGACGGCGAACGCATCACGCTGCGTTCGAGCGAATTCGCGATGCTGAAGGTGTTCGTCACGCACGCGATGACCGTGCTCACACGTGCGCAGCTGCTCGAGAAACTGCACGGCAATAGCGAAGCGCATCGCAATCGCAGTCTCGACGTATCGATCTGGCGCTTGCGTCGGCTGATCGAAGTGGACCCATCGGAACCGCGCTACGTGCAGACGGTGTGGGGACGCGGCTATGTGTTCGTGCCGGATGGCGAAATCGGCGCCGCCGAACGCGGGCTCGCTCCGCCGCTCGGCTAGCGGCGCGAGTCGATCTGATCGGAGCCAGTCGATGCGATCTGCGCGTCGCGCACCACGCGCAGCGCGCTGACGCGGCTGACGGTCAAAACGTCAGCACACTCAGAAACATCCGCTGCAGCCAGCCCATCGTCGTCGCGTCGTTGACCATGCCGAGGCCCGCCTGTTCGATGCGCGCGTTCGCGACCTTGCTCGACGCAACGTAATTGCCTGCTTCGATATCCTTGGGATTGACGATGCCCGACAACCGAAGACGGTCGCGGGTACCGCTCATCGCGATCACCTTCTCGCCCGACACGACGAGATTGCCGCCCGACACCGTGCCGATCACGGTCACGGCAAGCGTGCCCGTCATATCGCTGATGTCGCGCAGATTGCCTTGCCCCTTGTAGTCGGTGCTGGCCGAGCCGATGTTGAACAGTTTCGCGAGCCGCGCGGCGGCGTTCGTCGATTGGTCCGCGGCGGTCGCGGTGATGCTGCTCGCGCGGTTCGCCGATGCGCTCCCGCTGTTGTTACCGCTATACGATTCGGACAGCCGGATCGTCAGCACGTCGCCGATATGCTGCGCGCGCGGCGTCTCATACAGCAGCAGCGGCGCACCGGCCTGATAGATCGCGCCTTCGTGTTGACGTTCAACGGCGCGGACGCGAGCGGCGGCGCCATCGGCGTTTCGACGATCGACCTGGTCTGCGTGCTCGAACAGGCCGCGAGACAGCTCGCGGCGCCGAGCACCAGGATGAGTCGTAGTGCGGTCATGCTGACTCCGTGGCGAGAAAGATGAAAAGGAGTTAAAGCGTGGCGGCGCTAGCCAGACGCCATCCGCTTTCGGCGTTGGGTTCGCACCGATAATCAGGCTTGCCAGGCAATCATCAGCCCGCGTCGGCGCCGCTCGCCTGCCACTGCCGCACGACCGCTTTCATCCACGTATCCGAGCCCTTCAGCAGATACGTGAGCGTACCGTTGCGGCTGCCCGGCAGAAAGCACAGCGTGATCGAACTGACCGCGTTCTCCCATACGTACATCGGCATCGCGCCCGGCGCCGCCGCGTTGCGCGTCGCGAGACGCGGCGGCCCATAACGATCCTCGAGCGCGTCGCGCAGATCCTCCGCGGTCAGCTCGTCGATCACGAACGACATCTCGTAGAGACGCAATGCGCCTTGCCCGTCGATGCGCGTGAAGCGCATCACGTGTTCGAGCGCCGGCGCGCCATCGACCACCGCCTGCGAGACCGCCCAGCGCTGATCATCGCGATGCGCCCAGCGGCACGCGACGCTCAGGCTATCGTGCGATTTCAGCCGCATGCCGAGCGCACCTGCCTGCACGTCGGTCTCGCAGATCGGCACGCTGCCGACCGGCGTCGCGCGCACGGCCGAGCCCGCGCGGAATTCGTCGATCGTGATGCCGAGCGCGACGCCGCGAAACGAAAACGGCGCGTCCGGCGAGCGCCGCCGCGTGTCGGTGACGACGCTATTCGATGCCGCGCTGGCCGCCTTCGGACTGCGCGCGACAGGCTGCGCATGCGCGGCGCACGACAGCACACCGCCGAGCAGCATCAATGCACCAACCATCCTGGTGAGCATCATGATTCAATCGATCGCGGAAGCGCACATGTCGAAAGGCGTCGCCGCCGCATGGCCGACGACCGGCAGCACTTTCAGGGTCGCCGCCGTGACCCGGCATGGCAGCGCCGCGGCGCCGCAGCCGCCGAGCGGCAACAGCAACGCGCCGGCAACGAGCCACGCCACGACGCGACGCCGATGCTCAGTAATTCTGGATAACGGCACGCGGACCTCGCCGGTTCACGCGGTCGTGTTGACCAGATGGCCGATGAGCCCCGTCCCCGGCGCAGGCAGTGCAGGCTGCGCGAGCGCGCTGCTTTGCTGCGATTTCGCCGCTGCACCAGTGGGGCTGGAACTGGTGGACTTCTCCGTGGCTGGTGTCTTCGCCAGCGTGGAGAACGGCATGGAGCTGAGGGTGTTGTGGATCGTCATGATGGACCTCGCGAGGGCGCGCATTGCGCGCGGGTATCGGTTGAGCGCCGCGAGCCGTCATCCGAGGCAGCTGGCCTCGTTCGGCGTGCGGCGCGACTTGCTGCGGAACGAATCATCGCGCCGCGCAGGCGCCGACGATGGGCGAAGCAAAGCATGCTTTCGCGCAGTTGTTACGACCCGTTCCGTGGGCTTGCGAGGGCTTTCGAGTGCTTGCCAGGCGTTGTCATCGCGTGGCGGTCGTTGCGGAGAGCAGGATCAGGCAGTGCTAAAGTAGGCGCGGAACCTTCTGATCCGCCCCGGCGCAAGCCCGCCCGCGCCACGTGGCGCACAGTAAGCGTTGGTAAGGAAATGCGCGGTCGCGCGTCGGGCGCGCCAGTCTAGAATTTCGCCATGAATCCACAGGTCCTTATCGTCGACGACGATCCGGTCGTACGCGATCTACTTTGCAAGTTTCTGCAGTCGAACGGCTTCGATGCGTCCGTGCTGCATGACGGCACTCATTTGCAGCGTCGTCTCGAGCGCGAGCGGCCGTCAGTCGTAGTACTCGACATCATGATGCCGAACACCGACGGCCTGCGCGCGCTCACCGCGTTGCGCGCCGCCGGCGACGACATCCCCGTGATCTTCGTGACCGCGCGCGGCACGGTGGCCGATCGCATCGTCGGTCTGTCGCTCGGCGCGGACGACTATCTGACCAAGCCATTCGATCCGCGCGAACTGCTGGTGCGCATCCAGACCGTGCTGCGCCGGCGCGGGCCATCCACCACGAGCGCGCCGGAAGCACGCAAGCGCTATCGCTTCGGTCCGTTCGAACTGGACTTCGCGACGCGCTCGCTGACCCGCGACGACGCCAAGCTGCCGCTGCGCGACAGCGAATTCGCGCTGCTGAAGATCTTCGTCAACAATCCGTACAAGGTGCTGTCGCGCGTGCTGATTCACGATCTCGTGCATCGCGACAACCTCGCGTTCCGCGACCGCAGCCTCGACGTACCGATCTGGCGCCTGCGCCGCGTGATCGAGGACGACCCGTCGAACCCGTGCTATGTGCAAACGGTGCGCGGCAAGGGCTATGTGTTCGTGCCCGACGCCAATGGCACCCCCTTCGAGGACGGGGCCGCCCCGAGCGCATGAGAAATCCGCTGAACACGCTGTTCGGCAGAATGGCGTTGCTGTCGGCGGCGGTGCTGTTCGCGATTCAGGCGAGCTGGTTCGTGCTGGTGACGATGCAGCCGCCGCGCCATGAGATCGACGGCTTCGCGCGCGGCATTCTGCTGGTGCTGCAGGCGATCAACGGCGAGCCGATCAAGGGCACCGCGCTCGCGCCGGCGATGCGCGTGCATCTGGTACCCACCTGGAACATGCCGACCAGCGTGCATCTGCGCGAGCCGCACGAGCATATGCTGGTCGAGTTGAGCCGGCATCTGCGCGAGAACCTGCCGGCCGGCACGCAGATCGCCGTCGACGATCTGCGTCCGCCGCAACTGTGGGTGCTGTTTCCGGGCAAGTCGAACTGGGTCGTCGTGCCGGTCGATGTCCCGCCGCCGCCGCGCTTTCTGATCGAATCGGTCTCGATGCTGGCCGCCGGGTTGATCCTGTCGTTGTTCGCGGTTTGGCAGATGCAACGGCCGTTGCTGCGCGTCGCCGATGCGTCGCGCGCATTCGGCTCGGGCGGCCGGCCTGAACCCGTGCCGGTGCAGGGCCCGCGCGAACTGCGCGATCTGATCGGCTCGTTCAACGACATGATGCGGCGCCTGAACGAAGCCGGCGACGACCAGGCGGTGATGCTCGCCGGCGTCGCGCATGATCTGAAGGCGCCGCTCACGCGCCTGAAGCTGCGCGCGAGCGTGCTGGTCGACGAAAACGAGCGTGCCGGCCTGATCCGCGACGTCGATTCGCTGACCAACATCGTCCAGCAGTTCCTCGAATTCGCGGGCCAATCGGCGGACGCCGGACCGCCGGTCGAAGTCGACGAGTTCTTGCGCGAGCAGTTTTCCTCGGGCGATTACGCGGAGGCCGCTGAACCCGCCGAAGCGGCGGACCCCGCCGAAACCCAGCTTTTCGCACTCGACTTGCGCGCTGGCCCCTCGTTCACGCTGCCGCGCACGCTGCTCGACCGGCTCGTGACGAACCTCGTCGACAACGCGCTCGAACACGGCATGCCGCCGGTGGAAATCTCAACCACGTGCAACGACGGTCATTGGATCATCAGCGTGCGCGACCACGGCCCCGGCATTCCCGACGACCGCATCGCCGCGGCGATGAAGCCGTTCGTGCGGCTCGACGCCGCGCGCGGCGGCGAAGGCCATTGCGGGCTCGGTCTCGCGATCGTCGCGCGGCTCGCGCACCATCGCTGCGGACGCTGCCTCGTGCGCAATCATGCGCAGGGCGGGCTCGACGTTCGGATCGAACTGCCGGTGGACCCGGCGCTGACGTGAGGATGCTCGCAGGTAAGGGGACGCGGACCGGGGCACTTACCTGCCCTTACCGCATCGACTGTCGCGCGGGTCGCGGCCTTATAGTCGCCCCCGGCAACCTCGATGCCGCCCTTCTCCGTCCGCCCGCTCCTCTGGGGCGGACTTTTTTTCGCTATCGGACGGCCGAAGCGCGTCAATGCACGAGCCGATTGCGCAGCGCGTCGACCGTCGCGGTGGAAAGACCGAGGCCTTGCGTTAAATAGCTCGCCATCGTGCCGTAGCTCGCCTGGACCTGGTCGAAGCCCGCCTGCAGATAATTCTCGTCGACGTCGAACAACGGCGCTCTCGCCGCGGCGATGGCCGCGCCTTCCTGCGCGCGCAGCGCGGTGGTTTGGGCAGCGATCGATGGCGCGAGATAGACGTTGCTGAGCAGGTAGTCCTGCATGATCACGTCGAGCGGAACGTTGGCGATGCTGAGCAGCAGCGCCGCGACCCAGCCCGCGCGATCCTTGCCCGCGTTCGAATGGAATAGCTGCGCGCCCGTGCCGTTGGCGAGCGCGCCGAGCAACGCGCCATAGGCGGCTCGCTGCGGGCCGCCCGTCACATACGCGCGCGCCTGAGCCTGCATGAACGCGACGGCGTCGACGGGCGAATCGACCGGGGGCGTAACGAAGTCGTTCGTGCCGAGCACATTCAGCGCGGAGGATGTCGCGCCGCCCGGCAGCACATCGGCGGTGCGCGCGATTTCGGCGGGCGTGCGCAGGTCGTAGACCGACACGATGCCGAGCTTGTCGAGCGTCACCGTGTCCGTGCCGCTCAGCGTCAGCGCATTCGCGCGAAAGAACACGCCGCGCCGCATCTGCTTGCCGTCGACGGTCAGATAGCCGGCACCCGCGCCGCCGACATCGCGGAAATTGCTGACCGACACGAGTCGCGGCGTAGCCGGCTGCTCGGCTTCGAGACTGCCGCCGCACGCGGATAGCAGCGTGCTGCCGAAACCCGCGGCCAGCATCGCACCGGCCGAGCCCCTCAGAAAGCGTCGCCGCGCCGCCGACGTTTCGCCCAGCATGCCGCGCTCCACGGGCACGGTCGTGCTCGTAAGGGCGCGGAAAGGCGAACGGTTTTTCGCGGTGACGGGCATCGGAGGCGATGGGTTATAGGAGGATCGAGTGGGCAGCCGGGCTGCAGACGCAGTTTAACGTTGACCAATAAGTTTTGCGTTACATCGTAGTGGTTTGTAAGAAAAAAAGAGGGCCGGGTGCGCGCCAATAAATGCTGCGTGACGCTCGCGCGCTGTCGCAAATGAGGCGGACATAACGCACCGCGACGAGGCAAAAGAAAACCGGGCTCCCCCTTTCAGGCGAGCCCGGTTTCTTTCTTACTGCATCGCTTTACCGCTACAGGTGCCCTTCTTGGGGCACCTTGTCGTCTCCACGTCTTCCTGCAATTCGTGGCCGGCACGCGCGGTGGCCTGGAACTCCAGGCACGCACGCCGGCTGAAGGCGCTTAACGCGGCAGTTCCGTATGCCCCATCAGGAACGCATCGACCGAACGTGCGCACTGACGGCCTTCGCGGATCGCCCATACCACGAGCGACTGGCCGCGACGCATGTCGCCCGCCGTGAACACCTTGTTCACCGACGTGTAGTACGCCTTGTCGCCCTCGGTCGTGGCGCGCACATTGCCGCGCGCATCCTTGTCGACGCCGAATGCTTCGAGCACCGGCGAGACCGGCTGCGTAAAGCCCATCGCGAGCAGCACGAGGTCGGCCTTCATTTCGAATTCGGAGTTCGGCACTTCGACCATCTTGCCGTCCTTCCATTCGACGCGCGCGGCGATCAGCTTCTCGACCTTGCCGTTCTTACCTTCGAGGCGCTTGGTCGCAACCGCCCAATCGCGCTCGCAGCCTTCCTCGTGCGACGACGACGTGCGCAGCTTGATCGGCCAGTACGGCCACACGAGCGGCTTGTTCTCTTCTTCCGGCGGCTGCGGCAGGAGTTCGAACTGCGTGACGCTCTTCGCGCCATGACGGTTCGACGTACCCACGCAGTCCGAACCGGTATCGCCACCGCCGATCACGACGACGTGCTTGCCCTTCGCGATCAGCTGGTTCGGCACCTTGTCACCGGCGTTGACCTTGTTCTGCTGCGGCAGGAATTCCATCGCGTAGTACACGCCTTCGAGCTCGCGGCCCGGCACCGGCAGATCGCGCGGCGTTTCCGAACCACCGGCGATCACGACCGCGTCGAACTGCTCATTCAGCTCGGCCGGCGTGATGGTTTCCTTCGCGGTGTTGCCGATGTGCGCCGGCAACGAGTCCGGTTTGCCGATGAACACGTTGGTGCGGAATGTCACGCCTTCGGCTTCCATCTGGCGCATGCGGCGGTCGATCTGCCACTTCTCCAGCTTGAAGTCGGGGATGCCATAGCGCAGCAGGCCGCCGATCCTGTCGTTCTTCTCGAACACGGTCACGTCATGACCGGCGCGCGCGAGCTGCTGCGCGGCCGCGAGACCCGCGGGGCCCGAGCCGACCACGGCGACCTTCTTGCCGGTCTTGTGCTTCGGCGTTTGCGGCGCGACCCAGCCTTCGGCCCAGGCCTTGTCGATGATCGCGTGCTCGATCGACTTGATGCCGACCGGGTCGTCGTTGATGCCGAGCGTGCACGCCGCTTCGCACGGCGCCGGGCAGATGCGGCCCGTGAACTCGGGGAAGTTGTTGGTCGAATGCAGCACTTCGATCGCGTTCTTCCAGTCCTGACGGAACACCAGGTCGTTGAAGTCCGGGATGATGTTGTTGACCGGGCAGCCGTTGTTGCAGAACGGAATGCCGCAGTCCATGCAACGCGCGCCTTGAATCTTCGCTTCGTCGTTGGTCAGTGCCGCGACGAATTCCTTGTAGTGCTTCACACGCGTGAGCGGAGCCTCGTACGTCTCGTGGCGACGTTCGAACTCGAGAAAACCGGTTGCCTTGCCCATGTGGTTCTCTTCTCTATCTGTATCTAGGGGTAATCTGGACCCGCCGCGCGTCGATCGATCGGAACGCGGCGGGTACGTCTGAATGTGACTTCCGTGACGGCAGCTCAGGCGGCGAGCACTTCGCTGTTCGCCTTCTTCGCGGCGAGTTCGCCGAGCGCACGCTTGTATTCGGTCGGGAATACCTTCACGAACTGACGGCGTGCCGCGTCCCAGTTTTCGAGCAACGCCTTCGCGCGCGGGGAGCCCGTGAACTGGAAGTGACGCTCGATAAGGCCCTTGAGCAGCGCTTCGTCGGTTGTGTCGCGATGCCACACGCCCTTGTCGACCGTGCGCTCCTGTTCGGCCTGTTGCAGCACCGGGTCGAGCGACACCATCGACTTGTTGCACTTGCCCGCGAACGTACCATCCGGATCGAACACGTAGGCGATACCGCCCGACATGCCGGCCGCGAAGTTACGGCCCGTCTCGCCGAGCACGACCACCGTGCCGCCCGTCATGTATTCGCAGCCGTGATCGCCCGTGCCTTCGACGACCGCCGTCGCGCCCGAATTACGCACGCAGAAACGCTCGCCCGCGACGCCGCGGAAGAAGGCTTCACCTTCGATCGCGCCGTACATCACCGTGTTACCGCAGATGATGTTCTCTTCCGACTTGCCGCGGAAATCGTTGGTCGGACGGATGATGATGCGGCCGCCCGACAGGCCCTTACCCACGTAGTCGTTGCCGTCGCCGACCAGATCCAGCGTGATGCCCTTTGCGAGGAACGCGCCGAAGCTCTGGCCCGCGGTGCCTTTCAGCTGGATGTGGATCGCGTCGTCCGCGAGACCTTCGTGGCCATACTTCTTCGCGATCGTGCCCGACAGCATCGCGCCGACCGTGCGGTTCACGTTGCGCACCGGCTGGATGAACGACACGTGCTCGCCCTTCTCGATCGCGGCCTTCGCCTTCTCGATCAGCGTGTGGTCGAGTGCGCGGTCGAGGCCGTGATCCTGCACGTCGACGTGCTTGCGCGCGACTTCGGCCGGCACTTGCGGCTGATAGAACACGCGCGAGAAGTCGAGGCCCTTCGCCTTCCAGTGCTCGATGCCCTTCTTCGTGTCGAGCAGTTCCGCGCGGCCGATCAGGTCGTCGAACTTGCGGATACCGAGTTGCGCCATGATTTCGCGCGCTTCTTCCGCTACGAAGAAGAAGAAGTTCACGACGTGTTCCGGCTGGCCCTGGAACTTCGCACGCAGTACCGGATCTTGCGTCGCGACGCCGACCGGGCACGTGTTCAGATGGCACTTGCGCATCATGATGCAGCCTTCGACGACGAGCGGCGCCGTCGCGAAGCCGAATTCGTCCGCGCCGAGCAGCGCGCCGATCACGACGTCGCGGCCAGTCTTCATCTGACCGTCGGCCTGCACGCGGATACGGCCGCGCAGACGGTTCAGCACCAGCGTCTGCTGCGTTTCGGCGAGACCCAGTTCCCACGGCGTGCCCGCATGCTTGATCGACGACAGCGGCGACGCACCCGTGCCACCGTCATGACCGGCGATCACGACGTGATCGGCCTTCGCCTTCGCGACACCTGCTGCAACCGTACCGACGCCCGACTCCGACACGAGCTTCACCGAGATGCTCGACGACGCGTTGACGTTCTTCAGATCGTGAATCAGCTGTGCGAGGTCTTCGATCGAGTAGATGTCGTGGTGCGGCGGCGGCGAAATGAGGCCGACGCCCGGCACCGAGTAACGCAGCTTGCCGATGTAGTCCGACACCTTGTGGCCCGGCAGCTGACCGCCTTCGCCCGGCTTCGCACCCTGCGCCATCTTGATCTGGATCTGATCGGCCGACGCGAGGTACTCCGCCGTCACGCCAAAGCGGCCCGAGGCGACCTGCTTGATGCGCGAGCGCAGCGAATCGCCTTCCTTCAACGGAATGTCGACGATCACTTCGTCGCCGATCACGGACTTCATCGTGTCGCCGTTCTTGATCGGAATGCCGCGCAGTTCGTTGCGATAACGGTTCGCGTCTTCACCGCCTTCACCAGTGTTCGACTTGCCGCCGATGCGGTTCATCGCGACGGCGAGCGTAGCGTGCGCTTCGGTGCTGATCGAGCCCATCGACATTGCGCCGGTCGCGAAACGCTTGACGATTTCCTTCGCCGGTTCGACTTCGTCGAGGGGGATCGCCTTGGTCGGATCGAACTTGAACTCGAACAGGCCGCGGAAGGTCATGTGACGCTTGGTCTGATCGTTGATCAGATGCGCGTATTCCTTGTACGTCTGGTACGAGTTGCTGCGCGCCGAGTGCTGCAGCTTGGCGATCGCATCCGGCGTCCACATGTGTTCCTCGCCGCGCACGCGGTATGCGTACTCGCCGCCCGCGTCGAGCATGTTCGCGAGAACCGGGTTGTCGCCGAAGGCTTCGCGATGCAGACGGATCGCTTCTTCCGCGACGTCGAACAGACCAATGCCGCCGACCTTCGACGAGGTGCCGTGGAAGTACTTCGCCACCAGATCCGACGCAAGTCCGACCGCTTCGAAAATCTGCGCGCCGGTGTACGACATATAGGTCGAAATGCCCATCTTCGACATGACCTTCTGCAGGCCCTTGCCGACCGCCTTCGTGAAGTTGTAAACCGCCTTCTCCGCCGACAGGTCGCCCTTCAGGCCGGCCGCGAGCTGGCTCAGCGTTTCCATCGCGAGGTACGGGTGCACGGCTTCCGCGCCATAGCCCGCGAGCAGCGCGAAGTGGTGCGTTTCACGCGCCGAACCGGTTTCGACGACGAGACCCGTGCTCGTGCGCAGACCTTGCTGCACGAGGTGCGTGTGGATCGCGGCGGTGGCGAGCAGCGCCGGAATCGCGACGTTGTCGCGGTCGGTCTTGCGGTCCGACACGATCAGCATGTTGTAGCCGGACTTGACCGCATCGACCGCTTCCGCGCACAGCGACGCGAGACGCGCTTCGATGCCTTCCTTGCCCCAGGCGACCGGATAGCAGATGTTCAGTTCGTAGGAGCTGAACTTGCCGCCGGTGTACTGATCGATCGCGCGGATCTTCGCGATGTCCTTGAAGTCGAGCACCGGCTGCGACACTTCGAGACGCATCGGCGGGTTGATGTTGTTCGTGTCGAGCAGGTTCGGCTTCGGGCCGATGAACGACACGAGCGACATCACCATGTTTTCACGGATCGGGTCGATCGGCGGGTTCGTGACCTGCGCGAATAGCTGCTTGAAGTAGTGGTAGAGCGTCTTGTTCTTGTTGGACATGACCGCCAGCGGCGAGTCGTTGCCCATCGAACCGACGGCTTCCTCACCCGCTTGCGCCATCGGCGCCATCAGGAACTTCAGGTCTTCCTGCGTATAGCCGAACGCCTGCTGGCGATCCAGCAGCGCAGCAGCTTCGCGGCGCTCCGTCACGACGTCTTCGGCCTTCGCCTCGATCTCGTCGAGCTTGATGCGCACAGCGTCGATCCAGCTCTTGTACGGCTTGGCGTTGGCGAGGTTGTCCTTCAGTTCCTTGTCGTCGATGATGCGGCCGTGCTCCATGTCGATCAGGAACATCTTGCCCGGCTGCAGACGCCACTTCTTGACGATCTTCGATTCGGGAATAGGCAGCGTGCCGGCTTCCGACGCCATGATGACGAGGTCGTCGTCGGTGACGATGTAGCGCGCCGGACGCAGACCGTTACGGTCGAGCGTCGCGCCGATCTGGCGGCCGTCGGTGAACGCGATCGCGGCGGGGCCGTCCCACGGCTCCATCATCGCGGCGTGGTATTCGTAGAACGCCTTGCGGTTTTCGTCCATCAGCGTGTGCTGTTCCCAGGCTTCCGGGATCATCATCATCATCGCGTGGACGAGCGGATAGCCGGCCATCACCAGCAGTTCGAGACAGTTGTCGAACGATGCGGTGTCCGATTGGCCCGGATAGATCAGCGGCCAGAGCTTCGGCAGATCGTCGCCGAGCACGTGCGAGGCGATCGCGCCGGTGCGCGCGTTCAGCCAGTTGACGTTGCCCTTCACCGTGTTGATTTCGCCGTTGTGAGCGATCATGCGGTACGGGTGTGCCAGTTCCCACGCCGGGAACGTGTTGGTCGAGAAGCGCTGGTGCACAAGGGCGAGCGCCGACACGACACGCTCGTCCTGCAGGTCGCGGTAGTAGACGCCGACCTGACCCGCGAGCAGCAGACCCTTGTAGACGACGGTGCGCGCCGAGCACGAAGGCACGAAGTATTCCTTGCCGTGCTTGAGCTTCAGCGCCTGGATGCGGTGGCTCGCGGTCTTGCGGATGATGTACAGCTTCCGCTCGAGCGCGTCGGTCACCATGATGTCCTTGCCGCGACCGATGAAGATCTGGCGGATCAGCGGCTCGCTCGCCTTCACGGTCGGCGAGATCGGCATCGCGTGGTCGACCGGCACGTCGCGCCAGCCGAGCACGACCTGACCTTCGGCCTTCACCGTGCGCTCGAGCTCCTGCTCGCAGGCGATGCGCGACGCATGCTCCTTCGGCAGGAAGATCATGCCGACGCCGTATTCGCCAGCCGGCGGCAGCGTCACGCCCTGGCGGGCCATCTCTTCGCGATAGAAGCCGTCCGGAATCTGGATCAGGATGCCCGCGCCGTCGCCCATCAGCGGATCGGCGCCGACGGCGCCCCGGTGGTCGAGGTTCTCGAGAATCTTCAAGCCCTGCTGGATGATTTCGTGACTCTTGTGGCCCTTGATATGGGCGACGAAGCCGACGCCGCAAGCGTCGTGCTCGTTTTGCGGGTCGTACAGACCTTGGGCGGCGGGAACCGGGTGAATCGGTTGCTGGTGGTCGTTCATGGGGACACCGTCTGTGAGGAGGCCGGACAGGCCGTTAAACCATTGTTTTTTTGCCGCAGTGCGCTTCGCAACCACGACGGCGCTCTTCTCGCAGCCAGACTGCGCGGGACGAAAAGCGTCGGAAATCGGAATATACGCGACGAATCAAGGAAATAGCAAATAAAACATAGTAATCAGTCCCCGATTATCAAATTGGTGCGTTGCGGCTATTTTTTATTGGTTCCACATCAATTCCGCGCAAAAGAAAACGGCATACGAAATGCCGTCTTCACGCAGTCCTTTGATGCCAAACGCTTTATTCGAATTTAAAGCCGCTCTATCGGCGGTGCTGGGTAGCGGGTGTCGCCGCGTCACTGCGTATGCGGCGTCTCGCGCACCTTGCGTGGCCGGCCACGCGGTAGCGGGGACACACGTCGGTTCGCGGCGCGCGCCGCCCATTCGCGGTAAGTGTCGCTGCCGAGTACCCAACCCTTCAACGTGGCTTGCTGGAGCTGACTCGCTTCGCGCTCGTCGAGCGGCTGCTCGCACAGTTCGCGATAAGCACGCTGTCGCTCGAACGGCGTATTGCCGAGAGACCAGTAGAGAGGGTGATCCGTGATCAGGCTGTCGAGGGTAAGGCCGATGTGATGCCGATAGCTCGACCAACGATAATCCTCCGCCGCGTTGACCAGCTGCAAGCGCACCGGACACATCTCGACCACCCTGCTCGCCAGCAGGAAGTAGCGCTCGCCTTCGATCACCGTGGCGCGGTAACGGCCCTCCCACAAGGTGCCGCGACGGGCATAGCGCCGGTTGAAGTGCGCGACGTAGCGCCGCCCGACAGCCTGCATCGCCTTGGGCAGACTCGACTCCTCGGTGGGCGTGACGAGCAGTTGCACGGCGCCCGGCATCAAGGCATAAGCGTGGATGGAAAGGTGATGGTCCCGGGAAGCCGCCTTCAGACAGTCGATGAAAAGCTCGTAGTCCTGGTCGTCGACGAAGGCGGGCTGCTGATCGAGCCCGCGGAGGATGACGTGCTGCGGCTGGTCGGGGACATAAAGACGTGCAAGCCGTGCCATGCTGGAGTGTCCAATAGTCGCGTTGGTATATACCCGAAGGTCCGAAGATCCGCATGCGCGTAAGGTTCGGCGCCATGCGGCCAAGCCAGAAACCATACGGTGCTTAGGGAGAAAACTCTAACCGCCGCGTATGGTTTGTTTCAAACGTTGTAGTCATAATGAGCGGGCCTTTTTTGGAGGAGCACATATGAAATTAAAACAGGCCGTAACGGGGATGGCAGTGCTTGCCTGCATGAGCACGGCGGCGCACGCACAATCGGCCGGCAGCTTTTACGTCACGACGGGCTGGTTCCATCTGGCGCCCCAATCGAGCAGCGATCCGCTGACCGTAACCAGCATTGGCGGTAGCCCAACCAACATTACCGAAGCCAACACCGGCGCTTCGCTGGGTTCGGCCGACACCATCGGCTTCACCGCCGGATACTTCGTCACTGACCACATCGCCACCGAATTCGTCATTGGCGTCCCGCCTACTTTCGACCTGTCAGGCACGGGTAGCCTCGCGCAGTTCGGCAAGATCGGGCAGGCCAAACAGTGGAGCCCGACTCTGCTGTTCAAGTACTACTTCAACGCGCCGACCGCTGCTTTCCGACCGTATCTCGGTGTCGGCGTGAGCCGCATCTGGTTCACCGACGAGCACATCACCAACAGCTCATTCCAAGCCAACGTTCTGCATGGTCCGACCAGTGTCTCGACGGATAGTTCGTGGGAACCCGTGTTTAATGCGGGCTTCCACTACTCCTTCAATCAGCACTGGTTCGCCGGCGTGTCGATCTCGTACCTGCCGCTCAGCACGACCGCGAAGCTCAATTCGGCGGCCACCACGCCGGTCGGCACGCTGACCGTGCAATCGCAGACCAAGATCAAGCTGAACCCGATCGTCACCTACGTCAACATCGGTTACCGTTTCTAACGCATCGCGACAGCAGGTGGCTTGAATTAGGGTAGTCGAATTTTCGCGCCCTGGGGAACGCCGTCATCGAGCAGATGACGGCGTTTTTGTTTGGCGTCCAGGTCGTATCGGCATGACAGTGTCGTCCGGCATCGGCGTTTGTAAATTTGACGCGAATGCGGCGCACCTGCGTGCAATATCTGGCAACGTTACGCCCACGCGAAGCGTGTCGCGAGCCGCTCACTATCACGTTACGGGCGATGCGACGCTTGGCATCGAAGTTGCGTTAGATGGCGTTTCCTACGCTGCGACGTGATACTGCGTCTGCGCATAGCGTGTCCGCGCGACGACGCGCGGGGCCTTTCAACTCATCGACGGAGCGACCATGACAGCACTTCCAAATACGCGAGACGCCCTCGGCGAATCCTGGACCAGCGCGAGTCGCCGTGCGCGGCGCATCGCTCGCCATAGCCGCCATGCGGCCGAAGATATCGCGGTCGAGTTGCGCACCCTGCTGTCGGAACTCGAATCGACCTTGGCCGACGGCACGCAGGCCGACGCCGTGGCCTTGCGCGGCAGGCTGCGCAAACAGCTGGACGCCGCGCGCGAGCGGCTGAACGACACCCGCGATGCGATGCGCGACCGCGCGGGCGTCGCGATGTCGGACGCCGATCACTATGTGCATGAAAATCCGTGGCAGACGATTGCGATCGTCGGCGGGCTTGCACTGGTGGCGGGGGCGCTGTTCGCGTCGCGTTCGCGATGACGCTGGCTTGCGCGACTTGAGGGTGCTGGCAAGGAGACGCGACGGCCGCTTCGATGCGGCAAGGTCGAACGTTGCCCTCTTGCCGCGCCTAGCCGCTAACGACTAGTTATCGTCGATCACGAACAGCCGCCGATACTCCTTCAGCGCGTAGCGATCGGTCATCCCCGCGATGTAATGCGCGATCAGACGCGGCTGGCGCGTCGCATCGCTCGATTGATAGTCCGGCGGCAGCAGCCGCGGATCGTCGGTGAACGCGTCGAACAGGCCGACCACGACGCGGCGTGCCTTGTTGGCCATGCGCATCACACGATAGTGGCGGTACATGTTTCTGAACAGAAAGCGTTTGAGCGCCGCGGCCTGAGCCGCGATTGCATCGCTGTGCGCGACGAGCGGGGGCGCCGCGCGCACGTCGTCTAGTGACGCCGGCGCGTAGCGTGCGAGGTTGGCCCGCGTCGTCTCGATCAGATCGACGATCAGCGTATTGATCACGCGCCGCACCGTCTCGTGAATCAGCCGACGTCCTTCGATCTGCGGGTAGTCGCCGCGCGCCGCCTCACAATGCGTCTGCCAGAGCTCCACTTCGGCGAGCTGCTCGAGCGACAGCAGACCGGAGCGCAAACCGTCATCGACGTCGTGATTGTTGTACGCGATTTCATCGGCGACGTTGGCGATCTGCGCTTCGAGCGACGGTTGACGTCCTTCGAGAAAGCGCTCGCCCAATTCGCCGAGCCGGCGCGCGTTGTCGCGCGAGCAATGCTTGAGGATGCCCTCGCGCGTCTCAAAGCACAGGTTCAGACCGTTGAATGCTCCGTAATGCTCCTCAAGTTCGTCGACGACCGCGAGACTCTGCAGGTTGTGCTCGAAGCCGCCGTGCTCGCGCATGCATTCGTTCAATGCGTCCTGGCCGGCATGGCCGAACGGTGTATGGCCGAGATCGTGCGCCAGCGAAATCGCTTCGACCAGATCTTCATTGACGCGCAGATTCCGCGCAACCGAGCGCGCGATCTGCGCAACTTCGAGGCTATGGGTGAGGCGCGTGCGAAACAGGTCGCCCTCGTGATTGACGAATACCTGAGTCTTGTACTCGAGCCGCCGGAACGCGGTGGAGTGGACGATGCGGTCGCGGTCACGCTGAAACTCGGTGCGCGCGCTCGGCGCGGTTTCCGCATAGCGCCGCCCGCGCGACTGGCTCGAATGCGCCGCGTACGGCGCGAGATGCGCTTCGAGCGCCTGCTGGGTCGGCGCGGGGACGGCGGGCGCGGCGATCGCGGCAGCGGCATCCGCAGCGATGGCCGTGGCGCCGATCGCGCCTGCGCGCGCACTTGTCGAGTCATGCTGGATATCGTCGCTGCGCCTGTCAGTCACCGGGTTCTCCGAAACACATGGGCGGCGCCTCGTGACGCGAGTGCGTGAAGCGTGGCTGCAGGGCCGTGTTGAATCTAGACGGCGGCGGCCAGCGTCGCATGCACTTCGGCGTCGGGCGCGCGGGTAATCAGCGTCTCACCGAAACGCTTCAGCAGAATGAACTTGATCGCGCCGCCTTCCGCTTTCTTGTCGATCTGCATCAGCTCGATGTAGCGATCCGTGCCGAGAGCGGGAGCACGCGTGGGCAAATGCGCGGCAAGCACCACGTCGACGAGTCGCTTGCGCGACGCTTCGTCCAGATGGCCGAGGCGCACGGACAGATCCGCCGCCATCACCATTCCGCAGCCGACCGCCTCGCCGTGCAGCCACTCGCCATAACCGAGCCCGGCTTCGATCGCGTGGCCGAACGTATGGCCGAAGTTCAGGATCGCGCGTAGACCGCCTTCGCGCTCGTCCTGCGCCACCACCGACGCCTTGATCTCGCACGAACGCTTGACCGCCTCGGTCAACGCCGCCGGTTCGCAGCGGTTCAAAGCCTCGATATTGGCCTCGATCCAGGTGAAGAAACCGGCATCGGCGATCGCGCCGGTCTTGATGACTTCGGCGATGCCCGCCGCGAGTTCACGCTCGGGCAGTGACCGCAATACCCCGATGTCGGCGATCACCGCCTGCGGCTGGTAGAACGCGCCGATCATGTTCTTGCCGAGCGGATGATTGATGCCGGTCTTGCCGCCGACCGACGAATCCACCTGCGACAGCAACGTGGTCGGCACCTGGATGAACGGCACGCCGCGCATGTAGCAGGCGGCGGCAAACCCGGTCATGTCGCCGATCACACCGCCGCCGAGCGCGATCAGCGTGGTCTTGCGGTCCGCGCGCGAGCCGAGCAGCGCGTCGAAGATCAGGTTCAGCGTCTGCAGATTCTTGTGCGCTTCGCCGTCCGGCAGAACGACCGTGGACACCTGCTTGTTCAGCGGCGCGAGCGCCGCGCGCAGCTTGTCGCCGTAAAGCGGATCGACGGTGCTGTTGGTGACGATCGTGACCGAGTTGCCGGCGATATGCGGCTTGAACAGCTCGGTCTGGCCGATCAGGTCGGCACCGATATGAATGGGGTAGGCGCGCTCGCCCAGTTCGACGTTGACGGTAATCATACGGTCCATTATGACGCAGGATGTTTGGCGACGCCGGCCATCTCGAGCTGCATCAGAACCATGTTGACGAGTCCGTTGACCGAAGGCCGGCCGGTTTCGATCACGAAGTGCGCGCATTCGCGGTACAGCGGGTCGCGCACTTCATAGAGCGCTTCGAGGCGAGCCTTGGGATCTTCCGTTTGCAGCAGCGGACGATTCTTGTCGCGCCGCGTGCGCAGCCACAGGTCATGCGGATTGGCGCGCAGATAGATCACGAGGCCGCGGCTTTTCAGCGCTTCGCGGTTTTCCGGCCGCAGCACCGCGCCGCCGCCGGTCGCGAGCACGATATTGTCGCGCGCGGTCAGCTCCGAGATCACGCTGGCTTCGCGATCGCGAAAGCCCGCTTCGCCCTCGAGCTCGAAGATCACGGGAATGCGCGCGCCCGTGCGCGCCTCGATTTCATGGTCGGAATCAAAGAACGGGCGCTCGAGACGGCGCGCAACCGCCCGACCCACAGTGGTCTTTCCTGCCCCCATGAGCCCTACGAAAAAAACATTGGCGTGTGCGTCCCGCGGTTGCAACGGTGTCCTCTGGCTAATCCGGTGTAGTTCGTGCCGCAGCTTACTGGCAAAGCGGCTGCCTTGTCGAGCCTGCGCGCCGCCGACGGACGGCGGCGCAAGCGCGCCCTATATGCCCTAATTTTCCCGCACCACGCGCGGCGTGATGAAAACCGCCAGTTCACTGCGCGTGTCGCGATGAGTCCGATGGCGGAACAACGCGCCCAGAACAGGTATTTTGCCAAGGATGGGCACCCGCTCGACGTCGTCGCGGTCGTCGGTCTCGTAAATTCCGCCGATCGATACCGTACCACCATCCTCGACCTCGACGCGCGTTTGCACGTGCTTGGTGTTGATCGCGGGCCCGGCGTCGGTCTGCTCGCCGACGCTGTCCTTCGCGACGTCTAGATCGAGCACCACGCGGCCATCCGGCATGATCTGCGGCTCGACCGCCAGTTTGAGCGTCGCGCGGCGAAACTGCACGCCAGATACGCCCTGGCCGACCTTCGCCTGATATGGCAGCTCGGTGCCCTGCTCGACGATCGCCTTCATCCGGTCCGCCGTCACGACCCGCGGGCTCGACACGATTTTCCCATGGCCCTCTGATTCGAGCGCCGAGAGTTCGATATTGAGCAGCCGTGTAGCGTGCGCCGCGAATAGCGTGAGGCCGGCGGTCGCGGCATCGAATCCGGAAATCGGACGGGCCGACAGATCGTACACGGTGCCGTCCGTTCCTCCCGTCAGCCCCCTCGACGTACCATCCGCGCTCGTGCCGGCCAGCGACAGCCGCACCCCGAGATTGCGCGAAAAGCCCTGGTCGCCTTCGACGATCTGCGCCTCGATCAGCACCTGGCGAGTCGGCCGGTCGACGGAGGCGATCAGCGCCGCGATCTGTTCGAGCCGCCCAGCGAGATCGGTGACGAACAGCAGGTTGGTGCGTGGATCGGCGGTGACGGCGCCGCGTTTGGACAGCACGCGCTGGGTGCCGGAACCGGTCAGCAGGCGCCGCACGTCCTCGGCGTGCGCGTAGTGCAGCTCGAACGTGCGGCTCGCGAGCGGTTCGAGGTCCGCGGCGCGCGCGTGAGCTTCGAAGCGCTGACGTTCGCGCGCGGCGAGTTCGGCGGCGGGCGCGACCCAGATGACGTTGCCGTGGCGCTCCATCGCCAGATTGTTGACGTCGAGCAGCGTGTCGAACGCGGTGCGCCACGGCACCTGATCGAGCCGTATCGATACGGCGCCGCGCACTTTGTCGCTGGCGACGATGTTCAGGCCGGTGAACTCGGCGAACGCTTTCAGGACCGCGCCGAGTTGCGCATGCTGGAAGTTCAGCGAAATCGGCTTGTTGCCCGCGGGAAGACCCGAGTCGGCACCGGCCGCTGCGTCGGCGAGGCGCGGCCGCGGCGGCAGCGGAACCGGTGGGCCCTCGAGACTGGGCGTGCCGGCGCCGTCGTCGCGGGCGGTAACGGCGGGTTGTTTTGGCGACGGTGGCAGGATCTGGCCGTTGGCGTCGTCGTCGGGGGAAGCGTCGGGCGCTATCGCGGCACGCGGGGCCGGCTCGAGGGTGTCCGGGTCCGAGGTCGCGCTTGACGCAGAAACATAGCCGAACGGATTCGCGGCCTGGCCGATGCCGCCGCTCGGCAGCGGCGCTGTCTCGTGGGCGGGATTGGCCGATACGGGTGGATCGTCGAGCGCCGCGTAAGTCGGCAACGGCGGTAGCAGCGGTGACGTCGCTGCCTGTGCGACCCCAACGCCCAGCGTCGCAGCGACGTAGAGCCCGAAACACAGCCCGCAGACGACACGGACCTCGCGTTCGCCCCGCAACATCGCCACTCTCAATCGCGTGAGTGTGCGCATCATGACGCCTCCGTCTGCATCAGCGTCAGCGTGCGCGTCGCGCCGCCGTTCGCGAGCGTAATGCCTAGCGCGTCGAGCTGCGTGACCCGCTCGACGCCCAGTTGCTGGCCGGCCGCGACAGTCGTCGTGCCGTCTGGCGTGTCGAGCAGGGCGAGCCCGCGGGTACGATCCCGCAGCAAACCGATAAGCCGCAACTCGGAAACATCGCCCGGCTCGCCGCTCGCGGAGATCTGCGGCTTCGCGAACGGATCGAAGAATACGAGGCCTTCGTCGTCGGCGGCGGCCTCGTCGGCGTCAGCGCTTACGCCGGCGCTCGCAGCCGGGGTTGCGGACGCCGGCCGCAGCGCGTCGTACACCTGCAGCGTCGCGGCCACCGCGAGACCTTTGCCGTCCTGCTTGACGGTCACATCGGCGGGAACGATCAGCACCGGCAGTTGCGCGAGCCCGTGGAAAAACGCCATCAGGTGGACGAAGTCCGTGCGCGCGGTGAGCTGCAGCTCGCGCTTGCGCTCGACGCCCTCGCCGCTCGCCGCGCCCGGTTCGACCGCGAGCAACAGGACGCCGCTCTGCGTGGCCAGCTCGGAGACGATGCGCACGTCGTCGGCGGAATTCCACGGCACGGCGCTCGACACCGTGGCCGGCATCGCCGCGGCTGCACGGCGCAGCGACGGCAGCTGCGCTAGCGCGTGCCGCGCCTGCGCGAGACGCTGCGTGCCGAGCGAAAGCGCGGCGCGGCTCGTTTCCAGTCCGGCGAGATCGGCCGTGTTCCAGCCGTACGCGCCGAAGGCGAACACGAGCGCGGCGATTGCCGTCGCGACGAGCCAGCGACGGTGCGAGCTCCAAGCCTCGAGCGGCATACGCGCCCGCTTGACCCAGCGTGAAACGAACGCGGCGCCGTGCGGTGCGCCGCCCGGCTCGAAAAATGTCGTGCTCATCGTGCACCTCCCTTTCGTGCGGCCCTCGACGCGTGCTTCACTTGGAGCGGCGGTTCGCCCCAGCGCAGGCGCGCATCGAATTCCACCGGTCCGCCAATCGCCGGTTCCGCCGATGCGCCGCCCTTCCCCGTCGGCCGACGTAAATCGCGCATCTCCGCGCCCTGCACGCCGTGAATCGCGCCGAGCCGCTTGAGCCACTCAGCCGACGCGATATGGCCGCTCGAAGTCGCCAGCAATTCGGTCTCGTACTCGCGCTGTCGAAACTGCCGCAACACGATGCGCTCGCCGGGCTCGAAGCTCAGCGCGTCGAGCAGATCGCGCAGATGCGCGAGCGGCCTCGCGAGACTCGCGGCGCGCCCCGCGGCTTCGCGTTGCGCCTGTTCGGCCCGCGACAACTTCGCGTGCTCCGCGAGCGGCGCGGCGAGCGGGGTCAACGCCTGCTCGACAGCTGCGCGCCGCGCATCCAACCGCGCCGCGGCAAAGCTCTGCCAACCGGCGACGAGCAGCACGCCCGCGGCACCGACGCACGCCGCCACGGCCCAGTCGCGCATGCAGCGGCGCCGTGCGAGTCGCGCGTTGCGTTGGCGGTACGGCAGCAGATTGAAGCCGCCTAGCCACGGCACAGCGGCACGCTGGTCACACCGATTGGGACTCGCGGCCACGCCAGATGAAAACGACAGAGCGCCCCTCATTCCAGCACCCCACGCAACGCGAGCCCAAACGCGACCGCGCCAGCCGGCTCGTGCAGCAACGCGTCGTCGAGCGGCCGTGCGTGGCTGCCGAGCAGCGCGCACTCGAACGGCAGCGCCGAGCAGCCGAGCACGTCGCCAATCTCGGCGAGCGAAAAGCCGACGCCGTCGAGCAGTTCGATTTCGCCGCCGATCAGCGCGCAGTCGAACTCCGGCCCCTGCGTGAGATCGCGCAACGCGTTGGCGAGATCGGCATGCTCGGGCGCCGGATAGCGCATTTCGCCGACGTTCGCGCCATCGACGACACTCCAGCCGTACACGCCGTCCGTACCGACCCACACAGCCGCGTACGGTTCGTTCGGGTCGAGTTCGCGACTCGCCGCATGGCGCAGTGCGCGCAATGCGGCGTGCGGTTCGCCATCGATAGCGGACAGCGAAATGCCCGCGGTCGCCGCGCATTCGATCCGCGCTTCCAGATGCTGACGCGAGGTCGCGGCGATCTTCACCGAGCGCTGCGGAGACGGCGTCTCGTCGACGTACCAGTCGACCGCGAGTGCATGACGCTCGAGCCCGGCGATGCGCTCGGCTTCGCCCATCACCGCGGGCGCGAGTCCGGCGAGCGCGACGCCACCGTCCTCCGCCTCGCAGTCGCTCTGCGCGGCGAGCCGCGCGAGCGGCACTGTCGTCGTCAGCGTGGCCGACGCAGGCACGGCCATCGCGCAGCGCAGCGCGTGCGTCGCGCAGACGCGCGGCAAGCCGGCGAACGCATCGCGCAATGCCCGCGAAACGGCCTGCCGATCGACGATCTCGGCGCCCGCCATTACGCCGGCCGCGAGCGGCACCGTGCTGATATGTTCGAGATGCAGCGCGCCCCGTGCGCGTTGACTCACCACCACGAGACGCACGTTTTGCGGGCCGACGTCGATGCCGGCGGCGAAACGCTGCCGGCCCTCCCTCACCGCCTGAAGCCATGAATTTCTATAAGCCATACCGCCCTCCCTCTGAACGCGAATAACGAGGGATCATTGTCGGCAGACGCGCGTCCTAACGACATTCAGCCGAATGGCTAACGCGGCTGCGAAGCCGCCCCGAGCGGCATCAAAGCGACTACAGTTGGGACTACAGCGAAGTCGTTCCCGCGCCACCTGGCGTGTGCCGATCGCCCGCCATTCGTAAGACTTCCGAAAGCAGAAAAACCCTGGCGGCTATAATCGCGGGACTGTTTTTCCGGTACTCCTATGCAAGCCACGTCTCCTACGTCTCCGCCGCCCGCGCCGAAAAAGCGCAAACGTCCGTTATGGCTGAAGCTGATCCTCGGCTTTGTCGGCTTGATCGTGGCGGGCATCGCGTGCGTGGCGCTGGTGCTCGGCTATGCGCTCGTCGTCGCGACGCCGAACCTGCCGTCACTCGATGCGCTGACCGACTATCAACCCAAGGTGCCGCTGCGAATCTATACGGCCGACCACGTGCTGATCGGCGAATTCGGTGAGGAGCGGCGCGACATCGTGCACATCCAGGACGTGCCCGACAGCCTGAAGAAAGCGATCCTCGCGATCGAGGACGCGCGCTTCTACGAACACGGCGGCGTCGACCTGACCGGCATCGCGCGAGCCGGCATCGTCGCGCTGACCAACGGCCATGCGACTCAAGGCGCGAGCACGATCACGATGCAGGTCGCGCGCAACTTCTTTCTGTCCAGCGAGAAAACCTACACGCGCAAGATCTACGAGATGCTGCTCGCGTACAAGATCGAGTCAAAGCTGAGCAAGGATCAGATTCTCGAGGTGTACATGAATCAGATCTATCTCGGTCAGCGCGCGTACGGATTCGCGAGTGCGGCGCGCGTGTACTTCGGCAAGGACCTAAAGGACCTGACGCTCGCCGAATCGGCGATGCTCGCCGGTCTGCCGAAGGCGCCGTCCGCGTATAACCCGGTCGTCAATCCGAAGCGCGCGAAGGTGCGCCAGGAATACATCCTGCAGCGCATGTACGAACTGCATTACATCACCCCGGAACAGTACGACGAGGCGAGCCGCCAGCGGCTCGTGGTGAAGGGCATGGGCAAGGAGTACAGCGTGCACGCGGAATACGTCGCGGAAATGGTGCGGCAGATGATGTACGCGCAGTATCGCGAGGAAGCCTACACCCGCGGCCTGAACGTCGTGACCACGATCGACTCGGCCGATCAGGACGTCGCCTATCACGCGGTGCGCAAAGGCTTGATGGACTACGAGCGCCGTCACGGCTATCGCGGCCCGGAGGCGTTCATCGATCTGCCGGCCGACGCCGACGAGCGCGAGCAGGCCATCGACGATGCGCTGCTCGAGCATCCCGACAACGGCGAAATCATCGCCGCCGTCGTCACGGCGGCGAGCCCGAAGGAGGTGCAGGCGGCCTTCATCGACGGCAACGTCGCGACGATTCAGGGCGACGGTCTGCGCTATGCGCAGTTCGCGCTCGGCCCGCGCGCGCAGCCCAATCAGCGCATCCGGCCTGGCGCGATCGTGCGGCTCGTGAAGAATGAAGAGGGCGACTGGTCGATCACGCAATTGCCGCAGGTGGAAGGCGCATTCATCTCGGTGGTGCCGCAGGACGGGGCGATCCGTTCGCTGGTCGGCGGCTTCGACTTCAACAAGAACAAGTTCAATCACGTGACGCAGGCGTGGCGTCAGCCGGGCTCGAGCTTCAAGCCGTTCATCTATTCGGCGTCGCTCGAAAAAGGCCTCGGGCCCGCGACGATCATCAACGACGCGCCGCTCTTTTTCAGCGCCGCCGAAACCGGCGGCCAGGCGTGGGAGCCGAAAAACTACGGCGGCGGCTTCGACGGTCCGATGACGATGCGCACCGCGCTGCAGAAGTCGAAGAATCTCGTGTCGATCCGCATCCTGAACCAGATCGGCCTGAAGTACGCGCAGCAATACATCACGCGCTTCGGCTTCGACGCGGATCGCCATCCCGCCTATCTGCCGATGGCGCTCGGCGCGGGCCTCGTGACGCCGCTGCAGATGGCGGGCGCGTTCTCGGTGTTCGCCAACGGCGGCTACCGGATCAATCCTTACCTGATCGCGGAAGTCACCGATCAGCGCGGCGGCGTCGTCGCGCAAGCGCAGCCGCTCGTGGCCGGCCGAAACGCGCCGTATGCGATCCAACCGCGCAACGCCTATGTGATGAACAGCCTGCTGCAAAGCGTCGCGCAGCACGGCACCGGCGCGAAGAGCAACGTGCTCAAGCGCACCGATCTCGCCGGCAAGACCGGCACGACCAACGATTCCCGCGACGCGTGGTTCGCCGGCTATCAGCACACGCTCACCGCGATCGCGTGGATCGGCTACGACAATCCGCGCAGCCTCGGCGACAAGGAAACCGGCGGCGGCCTCGCGCTGCCGGTGTGGATCGAGTACATGGGACGCGCGCTGAAGGGTGTGCCCGAGTACAAGATGGCACGCCCCGACGACGTCAGCGAAATCGGCTCGGAGCTTTATTTCGACGATTTCACCCCGGGCCACGGGTTCATCGCAACGGTCGGCGTCAGTCAGGCGACGCTCGACGCCCAGGCGAGCGCCGCGGCCGCCGCGCCGGAACAGGTCGGCGAGCAGGAGAAGCAGGACATCATGAATCTGTTCCGCGGGCACTGAGGCAGCGTCGGCGTACCGTTAGAAAGAAAAAACCGCCGCGTTCGTTACGCGGCGGTTTTGTTTTGAGAGCGTCTCGTGCTTCGCGCTAATTGCGCCACGCTCATTGCGCGGCGAACTGCACCGGCTCGCCAGCCTGCTCGGTCGCATACTGCGACAGCGCCGCGAAAAACTCCGAGCCGCTGCGCGTGTCGCGCCATTCGCCGTCGACGAAACGGAAGTGAAAACCACCGGCCTTCGCCGCGATCCAGATCTCGCTCATCGGCGGCTGAAGATTGACGATGATCTTGGTGCGGTTCTCGAATTCGAGCGTCAGAACGTTGCCGCTGCGCTCGAGCTCGATGTCGGCGTCGATGTCGTCGAGCGCGCTCTCGATGGCGGCCAGCACGGCTTCCGCACGGGTCAGGTAATCACTATCGGACATGCTAAACTCCATCGATTATTCATTCAGGGACAGTCATGCGAGTCGTAACTCGGATGCGCGCGGCAGCGCCCGGCCGCGCGATTGTAGCGGTTTTAGCCATTCTCGCAGGTTGTGCGCTCACCGGCTGCGGCCAACGCGGCTCGCTCTATCTGCCAACCGTACCGCCGCTGCCTGCCCCGCCGGCTCACCGCACGCAAACACCGTCGACCGATCAAACGCAACCGGCTAACGGCGCGGCCAACGCGGACTCGATCCCAGACACCTCGGGTACGCCGCTCACGCTCGCCCCCGAAGACCAACTAAAGACGCCGCCCGCTTCGGCGGCATCGGCTCCCGCAGTGCCGCTGCCCGCCTCTGCCGCCCCTTCCGCTCAATAAGACTTTCGCATGACTCGATCCGCATTTGACTACGTCGACGGCGTATTGCACGCCGAAGGCGTGTCCGCCGTTTCCCTCGCCGAGCAGTTCGGCACGCCGCTGTACGTCTATTCGCGCGCCGCGCTCACCGCGGCGTGGAACGCCTATGCGGGCGCCTGCGCCGGGCGTCGCGCGAGTGTGCACATGGCCGTCAAGGCCAATAGCAATCTGGCGATGCTGAACGTATTCGCGCGCCTCGGCGCGGGCTTCGACATCGTGTCGGGCGGCGAACTTGCGCGCGTGCTCGCGGCCGGCGGCAAAGCGGAAAACACCGTGTTTTCGGGTGTCGGCAAGCAGGCGAGCGAAATGCGCGACGCGCTCGCGGCGGGCGTCAAATGCTTCAACGTCGAATCGATTCCCGAGCTCGATCGACTCAACGCGGTGGCGGGCGAGATGGGCAAGAAGGCGCCGGTGTCGCTGCGCGTGAATCCCGACGTCGACGCGAAAACGCATCCGTACATTTCCACTGGCCTCAAGACGAACAAGTTCGGCGTCGCGTTCGAGGATGCACGTGCCACTTATCAGGCGGCCGCGGCGATGGCGAATCTCGAGGTGGTCGGCATCGACTGCCATATCGGCTCGCAAATCACCGAAGTCGCGCCTTACCTCGACGCAATCGACAAAGTGCTGGAGCTCGTGGAGCAGATCGAGCAGGACGGCGTGACGATTCGCCATATCGACGTCGGCGGCGGCCTCGGCATCACATACAACGACGAAACGCCGCCGGAAATCGGCGAGTTCGTGCGCACGGTGCTCGATCGCATCGAAGCGCGCGGCCACGGTCACCGCGAAGTCTATTTCGAACCTGGCCGCTCGCTGGTCGGCAACGCGGGTGTGCTGCTCACGCGTCTCGAGTATCTGAAGCCGGGCGAGGACAAGAACTTCGCGATCGTCGACGCGGCGATGACCGATCTCGCACGCCCCGCGATGTACGACGCGTATCACGCAATCGAGCCGGTCGTGAAGCGCGACGTCCCTGCGCACGTCTATGACGTGGTCGGCCCGGTCTGCGAAAGCGGCGACTGGCTCGGCCGCGAACGGCTGCTCGCGGTCGAGCCCGGCGATCTGCTCGCGCTCCGTTCGGCCGGCGCGTATGGCTTCGTGATGAGCTCGAACTACAACACCCGTGCGCGCGCCGCCGAAGTGATGGTGGATGGTACACAAGCGCACGTAGTTCGCGCGCGCGAAGAGATCAGCCAGCTGTTTGCGGGCGAAACGATTCTGCCGGCGTAAACGTCGGGGCTGGCTGCAGAGCCAACGGTAAATGAAGCGCAGCAACAAAAAATGGCGATGCCTCCTCGGCATCGCCATTTTTCTTTGCAGCAGCGTGCGTGACGCGAAAGGTTCGCGCATTCACCGTCGGCGCGTTGTCATCCTTCGCTCACGTATCCACACCACCAGCCGCCATCCCAGCAGCGCGATCATTACCGCGCCGTAAATCTTCGGCAGCAGCAGATCGTGCTTGCCCGCCTTCATCCACCAGAAATGCAGGATGGCGAGCGCGCCGATCACGTAGATCGCACGATGCAGCGTCTGCCAGCGACGTCCGAGCTTGCGCACCATCGCGCGCGGCGACGTGACCGCAAGCGCGATCAGCAGCACGAACGCGGCGAAGCCCACCGTGATGAAGGGCCGCTTGCCGATGTCCTTCAGTATCTCCGCCACATCGAACCACTTGTCGAACCACAGGTACGTGGTGAAATGCAGCGTCGCATAGAAGAACGTATAGAGTCCGAGCATCCGACGGAAACGCACGAGCGCGGCGACGCCGGTCAGACGGCGCAGCGGCGTCACCGCTAGCGTGATGCACAGGAACACGAGCGTCCACAGGCCCGTCGAGCGGGTGATGAATTCGATCGGATTCGAACCGAGCCGGTCGGTCAGGCCAAACAGCACGAGGCGTGCGAGCGGATAGAGCGCCGCGACGAAGACCGCGACTTTCGCCGGTACGACCCAGCGCGCGCCGCCCGCGGCCCGCGGCTTGGCCGCCGACATCGGCGCCGTGCGCCGTGTCGCAGGCTCGCTGCGGGTGACAGTTTGCGTGTCGGTTGCCATCGCGCTCGCCTTAGAAGTTCTTCTTCAGGTCCATGCCTTGATAGAGCGATGCGACCTGATCGCCGTAACCGTTGAACATCAGTGTCTTGCGCTTCGGCGTAAAAAAGCCGTCTTCGCCGATACGCCGTTCCGTAGCCTGGCTCCAGCGCGGATGATCGACATTCGGATTCACATTCGAATAAAACCCATATTCGTTCGATGCGTACGTGTTCCAGCTGGTCGGCGGCTGCTTCTCGACGAAACGGATTTTCACGAGCGACTTCGCGCTCTTGAAGCCGTACTTCCACGGCACCACCACGCGCACCGGCGCGCCGTTCTGATTCGGCAGCACCTGGCCGTAGAGGCCCATCGTCAGCAGCGTCAGTGGATGAATCGCTTCGTCCATCCGCAGGCCTTCCGAGTACGGCCACTCGAGTATGGGCTGCGACAGCCCGGGCATCTGCGACGGATCGGCGAGCGTGATGAATTGCACGTACTTCGCATTGCCGGTCGGCTCGACGCGTTTAATTAACTCAGAAAGCGAGACGCCGATCCACGGCACCACGATCGACCAGCCTTCGACGCAGCGATGCCGGTACACACGTTCCTCGAGCGGCGCGAGCTTCAGCAGGTCGTCGATGTCATAGACCTTCGGATTCTTGATCTCACCCTCTACGCTCACCTTCCACGGATGCGGCCGCAACGTGCCCGCGCGCTGCGAGGGGTCGGATTTATCGGTGCCGAACTCGTAGAAATTGTTGTAGGTGGTGATGTCCTTGTACGGCGTGATCTTGTCGAGCGCGACGAACCTGGTGTTGGTTTTCGCCGCGAGCTTCTGCGCCTTCGGATCGGGGGACGAGTATGTCGCGAGCGCCTCGCCGCTCACGCCGATCAGGCTGCCGAGCGCCATCGCGCCCGTTGCCTGCAGGATGCGTCGGCGGTTCTCGAACACATGCCGCGGCGCGATTTCGCTGCGCGCGATGTCATCGCCGGTCAGTTGAATTCTGTCGCTTCGCTTGATCCACATCGTGCTGCTCCTTGCCGGCCCGCCGCGTCATGCGCGTTGCGGCGCCATATTGATGATCGCCCGTTTGGGGGCGCCTGTCATCCACGGGTACCTGCTCAGCTGCTTGATTGGTGAACACGGGGGCGCGACGAATATTCCGTCCACCATGAAAAAACCGCCGGTGCAAAAGCACGCGGCGGTTCTTAGTCGGTTCAGCGCGGCGGATCTTACAGCTTGCCGTAGCTATGCAAGCCCGACAGGAACATGTTCACGCCGAGGAACGCGAAGCTCGTGACCAGCAGGCCCGTCAGCGCCCACCATGCGGCGATAGCGCCGCGCAGGCCCTTCATCAGGCGCATGTGCAGCCAGGCCGCGTAGTTCAGCCAGACGATCAGCGCCCACGTCTCCTTCGGGTCCCAGCTCCAGTAGCCGCCCCACGCTTCGGCGGCCCACAGCGCGCCGAGAATCGTCGCGATCGTGAAGAACGCGAAGCCGACCGCGATCGACTTGTACATCACGTCGTCGAGCACGTCCAGCGCCGGCAGACGATCCGCAAGGACGCCGCGTTCCTTCGCCAGATATGCGACGCCGACCATCGCCGACAGCGCGAAGCTGCCATAGCCGATGAAGTTCGCCGGCACGTGAATCTTCATCCACCAGCTTTGCAGCGCCGGCACGAGCGGCTGGATCTGCTGCGCATCGCGCGAGACCGAGTACCACATCAGGAAGCCGACGGCTGCGCTGATCACGAGCAGCACAAACGCGCCGAGCGCGCGCGTGTTGTAGTGCTGCTCGTAGTACAGATAGAAAAGCGCGGTGATCAGGCTGAACAGCACGAACACTTCATACAGATTCGAAATCGGAATATGGCCGACGTCCGAGCCGATCAGGTACGACTCGTACCAGCGCACCATCATGCCGACGAAACCCATCAGCACCGCCACCCACGTCATCTTCGAGCCGATCGCGGCGCCGGTCGGCGAGCGTGACAGCAGCGCGATCCAGTAGAACACGGTTGCGAAGACGAACAGCGCGCTCATCCACAGGATCGCGGACTGGCTGGACAGGAAATACTTGAGGAAGAACGCGTTGTCGGCGCGGCTCAGATCGCCTTGGTAGATCTGGATCGCAAGCAGCGACAGAGCGGCGATTGCCACCATCAGCGGACGCACCGGCTTCCAGCGCCAGCCGAGCACCACGAAAACCGGCACCGAGCACACCAGCACCAGTTTGTCGTAGTAGTTCATGAACGGGTAGTAGCGCGACAGCGCAAGGCCGGCGCCCCCGACCAACGCCAGCGCGAACAGCCAGTCAAAGATACCCAGGCGTTTCAGGAACGGCCGTTCGTCGAATTGCTGGAGTTCGGGCGTGCTGCTCGCGAACGCCTTGTCGGCGCGCGAAGCAGAAGAAGAGGAGGAAACCTGAGTCAAGTCCATGATCTTACCGGGTCGAATCCTGTGAACTTGCCGACGGGGCGGCTGCCTGAGCGGCCGGACGGGCATCGGCTGCTTCGATGAGTTTCGCGCCCAGTGCGGCGCTCACGGCGTCGCGCGTCTGGACGAAGTCCTTCTCGAAGTCTAGCGTCTTACGCGCGCTCGACATCGCCATCACGACGTTCGTGCCGTGGTCCGTATCCTTGAGCCAGAACCACAGACGCCGTTCGCGAACGTAGAACATCGAGAAGATGCCCAATACGAGAAGCAGGCTGCCAAGATACACGACTTTTTTGCCGGGCGCGCGCGTCAACTGAAATACCGAAGCTTGCACCTGCTTGAACGAGTCAAGCTGCAAATAGACCGGCGATCCATACAGAAAGCTGTCGGATATCGCATTAAGCGAGCTCTGGATGAAGCGGCTCGTGTCCGCATTGGCCGGCGCGGCGGGCTCGCCGAGCCGCTGGCGCGACAGTTGCCATAGATCCCACGTTACACCTTCGAGCATCCGAAGCAGCAGGCCCGCGGCCTTTTCCTGCTCGCCTTTCGGTACCGAGCGGTCGATAAACCCAGCGACTGCCTGGAAGCCGCCGAGCGTTTCGCCGTTCGGCATCTTCATGCTGGCGTCGGCGCCCGCAAAAAGGGTCAGCACGCGCAACGCGCTTTCCTCCAGATGTTGCTGCAGCTCCGCATTCGGGCCCGGCACCGAGCGCTGCGCAAACTGATGAGCGGCGATGGCGCGTTGGCTCGGGTCTTCGAGCGTGGCGCGCAGGTTCATCCATTCCTTGAGCGTGCCGCCGCTGTCGGCGGGAATGCGCAGGTAGCGGAACGGATCGTCGGGATTCAGGCGCATGCCGGCGAGGAACATCTTCTCGCCGTTCACGTCGACGGGCAGCATGTAGTTGTTGTACTCGCGCGCCTGTCCATCCTTGCTGCGAATCTTGTACTGCACCGACGGGCCGACGTTGTGCAGGTCGAGCGGCTTCGAGGATTTCGCGCCGGAGCCGAGACGCTCGTCGAACGCTTCCTTCAGCGAGTGCTGCGCAGCGACCCCGCGCGCATCGTTCTGGCCATTGGCGTTGGAGATGTTTTCGACGTTGATCGCGCGGAAGTCGGTGAATTCGACGGTCTGGCCGTCGGCGAGCGGCGTGGCCGAGCTCAACGGCGCGCTGCCGCCGATCGTGCCGCCAAACGGCGCCGGCTTCGCGCTCGGGCCGGACATCGGGAAGGCGGTCATTAGCATCTGCGAGCCGCCGTCCTGGAAACTCGACTGATAAATCGACACGCCGTCGTATTCGAATGGCTTGTTGACCTCGACGCGCGCTGGCACGCGCGCGCCGGTCTTGTGATCGACCACGACGATGTCGCTCGCGAACAGCTTCGGCATGCCGGTCGTGTAGTAATCGACGATGAACTTGTTCAGTTCGATCGAAAACGGCAGGTCCTGAATCAGTGAACCGTTGGGCTGATTCAGGATCGCGGTCGACACGTGCTGCCCCTCGGGCACCCACGCGTAGCCGCGGAACGTCGGGTTCGACTGCGACAGCCGATGCTCGGGCGAAATCTCGCTGATAACGGTGTTCGAGTTGATCGGCGACTTGTCGAACAGCCACATTTGCAGCTTGATCGGCAGATTGCTGTCGAGCAGACCGCCGAGGCAGATCACGACGATCGCGAGGTGCGCGGAGATGTAGCCGAACTTCGTCAGCGCGCCACGCTTTGCGGCGATCAGCGTCGCGCCGTCCGACTCACGCGTGACGAACTTGTAGCCGAGCTTCGCCGACAGTTTCGCGAGCACTGCCGCGGTCTGCGCGCGCGTGCCGTGCACGGCGAACTCGCCCTTGTGATGGAACGCACGCAGGCTGCCTTCGCGAACCTTGTCCTTCCAGCTCTTCGCATCGGCGAGCATCTTCGGCGCATTGCGGATCACGCAGAGCGACACCGACACCATCAGGAAGCCGAGAATCAGCATGAACCACCACGAGCTGTACACCGTGTAGAGGCTCAGCGCGCGGAAGATGTCCGCCCAGAACGGACCGAACTGGTTGACGTAGTTGGGATACGGATCGTCCTGCGTGAGGACGGTACCGATGATGCTGGCGATCGACAGAATCACGAGCAGCGCAATGGCGAAACGCATCGAGCTCAGGAGCTCGATAGCGCTGCGCATGACGCGATTGCCCGACTTCGACTGCAGACCCGACGTGGTGACGCTCATTCAAACTCCGACTGAACAGCAAAAAAGGGTGAAGGGCTGTCGTAGCTACGACACCCTCACCCTTTTCTTGTTTTTCACCGGCCTCGCCGGGCCGGTTGGATTCGCGCGGGCGAACCGCTTAATGCAGACCCGCGATGTAGTCGGCAACCGCCTTGATCTCGTTGTCCGACAAACGCGATGCTATCGCATGCATCGCGTCGCTGTTATTACGAGCGCCCGGACCTTGCGTGAACGCGGTCAGCTGCGTCACCGAGTACTCGGCCCACTGTCCCGACAGGCGCGGATACTGGATCGGAATCCCCTGTCCCGTGGGGCCGTGGCAGGCCGCGCAGGCGGGCACGCCCCGGTCGGCAATCCCACCGCGATAGATCTGCTGCCCCACCGCGACCGTGTTCTTATTGTGCGCATAGCCCGGCTTGGGCGTCTGCGTCGAGAAGTAAGCCGCAACGTTGATCATGTCCTGATCGGAGAGCGCGGCGGCCATGCCTGCCATGATCGCATTATTGCGCGCGGCCTGTTTGGCGCCCGGTTGCGTCTTGAAATCTCGGAGCTGCTTGACGAGATACTCAGGATGCTGGCCCGCCAGCTTCGGATATGCACCGCCGGCACTGTTGCCGTCTGCCCCGTGACAAGACGCGCACACTTGTACCGCGATTGCCTGCCCCCGATTGATGTCCGGCTTTGCCGGATCTGCTGCTCGTGCCTGAATTGCCAAACCTGAAAGACCTGCCGTTACATGAAGCACCATCAGAGTCTTGCACAGTCGATTCATTCGCACACCCTGTCTCGTCTTGTGGGATTTTAGAGGTTCTGCAAAGTACGACGACGGCGACCGAGTGACCGCCAGGAGCCGCCAAGGCACGTGGGGCGGGCTCCCAAGGTTTTCAGTAAACCATCGTATTGTACAATAACTCGCTAATCGCTTAGACGCCAGTCGGGCTTGACCCCGTTCCCGCTGCGGGCTCCGCGGCGTCTCCAATCTGGCTTCCACCATGCCCTTTCTGCTCCACGAATCCCGCTTCTATACCACCGTCAATCATCTGCGTGACCTGCCGGCCACCGCGCAGCCCGAGGTCGCTTTCGCAGGACGCTCGAACGCAGGCAAGTCGACGGCGATCAACGTGCTCTGCAATCAGAAGCGACTTGCGTTCGCAAGTAAGACGCCTGGCCGCACGCAGCACATCAATTATTTTTCGGTTGGCAAGGCAGATGAACCGGCCGGCTATCTGGTCGACCTGCCCGGCTACGGTTATGCGGAGGTGCCGGGAGCGGCGAAGGCTCACTGGGAAGCGTTGCTGTCCACGTACCTGCAATCGCGCTCGCAACTGCGCGGCATGATCCTGATGATGGATTCGCGCCGCCCACTGACGGAGCTCGATCGACGCATGATCGAGTGGTTCGCGCCGACCGGCAAGCCGATCCACACGCTGCTCACCAAATGCGACAAATTGACGCGTCAGGAAAGCACGAACGCGTTGCGCACCGCGCAGAAGGGATTGGCCGAATATCGAGCCGCCGGCTATCGCGGCGAGTTGACCGCACAGCTCTTTTCGGCGCTCAAGCGAACGGGCCTCGACGAAGCGCATGAGCTGATCGAGAGCTGGCTGATCCCCGGCGCGGTGGACGAAGCAGGTGAAAAGCCGGCTGGGGGCTAATCACTATCGATGCCGGAATCCCGCAGTGCGTGTGACGCGTGATATGCCTTGAATACCCGTATGAGAGCGCATTTCCCGCCACCCATAAAAAAACCCGCCGCTTAAACGGCGGGTCAAACAGCCTAATCGAAAAACGACAGGCACCCGCTCAGGGAGGAGAAGCGGGGAGGTCAGCGCTAGGCGCCTTGCTCGATCGGTATGATATACCATTGTCTCGAAAAGTTTCCGGGAGCGGAGCCAGGTGCCATTTGTCCACTCCACCTATCCACGATCTTCGATTCGATATGAGCTTCTACCCGCACTACCGTCCGCGCCGCATGCGCCGTGACGACTTCTCGCGCCGCATGATGCGCGAAAACATCCTCACCACGAACGACCTGATTTACCCGGTATTTATCGTCGAGGGCACCAACGTTCGACAAGCGGTGCCGTCGATGCCGGGCGTCGAGCGCGTGTCGGTCGATCTGCTGATGGGCGTCGCGGCGCAGTGCGTCGAACTGGGCGTGCCGGTGCTGTCGCTGTTTCCCGCGATCGAGCCCTCGTTGAAGACGCCCGACGGCCGCGAAGCGGCCAATCCGGCGGGTTTGATCCCCCGCGCGGTGCGTGAATTGAAGAAGAATTTTCCGGAGCTCGGCGTGCTAACCGATGTCGCGCTCGATCCGTACACGAGCCACGGTCAGGACGGCGTGCTCGACGAAGCCGGCTACGTGATGAACGACGAGACCGTCGAAATCCTCGTCGAGCAGGCGCGTGCGCAGGCGGAAGCCGGCGTCGACATCGTCGCGCCGTCAGACATGATGGACGGCCGCATCGGCGCGATCCGCGAAATGCTCGAGAGCGAGGACCACATCCACACCCGCATCATGGCGTACGCCGCGAAGTACGCTTCGGCGTTCTACGGCCCGTTCCGCGATGCCGTCGGTTCCGCGACGAACCTCGGCAAGAGCAACAAGATGACCTACCAGATGGACCCGGCCAATTCGAACGAGGCGCTGCGCGAAGTGCAGGCCGACATCAACGAAGGCGCGGACATGGTGATGGTCAAGCCGGGCATGCCGTATCTGGACATCGTGCGTCGCGTGAAGGACGAGTTTCAGTTTCCTACCTACGTGTACCAGGTGAGCGGCGAATACGCGATGCTGAAGGCCGCCGCGCAGAACGGCTGGCTCGATCACGACAAGGTCATGATGGAATCGCTGCTGGCATTCAAGCGTGCCGGCGCGGACGGCGTGCTGACGTATTTCGCGCTGGATGCCGCGAAGATCCTGCGATCGCAGAAGTAAATCAACGCGCGGTTTAGCACGCGACTGTCGAGACAACAAAAAGGAGACGAACCTTGGGTTTCGCCTCCTTTTTTTGCTGCTAGTTTGCGCCGGAGCGGCCTTTCAACACTCCGCGGCGTTCGATTACACCCCCGACGCACTCGCCCGATCCAGTGTGCGCAGGAATTTATCCGCCGATTCGTAGCCGACCACCCGCAGCACTTCCTTGCCCTCCTGATCGAAGAAAATAATCCCCGGCGGCCCGAACAGGTTGAAGCGCTTGAGCAGCGCCTGATCGTCGGTATTGTTCGCAGTGACGTCGGCGCGCAGCAGATTCATCTGCTTCAGCTTCGCCTGAACGCGCGGGTCGCTGAAGGTGAATTTCTCCATTTCCCTGCAGCTCACGCACCAGTCCGCGTAAAAATCGAGCATGGCAGGCTGTGCGGCCGTTTTGACGGCATGGTCAAGCTGCTCCGATGAACGAACCGGTGCGAACGTCAAATCGCTTTGCGACGCCGTTGCGACCGCGCTGGAGCCATCTTTCGCGATGCCCGCCTGATTGCCGGCGCGAGCCGCGAGCACGGCCAGCGGGCGCAGCGGGTCCGACGATCCCGCGGCGAGGCCGATTAGAAGCGCGACCGCCCAGACGGCCATCACGACTCCGACCGCCCGGCCGAACCGGTGCCATATCGAGCCGCCCGCGACCGACCTGGAAAACAGGCCGAGTGCGACCGCCGCGATCAGCAGCCAGAGCGCACTCAACAGCATCGTCGCCGGGCCGCCGAGCACCGGCCAAACGATCCACAGCGCCGCGGCGAGCAGAACCACGCCGAAAAACACTTTTACGCTATCCATCCACTTGCCCGCGCGCGGCAGCAGCGTGCCCGCGCCGAGGCCAATAATTAGCAGCGGCAGCCCGAGCCCGATACCCATCGAGAAGAGCGCCGCGCCACCGAGCACGGCGTTCCCGGTGTGCGCGATGAACGCGAGCACCGCAAAAAGCGGTGCGGTCATGCACGCGCCGACAACCAGCGCCGACAGCGCGCCCATCACGGCGACCGCGGTAAATTTGCCGCCCGAGCGTCCCGCTGACACGCTCGACATGCGATCGCGCCAGCGCGGCGGCAGTTCGAGATCCACACCGGCGATCAGCAACAGCGCGAAAATCGTCAGAAGGCCGCCGAACGCGCCCAGCACCCACGGATTCTGCAGCCATGCGCCGAGACTCTGCCCGACGAGTGCCGCCGCGACGCCCAGCACCGTGTAGACGAGCGCCATCCCGATTACATACGCGACCGACAACGCGAAACCACGCCCACGCGTGACGCGCGCCCCCTCACCGATGATGATCGCAGACAGGATCGGAATCATCGGATACGAGCACGGCAGCAGGCTCAGAATTGCGCCCGCAACAAAATAGAGCCCTACGATCGCAAAGAAACCACCTCGCTGTAGCAGCGTCTGCGCGTAGTCGGCGCTGGTCGCGCGTTCGTACCACGGTTCGTCATCAGTGGGCGCGAATTGGTGCGCGGTTGGACCCGCTGCTGCGCGGCCAGCCGGCTGCAGCGCCTCGCCGCTCACGTGATAAACGCGCTCCATCGGGGGGTAGCAGATGCCAGCGTCGGCGCAGCCCTGCGACGTCACCGCGAGATCGAACGCTCCGGCGGCTCGCTTCACCGGAATATGAATCGTCACCTCGTTGCGATACGTCTCGACATTCTTGTTGAATGTCTGATCGAACTTCACGTGACCGTCGGGCAGTTGAGGCTCGCCAAGCGTCGCTGCCCCGTCACGGGTCGCGAAAGCGAAGCGCTCGCGGTACATGTAGTAACCATCCGCGATCTTGTAGGTGACGACGACTTGCCCGGGCTGCTCGGTCGCACTGAACCGGAATGCGACCGACGGGTCGAGGAAGTCGTCCGCGGCGCGCGCGAGCGTGGCGAGTTGCGCGAGGAACACGCAGCCGAGCAGAAAGAATGCGGTGCACAGCGTAGCGAACGCGCGCCGGTCGAGACCGTTAAACATGAAGAGGGCGTTGGGTTTCAGCAGTGATCCACTGGCCGTAGGCGGCCGAGGCCGTCGCTTGCCATGAGAGGATTTCCGGCGTGTCGTAGGGATGGTGAGCCTGAATGTATTGTTCAAGTTCGAGCGCGCGAGCGGCACTGGTCTTGAACAACAGCTGGATTTCCTGCGCGGTTTCGATCGCGCCCTGCCAGTGATAGCTCGAATGCACGCTGCCTAACTGCGTGACGCATGCACAAAGGCGCGCGGCGAGCGCGCTGGCGGCGAGTTTTTCAGCGACGGCCGCATCCGGCACCGTCGTCAGTACCAAGGTCACGTTCACACTCACACCAGGCTCCGGCGACGCAGGATTTCGATGCCGATATCCTATCACCTGGCCATGTCGCCTCGCAGAGCGCCCTGCCGCGCGGCCGCGGCATTTGGTCACTGCGACACGGCTTGCCGCATCGATGAAAAATTCGCCGCCAAATCGGCATAGGGGACGGCCATGAGGCCGTACCCCTGCCACACCACCCGGCGTGCGGGTCGGCACCGGGCGGTTCGGGAAGTTGAGGTCATGAGAGGCGTGGCACACCCAGCCGATCGAAGTATCCGAGAGTCAGCACGCTATTCCGCTATTCAGGAGCTTGTCGCTGTTACGCCACCAGCGGCGACTGTTCGCCGCCACCTGTTGCACCACAGCGGGCGGTGCCCCCAGCGCACGCAGTTCCCCGGTAGATGGTCGGGCCGCGGCGCCATTGCTTACGCTGGATGACACGCAACCGGTGACGCATCCACTTGTCTAGACCCAGCCAGACTCGTGGCGTTTGCGCCAACCGGAAGTACGCCTTCCAGCCCAGCTCATAGGGCCATAACCGTTCCACCACGTCCTTCATGCTGCGCCCGCCGTTACGGCCGGTCAGTTCACGAATGCGGCGTTTGAACGCCAGCAGCGGTTTGGTCGCCACCTTGCGCTTGATGACACCGCCGGACGCTACCCACAGGCTGTAGCCCCTGGCCACCGCGCTTTTGGTCTCGTTGACCTTCAACCGCAGTCGCCCATACAGACGACGCAGCAGCGCCATCACCGGCTCGCCTGCATGGCGGCTGCGAAGGTAAGCATTCGCATCGTCGGCACAGCGCGCGAAGCAGTGGCCTCGCCGCTCCATTTCCTTGTCCACCTCATCAAGCAGCACGTTGGCCAGCAATGGCGATAGCGGGCCGCCCTGCGGCGTGCCCTGTTCTCGCTGCTGAACCACGCCGCCATCCATGATGCCGCTGTTCAGATGCGCCCGGATCAGCCGGATCACCCCGGCGTCCCCAATACGTTTCTGTAGACGGTCAATCAGGATGTCGTGGTTGACCCGGTCGAAGAACTTCTCCAGATCAACGTCCACCACGATTCGCCGGCCCGACTGCACATGCGACTGCGCGGCCAACACCGCGTCGTGCGCACGTCGCCCAGCCGGAAGCCATAGCTGTGCTCGCTGAAGGTGGGGTCCAGAACCGCTTGCAGCACCTGCAGCAGCGCCTGCTTGATCAGCCGGTCCGTGACCGTCGTGATGCCAGGCTCGCGCTCGCCTCCGTCCGGTTTCGGGATCGTCACCCGCCGTAGCGGACCGGGCCGGTACGTCCCCTTCAGCAACTGTTCACGGATCGCGGGCCACGCCGTCACCAGATGGCGCGTCGTCTGGTCAATGTCCAGACCGTCCACGCCAGCGGCTCCCCTGTTGGCCCGTACCCGTTTGAACGCCTGCTTCAGGTTCGCTCTCGTCAGCGCCGCCATCAGCAGCGATGCCCCTGTCTCCCTGGATTCATGGCGCGGGCAACAGGCTTCGTCGCTCACGGGCATGGACGCAGCTTCACCGCGTGTGCCTCCCGCTCGCCCCGCTTGCGCGGGCATCTGACGCAATTCCTGTCGCATCGAGATGTCGCTGGACACTTCTTCCCGTTCGGCCCTTCGTCAGCAGCTTCGGTCTCTTCGACCTGTCCTGTGACTACTACGGCCTCTGCTGACTTCTCGCTCCGGCTCGACGCCGTCGCCCTTTCAGGCATGAGGCGAGATCTCCCCAGGAAAGAACGCACTCCTTCATCGCACAACCGCCGAATCTGCGCCGCTTCGCCTTGGTCACGAGAGCTTTGTGGTTGTTTGCCCACTCGCCCTGCTTCACAGCGCCTTCTATACGGTTCTTGTTCATCGGCTCGCGATTTACGCTCCTCGCTTCCTCCCCACACCCGGTCGCCTTCATGCAGTTGCGCTTCACTTCATTCGCTATGAGCAGCTTATGGCGGGACTTACACCCGCAGGAGTGCGCCCATGCTGGGCGCATAAACAAAAAAGCCAGGCGATGCGCCTGGCTTTTCGTTCAAACCAAAAAGCTTACTCAGCTTCTTGCACTTCCGTTTCTTCAACTTCCGGACGGTCGAGGAGTTCGACCAGTGCCATCGGCGCGTTATCGCCAACGCGGAAGCCGAACTTCAGCACGCGCAGGTAGCCGCCCGGACGGTTTGCGTAGCGCGGGCCGAGCACGTCGAACAGCTTCGTGACCGAGTCACGGTCGCGCAGGCGGTTGAACGCCAGACGACGGTTTGCCAGCGACGGCTTCTTGCCGAGCGTGATCAGCGGCTCGACGACTTTACGTAGTTCCTTCGCCTTCGGCAGCGTGGTCTTGATGACTTCGTGCTCGATCAGCGAGTTGGACATGTTACGGAGCATTGCCAGACGGTGGCTGCTCGTGCGGTTCAGTTTCCGCAGACCATGACGGTGACGCATGTTAATTCCTTCAGTTCAAAGTTTTGGTCCAGCTCTTCTATCGCACTCGTTCTGCAGCATCGGCAGCAAACAGTGAGCGCACGGGCCGGTAGTTAAAAAAGACAAGACGCGGATTTTAAAGGAAAATCCGCGTCCTTGCCAGTCTAGTGCAGCAGTGCAATCGCGGCTTACCCCCGAGCGAGTTGTCCGCTTACTTGTCGAGACCAGCCGGCGGCCAGTTCTCGAGCTTCATGCCGAGCGTCAGACCGCGCGATGCCAGAACTTCCTTGATCTCGTTCAGCGACTTGCGACCGAGATTCGGAGTCTTGAGCAGCTCGTTCTCGGTACGTTGGATCAGGTCGCCGATGTAGTAGATGTTTTCGGCCTTCAGGCAGTTCGCGGAACGAACCGTCAGCTCGAGATCGTCGACCGGGCGCAGCAGGATCGGATCGATCTGCGGTGCGCGCGACGGCGCTTCCGCCGCTGCTTCGGTACCTTCCAGCGCCGCGAACACCGACAGCTGATCGACCAGAATGCGCGCCGATTGGCGGATCGCTTCTTCCGGCGAAATCACACCGTTGGTTTCGATGTTCATCACGAGCTTGTCCAGGTCGGTGCGCTGCTCGACGCGCGCGCTTTCGACCGCGTAGCTCACGCGACGAACCGGCGAAAACGACGCGTCCAGCACGATTCGGCCGATGATCTTGGCCGACTCTTCACCGTAACGACGCACATTGCCCGGCACATAGCCGCGGCCCTTTTCCACCTTGATCTGCACGTCGAGCTTGCCACCCTTCGACAGATGCGCAATCACGTGATCCGGATTGATGACTTCGCAGTCATGTGCGAGTTCGATATCGCCCGCTGTGACCACGCCTTCGCCTTCCTTGCGCAGCGTAACCGTCACTTCGTCACGGTTATGCAGCTTGAAGACGACGCCTTTCAGGTTCAACAACAGGTTGACCACATCCTCTTGCACACCGTCGAGCGTCGAATACTCATGCACGACGCCTGCAATCGTCACCTCGGTCGGGGCATAGCCGACCATCGACGACAACAGCACGCGCCGAAGCGCGTTACCCAAGGTGTGGCCGTAACCGCGTTCAAACGGTTCCATGACCACTTTCGCGTGGCTCTCGCCAAGCGATTCAACTGCAATGATCTTGGGCTTCAACAAACTGGTTTGCATAGGTTTTCCTTTTCAATACCCTCGGCTCGTTACACCGATAAGGCTGACCGGTAACAACCTGAAAATAAACAGCCGAGACGCCCCCTTGCGCAACGCAATCAGGACGCCCCGGCCGTCAATCCGATTACCGCGAATACAATTCGACGATCAGGCTTTCGTTGATGTCGCCAGCGATGTCGCTGCGTTCCGGCTTCTGCTTGAAGGTACCTTCGAACTTCTTCGCGTCGACCGCGACCCAGCTCGGCATGCCGCCTTGTTCAGCGAGCGACAACGCCTCGATGATGCGAGCCTGCTTGCGCTTCTGTTCGCGCACGGCAACGACGTCGCCAGCCTTCACTTGCATCGACGGGATGTTCGTCACGACGCCGTTCACCGTGATCGCCTTGTGGCCAACCAGCTGACGTGCTTCAGCACGCGTCGAGCCGAAGCCCATCCGATACACGACGTTGTCCAGACGCGATTCGAGCAGTTGCAGCAGGTTTTCACCCGTGTTGCCCTTCAGGCGGTCTGCTTCAGCGAAGTAGCGACGGAACTGGCGCTCGAGGACACCGTAGATACGCTTTACTTTTTGCTTCTCGCGCAACTGCGTGCCATAGTCGGACGTACGCGCGCCCGAAGTACGGCCGTGCTGGCCGGGCTTGCTGTCCAGCTTGCACTTGTCAGCGAGCGAGCGGCGTGCGCTCTTCAGGAAGAGGTCAGTGCCTTCACGGCGGGACAGCTTGGCCTTGGGGCCGATATAACGTGCCACGTTGATTCCTTCTGTGATTAATCACGCGAATGCTTCCACTCGCGCTAGTCCGAACCCTTTGGGTCGAACGGTGGGCTTAGTCTATTCAATAACGCGCGCAGCCCGCCGCCGCGCAAGGCGGCAACAGGCGCTCGCAAAACCAGCGTCTTAGATACGACGACGCTTCGGCGGACGGCAGCCGTTATGCGGGACCGGCGTCACGTCGGAGATCGCGGTAATCTTGATGCCAAGACCATGCAACGCGCGCACCGCCGATTCGCGGCCAGGACCGGGGCCCTTGATCCGCACTTCGAGGTTCTTCACGCCGTATTCCATCGCCACTCGGCCAGCCGATTCAGCTGCGACCTGAGCTGCAAACGGGGTCGACTTACGCGAACCCTTGAAGCCCTGACCACCCGACGTTGCCCAGGCAAGCGCGTTGCCTTGACGGTCGGTGATCGTGATGATGGTGTTGTTGAACGACGCGTGAACGTGAACCACGCCCTCGGCGACGTTCTTCTTGACCTTCTTGCGAACGCGTTGCGCCGCGGAGTTGTTCGAAGCCTTAGCCATTACGTTTTCCTGTAACTGTCAGTTCCGCTTACTTCTTCAGCGACTGCGCTGCACGACGCGGACCCTTGCGCGTACGGGCATTCGTACGCGTACGCTGGCCGCGCAGGGGCAGACCCTTACGATGCCGCACGCCACGATAGCAGCCGAGATCCATCAGGCGCTTAATGTTCATCGTCGTTTCACGGCGCAAATCGCCTTCAACGATGAACTTGCCGACTTCTTCACGCAGCTTTTCGAGGTCTGCGTCAGTCAGGTCTTTGACCTTCTTCGAAAATGCCACACCAGCAGCGACGCAAATGTCGCGCGAGCGCGTGCGACCGATACCGTAAATAGCCGTCAGGCCGATTTCAGTATGCTGGTGATTCGGGATGTTAACCCCTGCGATACGAGCCATTGTTTTTCCTCAAACAAAAAGCGCAAGCAAAAGCGCGGCGTTCAGCCTTGACGCTGTTTGTGGCGCGGATCAGAGCTGCAAATCACGCGCACAACGCCTTTGCGCTTGATGATCTTGCAATTGCGGCAAATGCGCTTAACCGATGCCATCACTTTCATGATATTACCCTTTTTTCAAATCACTTCGCCCGGAACACGATCCGCGCACGCGACAGATCGTAAGGCGTCAATTCAACCGTCACCTTGTCGCCCGGCAAGATTCGGATGTAGTGCATCCGCATCTTGCCGGATATGTGTCCCAACACGACATGGCCGTTTTCCAGCTTCACCCTGAAGGTAGCGTTAGGCAGGTTTTCAATTACTTCGCCCTGCATCTGGATCACATCGTCTTTGGCCATAAGTCCTTTCAACGCATCGGGACGCCGCCGCCTTTGAAATTAGCTTTCTTCAGCAGCGATTCATACTGTTGCGACATAACGTACGACTGCACCTGCGCCATGAAATCCATTGTGACGACGACAATGATCAGCAGCGACGTTCCACCAAAATAAAACGGCACGTTCCAGCGCAGCACCAGAAATTCGGGCAGCAGGCAAACGAACACGATGTAGATCGCACCGGCCAGCGTCAGACGCGTAAGGATGCGGTCGATATATCGCGCCGTCTGATCGCCCGGGCGGATGCCAGGGACGAAAGCGCCACTCTTTTTCAGGTTGTCGGCCGTTTCCCTGCTGTTGAACACCAGTGCGGTGTAGAAGAAGCAGAAGAAAACGATCGCCAACGCGTACAGCAACACGTACACGGGTTGACCGGGCTTCAGGGCTTCGGCCACATTGTGCAACGTGTCTGCGAACCAGCTGGTACGCGAACCCGAACTGAACCAGTTCAGGATAGTTGCCGGGAAGAGAATGATCGACGATGCGAAGATCGGCGGAATCACGCCCGACATGTTCAGCTTCAGCGGCAAATGCGAAGACTGCCCGCCGTAAATCTTGTTGCCTACCTGCCGCTTTGCGTAATTCACAAGAATCTTGCGCTGGCCGCGTTCGATGAACACCACCAGATACGTTACAGCAGCAATCAGCGCGACGACGATAATCGCCGAGATGATACTCATCGAGCCGGTTCGCACCAGTTCAAAGAGACCACCGATTGCGTTCGGGAAGCCCGCCGCAATACCGCCGAAAATGATGATCGAGATGCCATTGCCGAGCCCGCGCTCCGTGATTTGCTCCCCCAGCCACATCAGGAACATCGTGCCGGTCACAAGCGTCACGACCGTCGTCAACCGGAAAACCATCCCCGGATCGATCACGAGGCCAGGCTGATTTTCCAGCGCCACGGCAATGCCGAACGCCTGAAATGTCGCCAGCACGACCGTAAAGATCCGCGTGTACTGCGTAATCTTCCGCTGACCTGCCTGCCCTTCCTTTTTCAGCGCTTCGAGTTGCGGCGAGACAATCGCCAGCAACTGCATGATGATCGACGCCGAAATGTACGGCATGATCCCCAACGCGAAAATGGTGAACCGCGAAAGTGCGCCACCCGAGAACATGTTAAACATGCCAAGGATGCCGCCCGACTGGCTTTGGAACAACTTCGCCAGTTGGTCCGGGTCGATACCCGGCACCGGAATATGCGCGCCGATGCGGTAGACGACCAGCGCCAGCAGCAGGAATACTGCTCGCCGACGCAGATCGCCAAACTTCGCCGCGCTGCGACCGGGTTTTGCGAGACTCGGGCTGTTAGCCAAGTACCTTCTCCGATGCAAATGCTAGTGACGGCAAATTACTTGCGCGTTACTCGGCAAACGAGCCACCAGCTGCTTCGATAGCAGCACGTGCGCTCTTCGTCGCACCCAGACCCTTCACAACGACCTTGCGCTTGAGCTCGCCGGTCGCGATGATCTTGGCGCTACGGATCAGCTCGCCGACCAGGCCGGCTTGTTTGAGAGCCAGCAGATCGATTTCGTCAACCGGCAGCTTCTCGAGATCCGAGAGACGCACTTCACCGACGAATTCCTTCGTCAGCGAGGTGAAGCCACGCTTCGGCAGGCGACGTTGCAGCGGCATTTGACCGCCTTCGAAGCCAACCTTGTGAAAGCCGCCCGAACGCGACTTCTGACCCTTGTGACCACGGCCAGCGGTCTTGCCGAGGCCGGAGCCGATGCCGCGACCAACGCGACGCTTTGCGTGCTTCGCGCCTTCAGCCGGCTTCAGGTTATTCAATTCCATTATCAACTCCTTGAGTCCTGGTCAGCCGCTTAGCTGATGACCTTAACGAGGTACGAAACCTTGTTGATCATGCCGCGCACAGCCGGCGTATCCTGCAACTCGCTAACCGAGTTGAGTCGGCGCAGGCCCAAGCCACGCACCGTTGCGCGGTGCGATTCACGGGTGCCGATCAGGCTCTTGACGAGCTGGACCTTGACAGTTTTATCAGACATGGTGTCCACCTTTAGCCCAGAATTTCTTCGACGGACTTACCGCGCTTCGCAGCGATGTCGCCCGGCGTGGACTGCTTGCGCAGGCCGTCGAGCGTCGCACGAACGAGGTTATACGGGTTCGTCGAACCGTGGCTCTTGGCCACGACGTTCTGCACGCCCATCACGTCGAACACTGCGCGCATCGGACCGCCAGCGATCACGCCGGTACCGTCCTTCGCCGGAGCGAGGAGAACCGTTGATGCGCCGTGCTTACCATGCACTTCGTGTTGCAGGGTACCGTTCTTCAGCGGCACCTTGAACATGTTGCGGCGAGCCTGTTCCATCGCCTTCTGGACAGCGACCGGCACTTCCTTCGCCTTGCCCTTGCCCATACCGACGCGGCCATCACCGTCGCCAACCACGGTCAGTGCAGCGAAGCCGAGAATACGGCCACCCTTCACGACCTTGGTCACGCGGTTGACCGAGATCATCTTTTCACGAAGGCCGTCGTCGCGTTCGTCAGCCTGAACTTTAGCTTGCATCTTTGCCATGACGAATTCTTCCCTTAGAACTTGAGTCCGGCTTCGCGCGCCGCATCAGCCAACGCTTTCACGCGGCCGTGGTAACGGAAACCCGAACGGTCGAAGGCGACGGATTCGATGCCGGCAGCCTTAGCCTTTTCTGCAATGCGCTTGCCGATCAGGGTTGCAGCAGCAACGTTGCCGCCCTTGCCCGATTGATCGGCGAGTTGCGCACGCACTTCGGCTTCGAGTGTCGACGCGCTGGCGAGCACCTTGGTGCCGCACGGCGAGAACACTTGCGCATAGATGTGCGTGTTCGTGCGATGCACGGCGAGACGCGCGACCTGCAGCTCAGCGATCTTGATACGCGTCTGACGAGCGCGGCGCAGGCGAGATTGAGTCTTATCCATGATTGCGCACCCTTACTTCTTCTTCGTTTCTTTGAGGATCACAACCTCATCGGCGTAACGCACGCCCTTGCCCTTATAGGGCTCCGGCGGACGGTAGCCGCGCACTTCTGCAGCGACTTGACCGACTTGTTGCTTGTTGATCCCCTTGATCACGATTTCGGTTTGCGACGGGGTTTCTGCCTTGACGCCAGCCGGCATCTGGTGCACCACCGGGTGCGAGAAACCCAACGACAAGTTCAGCTTGTCGCCTTGCGCCTGTGCGCGATAACCGACGCCAACCAGCGTCAGCTTGCGCTCGAAACCCTTCGTCACGCCGTACACCATATTCGCAACCAGTGCGCGCATAGTGCCCGACATCGCATTCGCTTCGCGGCTTCCGTCGACCGGCTCGAACTTCAGCGTGCCGTTGTCGTTAACCACCTTCACGAGACTGTTGGCAGCCTGCGAAATCGTACCCAGCGGACCCTTGACAGTAATGCTGTCGGCGCTCAGGGCCACTTCCGCGCCTTGCAGCGCGATCGGGCTCTTACCTACTCGAGACATGTTTCTCTCCTTTCGGCCTTAAGCGACGTAGCAGATGACTTCGCCGCCAACGCCCGTTGCACGTGCCTTGCGGTCCGTCATCACGCCCTTGGGCGTCGACACGATTGCCACGCCGAGGCCATTCATGACCACGGGGATGTCGTTACGGCCGCGGTACACACGCAGACCAGGCTTCGAGACGCGTTCGATGCGCTCGATGACCGGGCGGCCAGCGTAATACTTCAACACGATGTTCAATTCCGACTTCGCACCTTCGGACTTCACTGCGAAATCATCGATATAACCTTCGTCCTTCAGGACCTGCGCAATCGCAACCTTGACTTTCGACGAGGGCATAGTCACCGAAACCTTCTCGACCATCTGCGCATTGCGGATGCGAGTCAGCATATCGGCGATAGGATCACTCATGCTCATTTATGTTTCTCCTATTACCAGCTCGCCTTGGTCAGGCCAGGGATCTCGCCGCGGAACGCGATTTCACGAATCTTGTTACGCGCCAGGCCGAATTTACGGAACGTCCCGCGCGGACGACCGGTAATTGCGCAACGGTTGCGCTTACGGGTCGGGTTAGAGTTGCGCGGCAGTTGCTGCAGTTCCAGACGTGCTGCGTAATGCTCTTCTTCCGACTTGCTCGTGTCGCCAATGATTGCCTTCAGTGCAGCACGCTTGGGAGCGTACTTGGCGGCGAGGCGAGCACGCTTCTTTTCACGTTCGATCAGTGCCAGTTTAGCCACGGTAACCTCAGTTTCTGAACGGGAACTTGAAGCCGGCGAGCAGAGCCTTTGCTTCGTCGTCAGTCTTCGCAGTCGTCGTGATGCTGATGTTCAGCCCACGCAGTGCGTCGATCTTGTCGTAATCGATTTCGGGGAAAATGATCTGCTCTTTCACACCGATGTTGTAGTTGCCGCGACCATCAAACGCCTTACCCGACACGCCACGGAAGTCGCGCACACGGGGGAGCGCAACCGTCACGAAACGGTCGAGGAATTCGTACATTGCCTGGCCACGCAGCGTGACCATGGCGCCGATCGGATAGCCCTGACGGATCTTGAAGCCAGCAATTGCCTTGCGCGCCTTCGTGATCACCGGCTTCTGACCTGCGATCTTCGTCAGATCGCCAACCGCGTTTTCGATGATCTTCTTGTCAGCGACGGCTTCGCCAAGACCCATATTCAGGGTGATCTTGGTGATGCGCGGCACTTCCATCACGGACTTGTAACCGAACTTTTCGATGAGGCCGGGTACAACCTTTTCTTTGTAAAACTCTTGCAAACGAGCCATTTTTTACTCCGCAGCGTCAGGCGCTCAGCACGGCACCGGTCGTCTTCAGGAAACGGACCTTCTTGTCTCCTTCGACCTTGATGCCTACACGCGATGGCTTGCCATTCGCGTCGACCAATGCGACGTTCGAAATTTGCAGCGGCATCGTCTTGGCTTCCACGCCGCCCGTCGTACCCTTCATCGGGTTCGGCTTGACGTGCTTCTTGACGAGATTGATGCCCTCGACGGTCACGGTCTCGCCGTGAACGGCCAGCACAACGCCACGCTTGCCCTTATCTTTGCCGGTGATGACGATAACTTCGTCACCCTTGCGAATCTTGTTCATCGCGACTCCTTACAGCACTTCAGGCGCCAGCGAAACGATCTTCATGAATCGTTCGCTACGCAACTCGCGCGTGACTGGCCCGAAAATACGGGTGCCGATCGGTTCGAGTTTGGTGTTGAGCAACACAGCTGCGTTGCCGTCGAACTTGATCAGCGAGCCGTCCTGGCGGCGCACGCCCTTGGCGGTGCGAACCACCACGGCGTTGTAGATTTCGCCTTTCTTCACGCGCCCGCGCGGCGTTGCCTCTTTGACGGTCACCTTGATGATGTCGCCAATGCTGGCATAACGACGCTTCGAGCCGCCGAGCACCTTGATGCACATGACTTCACGTGCACCCGTGTTGTCGGCCACTTCAAGCCGAGTTTCGGTCTGGATCATGGTTTATCTTTCCCAACTTAATCCGGTCACACCACCATGGTGCTTCCCGGTCAGTCTTGGTCCCGTCAGCCGATCGGCTGCTTGGGTTAGAACAGCAGCGACGGCAAACGAAACCCGCCATCGCAATCCGGTGAATCCTTCGGCACAGGCTGGCGCCCGGACCGCTTCCCCCACCAACTTCGCCCGCGACGGGGCTCCCATAAAGAGGGAAGACCGAGATTATATCAAATAATCCCGGTCTTGCAAGCGAAACTTACTGCGATTTCAACTACTTCTACTGCTTTGCGACATCAGATGACGCGAGCAGCCTCGACCAGGCGAGCCACAACCCAAGCCTTCGTCTTCGAAATCGGACGAGTTTCCTGGATTTCAACGAGGTCGCCCTCGTTGTACGTGTTCGCGTCGTCATGCGCGTGGTACTTCTTCGAACGCACGACGTACTTGCCGTAGATCGGGTGCTTCACGCGGTGCTCGACCAGCACGGTAACCGTCTTGTCCATCTTGTTGCTGACGACCTTGCCGACCAGCGTCCGCTTGAGCGAGGTTTTTACGCTATCGTTCATTTCTGGTTCGCCTTCTCAGTCAGGACGGTCCGCACACGTGCGATGTCGCGACGAACCTTCTTCAGCTGGCTCGTGTTCGTGAGCTGCTGGGTCGCGAGTTGCATGCGCAGGCCGAATTGCGCCTTCAACAGGTCCGACAGCTCCTTGTTGAGCGCGGCCTGATCTTTCTGGTGAAGTTCGGAAGCCTTCATCATTTGCTCCTTAGGCGCCGAGCTGACGCACGATAAACGTCGTCTTCAGCGGCAGCTTCGCTGCAGCCAGACGGAACGCTTCGCGCGCCAGTTCTTCGGTTACGCCGTCCATTTCGTACAGCATCTTGCCCGGTTGAATCTCAGCGACGTAGTACTCTGGGTTACCCTTACCGTTACCCATACGAACTTCCGCCGGCTTGGTCGAGATCGGCTTGTCCGGGAAGATCCGGATCCAGATGCGGCCACCGCGCTTGATGTGACGCGTCATTGCACGACGCGCCGCTTCAATCTGGCGCGCGGTCAGACGGCCACGACCGACAGCCTTCAGGCCGAACTCACCGAACGACACCGCGTTGCCGCGGGTAGCAACGCCGGTGTTACGACCTTTCTGCTCTTTGCGATACTTTCTGCGTTTCGGTTGCAGCATCGTTATTCTCCAGTCTTCCCGTCGCCGCCGGTACCGCCAGCACGACGAGGAGCGCCACGGCGTGCACCTGCCGGGCCACCACCTTCACCATCACGACGCGGACGGCGATCGCCACCCGGACGTGCGTTGCGGCGCGGACGTTTTTCTTCGGCGACTTCTTCGACCACCGGTGCGTCATTGCGGCCGAGCGTATCGCCCTTATAGACCCACACCTTCACGCCGATGATGCCGTACGTCGTCTTTGCTTCCGACGTTGCGTAGTCGATATCTGCACGCAGCGTGTGAAGCGGCACGCGACCTTCGCGGTACCATTCCGTGCGAGCGATTTCGATACCGTTCAGACGGCCTGCGCTCATGATCTTGATGCCTTGCGCACCCAGACGCATCGCGTTCTGCATCGCACGCTTCATCGCGCGACGGAACATGATCCGGCGCTCGAGCTGCTGCGTGATCGAATCAGCGATCAGTTGCGCGTCGGTTTCCGGCTTGCGAATTTCTTCGATGTTGACGTGAACCGGAACGCCCATGCGCTTTTGCAGCTCGGACTTCAGCAGTTCGATGTCTTCACCCTTCTTACCGATCACGACACCCGGACGCGAGCTGAAAATCGTGATACGCGCGTTCTTTGCAGGACGCTCGATCACAACGCGGCCGACAGACGCGTTTTTCAGCTTCTTCTTCAGGTACTCACGAACACCGATGTCTTCCTGCAACATCGCCGCGAAATTGTTGTTGTTCGCGTACCAACGCGAAGCCCAATTGCGGCTGACGGCCAAACGGAAGCCAGTCGGATGAATTTTCTGTCCCATCGTATGACCCCTTAATTCCCGACCGTCACAGTGATGTGACAGGATTGCTTCTCGATGCGGTTACCACGGCCCTTGGCGCGCGCGGTAAAACGCTTCAGCGATGCTGCCTTATCGACGTAGATGCTCGTGATCTTGAGCTCGTCGATATCGGCACCTTCGTTGTGCTCCGCATTCGCGATCGCCGACAGCACGACCTTCTTCACGATTCCCGCAGCCTTCTTCGGCGAGAACGTCAGAACGTTCAGCGCCTTGTCGACCGGCAAACCGCGGATCTGGTCAGCCACAAGGCGCGTTTTTTGCGCCGAGATGCGGGCACCGCGATGAATTGCTTTCACTTCCATCTTGATTGCCCCTTATTTCTTGGCCTTCTTGTCGGCCGCGTGACCCTTGAACGTACGGGTCAGTGCGAACTCGCCAAGCTTGTGGCCGACCATGTTTTCCGTGACATACACCGGAACGTGTTGACGGCCGTTGTGAACGGCGATCGTCAGACCGATGAAGTCCGGCAGGATCGTCGAGCGACGCGACCAGGTCTTGATCGGTTTCTTGTCACGCGATGCTGCAGCCGCCTCAACCTTCTTCAGCAAATGGGCGTCGCAGAACGGACCTTTCTTAATAGAACGTGCCATTGCCTACTCCTTAACGCTTGTGACGACGCTGGACGATCATGCTCGTCGTGCGCTTGTTGCTGCGGGTGCGATAGCCCTTCGTCGGCGTGCCCCACGGGCTCACCGGATCGCGGCCTGCCGCAGTCTTGCCTTCGCCACCACCGTGCGGGTGGTCGACCGGGTTCATTGCAACGCCACGCACCGTCGGGCGAATGCCGCGCCAGCGGTTCGCGCCCGCCTTACCGATTTGACGGAGGCTGTGCTCTTCGTTGCCCACTTCTCCGATCGTCGCGCGACATTCAACGTGCACGCGGCGGATTTCGCCCGAACGCAGACGAACCTGCGCGTAGACGCCTTCGCGAGCAAGCAGCATCGCCGACGTGCCAGCCGAACGCGCCATTTGCGCGCCCTTGCCCGGCAGCATTTCGATGCAGTGAATCGTCGTACCGACCGGAATGTTGCGGATCGGCAACGTGTTACCTGCGCGGATCGGCGCTTCCGAACCCGACATCAGTTGCTGACCGACGGTGACCCCCTTCGGAGCGATGATGTAGCGGCGCTCGCCGTCTGCGTACAGAACCAGCGCGATGTTCGCGCTACGGTTCGGATCGTACTCAAGACGTTCGACCTTTGCCGGAATACCATCCTTCGTGCGACGGAAGTCGACGACACGATAGTGATGCTTGTGACCACCACCCTTGTGACGTGTAGTGATGTGACCGTTGTTGTTACGGCCGGCGGTCGACGACTGTGTGTCGAGCAGTGCCGCAAACGGCTTGCCCTTGTGCAGTTCTTTGTTGACCACCTTGACCATCGCGCGGCGGCCCGGCGAAGTCGGCTTAACTTTCACGATTGCCATGATTACTTGGCCTCCGCTTCAAAGTTGATTTCCTGGCCGGGCCTCAGGCAGACGTACGCCTTCTTCACGTCTTTGCGCTTGCCCATGAAGCGGCCAAAGCGCTTGGCTTTGCCCTTCGCGACCAGCACGTTGACGGAGTCGACTTCCACCTTGAACAGCAGCTCGACTGCAGCTTTCACTTCCTGCTTCGTAGCATCCGGCGCGACTTCGAACACAACCTGCTCGTTCTTGTCGGCAACCAGCGTCGCCTTTTCGGAGACCACCGGCGCGAGCAGGACCTGCATCAAACGATGATCGTTCTTGCGAATCTCGCTCATGACAGCAACTCCTCGATCTGGGCGACCGCAGCCTTCGTGATCAGGACTTTCTTGAAGTAGATCAGCGACAGCGGGTCGGCGTAACGCGGCTCGACAACCGCCACGTGGGCGAGATTGCGCGACGCGAGGTACAGGTTTTCGTCAACCGTGTCGGTAATCACCAGCACGGAGTCGAGACCCATCGCCTTGAATTTTTCGGCCAGCAGCTTCGTCTTCGGCGCCTCGAGCGTCAGCTCGTCGACCACCGAGATGCGGCCTTCGCGGGCCAGCTGCGAGAAGATCGAGCAGAGACCTGCGCGATGCATCTTCTTGTTGACTTTGTGCGAAAAGTTTTCTTCCGGCGAATTCGGGAAGATGCGGCCACCGCCGCGCCACAGCGGGCTCGACGACATACCGGCGCGGGCGCGGCCTGTGCCCTTCTGGCGCCACGGCTTCTTGGTCGTGTGCTTGACCTGCTCACGATCCTTCTGCGCGCGGTTGCCGCTACGGGCGTTCGCCTGGTACGCAACCACCACCTGGTGAATCAGGGCTTCGTTATAATCGCGGCCGAACACGACGTCCGACGCGCTAACGCCTGCACCTTCCTGACCATTGGCATTCAGGAGCTTAAGTTCCATTATTTCGCTCCTTTCACGGCACGCGTCTTCACGGCCGGCGTAACGAATACCTTGCCACCCTTCGCACCCGGAACGGCGCCCTTGACCAGCAGCAGCTTGCGGTCAGCGTCGATACGAGCGATTTCGAGGTTTTGCACCGTTACCTTCTCGTCACCCATGTGACCAGTCATGCGCTTACCCGGGAACACACGACCCGGATCCTGCGCCATACCGATCGAGCCCGGCACGTTGTGCGAGCGCGAGTTACCGTGCGAGGCACGGCCCGACGAGAAGTTGTAACGTTTGATGGTACCGGCGTAGCCCTTACCGATCGACACGCCTTGCACGTCGACCTTCTGGCCCACTTCGAACAGCTCGGGACCAACCACGGTGCCGTTCGACAACTCGGCGGCCCTAGCGGGGTCGATCTGAAATTCTTTGAGGATTTCACCGGCTTGAACGCCGGCTTTGGCGAGATGACCTGCCAACGGCTTCGTCACGCGCGATGCGCGGCGCGTACCGAAGGTAACCTGCACGGCCGTGTAGCCGTCGGTTTCAACAGTCTTGATCTGCGTCACGCGGTTGTCGGACACGTCCAGCACGGTGACGGGAATCGAATCCCCCTCAGCCGTGAAGATACGGGTCATGCCAACCTTGCGACCTACGAGTCCAAGGCTCATCGTTTTCTCCATTCCCGACTGCGATTGGTCGGGGCTAATTTACAAAATGTCGGCGCCGTTTCGGGCATGAGACCATGCTGCAGCACGCCGACTTTTTACGCAAATGCGCGAAAAGCTCACTAGTATAGCGAGCCTTTTCGTTTTCCGCAAGCAATCAAAGACTTAGCGCTGCCCGGATCGCCGGACAAGGGCTGAAGCCTTATTGCAGCTTGATTTCAACGTCGACGCCAGCCGGCAAATCGAGCTTCATGAGCGCATCAACGGTCTTGTCCGTCGGGTCGACGATGTCCATCAGACGCTGGTGCGTGCGGATTTCGAGCTGATCGCGCGACGTCTTGTTGACGTGCGGCGAACGCAAAATGTCGAAGCGTTGAATGCGGGTCGGCAGGGGCACCGGGCCACGAACGATTGCGCCAGTCCGCTTTGCCGTGTCGACGATTTCAGCTGCCGATTGATCGATCAGGCGATAGTCGAAAGCCTTCAGGCGGATGCGGATTTTCTGGTTCTGCATGACAAATTCCTTGGAAAGAGCGAGGCGATATTGCACCGCCGAGTAGAAAAAGAACGTAGGCTCGGGCGCTTGCGGAGAGCGAGCGCCCGAGCCCGGGCGCTACATACTGCTACAGCAATCTGCGATGTTACTCGATGATCTTTGCGACGACACCAGCGCCGACCGTACGGCCACCTTCGCGAATTGCGAAGCGGAGGCCTTCTTCCATCGCGATCGGGTTGATCAGCTTCACCGTAATCGACACGTTGTCGCCCGGCATCACCATTTCCTTGTCCTTCGGCAGCTCGATCGAGCCCGTCACGTCCGTCGTACGGAAGTAGAACTGTGGACGGTAGTTGTTGAAGAACGGCGTGTGACGGCCGCCTTCGTCCTTGCTCAGCACGTACACTTCAGCCGTGAAGTGCGTGTGCGGGTTGATCGAACCCGGCTTGGCCAGAACCTGGCCACGCTCCACGTCTTCACGCTTCGTGCCGCGCAGCAGGATACCAACGTTGTCGCCAGCCTGACCCTGATCGAGCAGCTTGCGGAACATTTCCACGCCCGTGCAGGTCGTCTTGGCCGTTGCACGGATACCGACGATCTCGATTTCCTCGCCGACCTTGATCACGCCACGCTCGACGCGGCCCGTCACCACCGTGCCACGACCCGAGATCGAGAACACGTCTTCCACCGGCATCAGGAACGAACCGTCAACCGCGCGCTCCGGCGTCGGGATGTACGTGTCCAGCGCGTCGGCCAGGTTCATGATCGCCACTTCGCCCAGCTCGCCCTTGTCGCCTTCCAGCGCGAGCTTGGCCGAACCCTTGATGATCGGCGTGTCGTCGCCCGGGAAGTCGTACTTCGACAGAAGTTCGCGAACTTCCATCTCGACGAGCTCCAGCAGCTCAGCGTCGTCCACCATGTCGCACTTGTTCAGGAACACGATGATGTACGGAACGCCAACCTGACGCGCCAGCAGGATGTGCTCACGCGTTTGCGGCATCGGGCCGTCAGCAGCCGAGCACACCAGGATCGCGCCGTCCATCTGCGCCGCACCCGTGATCATGTTCTTCACGTAGTCAGCATGGCCCGGGCAGTCAACGTGTGCGTAGTGGCGGTTAGCCGTTTCGTACTCGACGTGCGCGGTGTTGATGGTAATGCCGCGCGCCTTTTCTTCCGGCGCCGCGTCGATCTGGTCGTACGCCTTCGCTTCGCCGCCAAACTTCTGCGTCAGAACCGTCGTGATCGCTGCCGTCAGCGTGGTCTTGCCGTGATCAACGTGACCGATCGTGCCCACGTTCACGTGCGGCTTGGTCCGTTCGAATTTACCTTTAGCCATGTTTCTCTTCTTTCAGTAAGTTAATCGTTGAATGACTTTGCCGCGCGATTACTTCGACTTCGCGTTGATGATCGCTTCCGACACGTTGCGCGGAGCTTCAGCGTAGTGCTTGAACTCCATCGTGTACGTTGCACGACCCTGCGTCAGCGAACGTAGCGACGTCGAGTAGCCGAACATTTCCGACAGCGGTACTTCGGCGCGAACGATCTTGCCGCCACCAACCATGTCTTCCATGCCCTGGACGATACCGCGACGGCCCGACAGGTCGCCCATCACGTTGCCCATGTAATCTTCCGGCGTTTCGACTTCCACAGCCATCATCGGTTCGAGGATGACCGGGCTTGCCTTACGCATTGCTTCCTTGAACGCCATCGAACCGGCCATGCGGAACGCATTTTCGTTCGAGTCAACGTCGTGGTACGAACCGAACGTCAGGTGAACCTTCACGTCAACGACCGGGAAGCCTGCCAGCACACCAGCCTTCAGCGTTTCCTGGATACCCTTGTCGACTGCCGGAATGTATTCACGCGGAATCACGCCGCCCTTGATCTCGTCGAGGAACTCATAACCCTTGCCTTGTTCGTTCGGCTCGAGCGTGATGACTGCGTGACCGTACTGACCGCGGCCGCCCGACTGCTTGACGAACTTGCCGTCAACGTCAGCCGCCGTGCTGCGGATCGTTTCGCGGTAAGCCACCTGCGGCTTGCCGACGGTCGCTTCCACGCCGAATTCACGCTTCATCCGGTCGACCAGAATTTCGAGGTGCAGTTCGCCCATACCCGAAATGATCGTTTGACCCGATTCTTCGTCCGTCTGAACGCGGAACGACGGATCTTCCTGGGCCAGGCGGTTCAGTGCCAGACCCATCTTTTCCTGGTCAGCCTTGGTCTTCGGCTCGACAGCCTGCGAAATCACCGGCTCCGGGAAAATCATGCGTTCGAGCACGATCGGGTTCTGCGGATCGCACAGCGTGTCGCCCGTGGTCGCCTCTTTCAGGCCGACCGCGGCAGCGATGTCGCCTGCGCGCACTTCCTTGATTTCTTCGCGCTGATTCGCGTGCATCTGCAGAATACGACCCAGACGTTCCTTCTTGTCCTTGGTCGCGTTCAGCACCGTGTCGCCCGAATTGACGACACCCGAGTACACACGGAAGAAGATCAGCTGGCCGACGAACGGGTCGGTCATGATCTTGAATGCCAGTGCCGAGAACTTTTCGTCGTCGGCCGCGCGGCGCTCAGCCTTTTCACCGTTTTCCAGTTCGCCGGTAACCGGCGGAATGTCGATCGGCGACGGCAGGAAGTCGAGCACGGCGTCCAGCATGCGCTGCACACCCTTGTTCTTGAACGCGGTGCCGCACAGCATCGGCTGAATTTCGCAAGCGATCGTACGGTCGCGCAGACCCTTGATGATTTCCTCTTCGGTCAGCTCGCCCGACTCGAGGTACTTGTTCATCATGTCTTCGTTCGCTTCAGCCGCGGCCTCGACCATCTTTTCACGCCATTCGTTGCACGTGTCGACGAGTTCTGCCGGGATGTCTTCGTACGAGAACTTGGTGCCTTGGGACGCGTCGTCCCAAATGATCGCCTTCATCTTCATCAGATCGACGACGCCCGTGAAGTTCTCTTCCGCGCCAATAGGCACGACGACCGGAACCGGGTTCGCCTTAAGACGCAGCTTGAGCTGGTCGTAGACCTTGAAGAAGTTCGCGCCGGTACGGTCCATCTTGTTGATGAACGCGAGACGGGGAACCTTGTACTTGTTAGCTTGACGCCACACGGTTTCCGACTGGGGCTGCACACCGCCCACAGCGCAGTACACCATGCACGCGCCATCGAGCACGCGCATCGAGCGCTCGACTTCGATCGTGAAGTCGACGTGACCCGGGGTGTCGATGATGTTGATGCGGTGCTCGGCGCGGTCGCCCGCCATGCCCTTCCAGAATGCCGTGGTAGCAGCGGAAGTAATCGTGATGCCGCGTTCCTGTTCCTGCTCCATCCAGTCCATGGTGGCAGCGCCGTCGTGAACTTCACCAATCTTGTGGTTCACGCCCGTGTAGAACAGAATGCGCTCGGTCGTCGTCGTTTTGCCGGCGTCGATGTGAGCGCTAATACCGATGTTACGGTAGCGCTCGATAGGAGTCTTGCGAGCCACTTTGATCCTCTATTGGGATGGCGCGATGCGAGAGATACCCATCGCGCTGTAACACAAACGGGCGAGGCGCCCTTGAAGCGCACCCGCCCGGAATTTCTTTCCGTTTTTCCGCTAAACCCGGGGTCGGGAAAGCTTAGAAACGGAAGTGCGAGAACGCCTTGTTGGCTTCTGCCATCCGGTGAACTTCGTCGCGCTTCTTCATCGCGCCGCCACGGCCTTCGGCCGCTTCGGAGAGTTCACCTGCCAGACGCAGGGCCATCGACTTCTCGCTGCGCTTCTTCGCGGCTTCACGCAGCCAACGCATCGCCAATGCCATACGACGCGACGGGCGCACTTCGACCGGAACCTGATAGTTCGCACCACCAACGCGGCGGCTCTTCACTTCGACCACCGGCTTGACGTTGTTGAGCGCCACCGTGAACACCTCCAGCGGGTCCTTGCCACCCTTGGTCTGGATCTGTTCGAAAGCGCCGTACACGATACGCTCGGCAACCGACTTCTTGCCGGAGAGCATCAGGACGTTCATGAATTTTGCTACATCAACGTTGCCGAACTTCGGATCCGGCAACACTTCCCGCTTGGGGACTTCGCGACGACGCGGCATGTTTCTTCCTTTACCTTTTCAGTTGGAGCTGATTGCAGCCCCGCGGCCACCAACTAACCCGATTCATCCGTAAGACTAACCAGCCTGGTCGGGTGACCACTTACTCGATAGCACCGGCGATTCCGGCACCATCGCTATTACCGCCTTTGCAGGCGACCTGAAACTACGATTGACGGGCTAATTACTTGCCAGCCTTGGCACGCTTCGCACCGTACTTCGAGCGAGCCTGCTTACGATCCTTGACGCCCTGGGTATCCAGCGAGCCGCGGACCATGTGGTAACGCACACCCGGCAAGTCCTTCACACGGCCGCCGCGAATCAGCACGACCGAGTGTTCCTGCAGGTTGTGGCCTTCACCACCGATATACGAAATGACTTCGAAGCCATTCGTCAGGCGAACTTTGGCGACCTTACGAAGTGCCGAGTTCGGCTTCTTCGGCGTCGTGGTGTACACACGGGTGCACACGCCGCGACGCTGGGGGCAGTCCTGCAAGGCCGGGCTCTTGCTCTTCGTCGTTTCCGACGTGCGGCCTTTGCGAACCAGTTGATTGATGGTTGGCATTGTTTATTCCTGAAATTGAACAAAATCGACGCATCTGTTTCCGGGCAAAGCGGAAACGCCTGCGCATCGAACTTCCGGTTGGCCTACCTACGCACGAACTTAAGCCGCGCGCACGCATCCCAAGAACCGGAACCTAGCATAATATTCCGAAAATACTAAGGGAGTCAACAGGTTGCGATGTTTCGCATCCCTGTCAATCCGGCGAAACAGCCAGATGAGGTCAGTCGGCCGCTACGACGTTTAGCAATTCGTAACCGAAACGGTCAAGTTTACGGGCGCCCATGCCAGGAATCCCACGCAGATCCTCGATCGAATCCGGTCCGAGACGGGCGATTTCCGCAAGCGTCGCGTCATGGAAAATCACATAAGCCGGCACGCCGTCGCTCTTCGCGGTTTCGGTGCGCCACATGCGTAGACGCTCCCAGCGGGCGCGCTCGCGAGGTCCCATGCCGATGGTCGGATCGGCGCGTTCGCTGGTACGCCCCGCCGATTGACGCGTGCGTGTGGGCTTGACGTAGCGCCGCATCGTCACCTTCTGCTCGCCCTTTAGCACCGGCTTGCTCGCCTCCGTGAGCACGAGCGAACCGAAGCCCTCGTGGTCAACCGTCAGGTAGCCGAATGCGACTAGCTGACGGAAGATTGCACGCCACTCCGGCTCACCGAGCGCTGCGCCAATACCAAACGTGGTCAGCTTCTCGTGCCCGCGCTGCAGGATTTTCTCGCTGCGGTTGCCGCGCAAAATATCGATCAGGTGTCCGGCGCCAAAATGAAAGCCGCTCGCGCGCTGCGCGCGAAACACGCACGACAGGGCCATCTGAGCCTCGCGCGTCGCATCCCATGTCGGGGGCGGTTCGAGGCAGTTGTCGCAGTTGCCGCACGGCTGGCTCGTTTCGCCGAAGTACGCGAGCAGGCGCACTCGTCGGCAGGTCGCGGTTTCGCACAAACCGAGCAGCGCATCGAGCTTGCCGGTCTGGACGCGCTTGTGGGCGTCATCGGCTTCGGATTCGTCGATCATCTTGCGCTGCTGCACGACGTCGCCGAGCCCATAGGCCATCCACGCGTTCGACGGCAGCCCGTCCCGGCCCGCGCGGCCGGTCTCCTGGTAGTACCCTTCGACGCTCTTTGGCAAATCCAGATGGGCGACGAACCGCACGTCGGGTTTGTCGATGCCCATGCCGAACGCGATCGTCGCGCACATCACGATGCCTTCCTCGCGCTGGAACATTTCCTGATGCTTCTGGCGCACTTCGAATTCCATGCCGGCGTGGTATGGCAGCGCGCGCATGCCCTTTTCCTTCAGCCACTCGGCGGTCTCCTCGACCTTGCGGCGCGACAGGCAATAGACGACGCCCGCGTCGGTCGTGCCGTCGGCCTTCGTATGCTCGGCGCGGATGAAGTCGAGCAGTTGCGTGCGTGCGTTGTCTTTTTCGGCAATGCGATAGCGAATGTTCGGCCGATCGAAACTCGACACGAACACGCGCGCATCCTCGAGCGCGAGACGGTGGATGATTTCGTCGCGCGTGATCGCGTCGGCGGTCGCCGTCAGCGCAATGCGCGGCACATTCGGAAAGCGCTCGTGCAGCACCGACAGCTGGATATATTCGGGCCGGAAATCGTGTCCCCATTGCGACACACAGTGCGCTTCGTCGATCGCGAAAAGACCGATGCGCGTGCGCTCGAGCAGTTCCTGGAAGCGCGACGTCATCAGCCGCTCCGGTGCAACGTAGAGCAGATCGATGTCGCCGTCGCGAAGCGCCCGCTCGGTGGCCATCGCCTCCGCGCTCGACAGCGTCGAGTTCAGGTACGCGGCCCGCACGCCGACTTCGGTCAACGCGGCCACCTGATCCTGCATCAACGCAATCAGCGGCGACACCACGATGCCGGTGCCAAAGCCGTGTTCGCGCCGCACCAGCGACGGAATCTGATAGCACAGCGATTTGCCGCCGCCCGTCGGCATCAGCACGAGGCAATCGCCGCCATCGGCGACGTGCTCGACAATTTCGCCCTGCTGCCCTCTGAACGCGGGATAACCAAAGACTTCGTTGAGGATTTCGAGCGGACGGGACATGTATTTGACAGAGACGGCGAAGGGAACGGCACGCAGGCGGTGAGACGAATTTTACCAACGCATTCGCGCCGCGCCCGCGCTTTGCGACAACCTTGGCCATCCGGCCTAGGGATGCGCCGGCGCATGGCACCGATGCACGCGCAAAAAATGAGCAAAAAAAAGCCGCTCAGTCGAAACTGAGCGGCTTTCGTGGCTCGTCAGGCAAGGCGGCTTGCGCCGCCAGCGCTTACTCGCCCGAGTGCTGCTGTTCGGCAGCCGGGGCTTCCGGCGTACCGAATTCGAACGACTCTTCCGCTGCGATCTGATCGAAACGCTCGCGGTCGGCCAGTTCCTTGCTCTTGCGCGCCTTGTGGAACGCGAGACCGGTACCGGCCGGAATCAGACGGCCGACGATCACGTTTTCCTTCAGGCCACGCAGGTCGTCGCGCTTGCCCATGATCGCCGCTTCGGTCAGCACGCGGGTCGTTTCCTGGAACGACGCCGCGGAGATGAACGAATCGGTCGACAGCGACGCCTTCGTGATACCGAGCAGCACGTTTTCGTACGTTGCCGGACGCTTGTCTTCCGCGATCATACGGTCGTTCTCGTCGAGCATGTCCGACCGCTCGACCTGTTCGCCCGGGATGAAACGGGTATCGCCGTTGTCCGTGATCTGGACGCGGCGCAGCATCTGACGCACGATCACTTCAATGTGCTTGTCGTTGATCTTCACGCCTTGCAGACGGTACACGTCCTGCACTTCGTCCACGATGTAACGCGACAGCGCCTCGACGCCCTGCAGACGCAGAATATCGTGCGGATCCGCCGGTCCGTCGACGATCATTTCGCCCTTGTTGACGACCTGACCATCGTGCACCAGAACCTGCTTTTCCTTCGCGATCAGGAACTCGTGCTGGTTGCCCTCGAGGTCCGTGATAACGAGACGCTGCTTGCCCTTCGTGTCCTTACCGAACGACGTCGTACCCGTGACTTCCGCCAGGATGCCTGCATCCTTCGGCGAACGTGCTTCGAACAGTTCCGCCACACGCGGCAGACCACCGGTAATGTCGCGCGTCTTCTGCGATTCGGTCGGGATACGTGCAAGCACTTCACCGACCTGCACCTGCTGACCGTCCTTCACGGTGATCAGCGCGCCGACCTGGAAGCCGATCTGCACCGAGTGCTCGGTGTTCGGGATCTTCACTTCCTCGCCGTTCGCATCGAGCAGCTTGACCTGCGGACGCACCGTCTTGGACGCCTGCGAACCACGACGCTTCACGTCGATCACGACGAGCGTTGACAGACCCGTCACGTCGTCGATCTGCTTCGCGACCGTCACGCCTTCTTCGACGTTCTCGAACTTCACCGTACCACCGTACTCGGTGATGATCGGACGCGTCATCGGATCCCACGTGGCCAGTTGCGTGCCGGCCTTGATCTGCGCACCGTCGAGCTGCAGCAGCGTGGCGCCGTACGGCACCTTGTGACGCTCGCGCTCGCGGCCGTGATCGTCGGTGATCATCGCTTCGCCCGAACGCGAGATGACGATCTGCTCGCCCTTCGCATTCGTAACGTAACGCATCGTCGACGTGAAACGCACCGTACCGTTCGACTTCGCTTCGACCGACGAAGCCACCGCCGCACGCGATGCTGCGCCACCGATGTGGAACGTACGCATCGTGAGCTGCGTGCCGGGTTCACCGATCGACTGCGCTGCGATCACGCCGACCGCTTCGCCGACGTTCACCAGCGAGCCGCGGCCGAGGTCGCGCCCGTAGCAGGCCGCGCACAGACCATAACGGGTTTCGCAGGTGAGCGGCGTGCGCACGCGCACTTCGTCGATGCCGAGGCGTTCGATATCTTCGACCGCGTCTTCGTCGAGCAGCGTGCCCGCTTCGAACAGCGTTTCCTGCGATTCCGGGTTGACGATGTCAGCCACCGCCACGCGACCCAGAATACGGTCACGCAGTGCTTCGACCACTTCACCGCCTTCCACGAGCGCCTTCATCGCCACGCCGTTCGACGTGCCGCAATCTTCCTCGACGACGACCAGATCCTGCGTCACGTCGACCAGACGACGCGTCAGGTAACCCGAGTTAGCGGTCTTCAGTGCCGTATCAGCCAGACCCTTACGTGCGCCGTGGGTCGAGATGAAGTACTGCAACACGTTCAGACCTTCGCGGAAGTTCGCCGTAATCGGCGTCTCGATGATCGAGCCGTCCGGCTTCGCCATCAGGCCGCGCATACCAGCCAGCTGACGGATCTGAACCGCGGAACCACGAGCGCCCGAGTCCGCCATCATGTAGATGGAGTTGAACGACTCCTGACGCGTCTGGTTGCCGTCACGGTCCGTGACCGGTTCCGTCGACAGCTGCTCCATCATCGCCTTGCCGACCGCTTCCGACGTTGCCGACCAGATGTCGACCACGTTGTTATAGCGTTCCTGTGCGGTGACGAGACCCGACATGTACTGACGGTCGTATTCCTTCACCTTCTTCGCGGCATCGCCGACGATGGTTTCTTTCTGCGGCGGCACGAGCATGTCGTCGACGCAGATCGAAATACCAGCGCGCGTTGCCAGACGGAAGCCCGACTGCATCAGCTGGTCGGCGAAAATCACCGTCTCACGCAGACCGCACTTTCGGAACGCCGTGTTGATCAGGCGCGAGATTTCCTTCTTCTTCAGCGGCTTGTTCAGCACCGAGAACGGCAGACCCGGCGGCAGGATTTCCGACAGGATCGAGCGGCCGACCGTGGTTGCGTACAGCGTGATCTTCGGCACGAATGCCGGCGCGCCTTCCGACTTGTCTTCGTTGTGGACCATTTCGGTGATCCGCACGTTGACGCGCGATGCAAGCTCGACTTCCTTGTTCTCGTACGCGCGCAGCACTTCCGACACGCCCGTGAACGTCAGGCCTTCGCCCTTGCCGTTCACCGCTTCGCGCGTCGCGTAGTACAGGCCGAGCACGATGTCCTGCGACGGCACGATCGACGGATCGCCGTTGGCCGGGAACAGCACGTTGTTCGATGCGAGCATCAGCGTGCGCGCTTCCATCTGCGCTTCGAGCGACAGCGGCACGTGAACGGCCATCTGGTCACCGTCGAAGTCGGCGTTGAACGCCGCGCAGACGAGCGGGTGCAGCTGGATTGCCTTACCTTCGATCAGCACCGGCTCGAAAGCCTGGATGCCGAGACGGTGCAGCGTCGGCGCGCGGTTCAGCATGACCGGATGTTCGCGGATCACCTCTTCGAGGATGTCCCACACCACCGGCGTCTGGTTCTCGACTTCCTTCTTCGCGGCCTTGATGGTGGTAGCGACACCCATCACTTCGAGCTTGTTGAAGATGAACGGCTTGAACAGTTCGAGCGCCATCAGCTTCGGCAGACCGCACTGATGCAGCTTCAGCGTCGGGCCAACCACGATCACCGAACGGCCCGAGTAGTCGACGCGCTTACCGAGCAGGTTTTGACGGAAGCGACCGCCCTTACCCTTGATCATGTCTGCGAGCGACTTCAGCGGACGCTTGTTCGCGCCGGTCATCGCCTTGCCGCGACGGCCGTTGTCGAGCAGCGAGTCGACGGCTTCCTGCAGCATCCGCTTTTCGTTGCGGACGATGATCTCAGGCGCCTTCAGCTCGAGCAGACGCTTCAACCGGTTGTTACGGTTGATCACGCGGCGATACAGGTCATTCAGGTCTGACGTTGCGAAACGGCCGCCGTCGAGCGGCACCAGCGGACGCAGTTCCGGCGGCAGCACCGGCAGCACTTCGAGGACCATCCAGTCCGGCTTGATGCCCGAACGCTGGAATGCCTCGAGCACCTTCAGGCGCTTCGCGTACTTCTTGATCTTCGCTTCCGAGCCGGTGTTGCGCAGCTCCGTGCGCAGCATTTCGACCTGCTCGTCGATGTTGATCGCACGCAGCAGCTCGCGAATACCTTCCGCGCCCATTTCCGCACGGAATTCGTCGCCGTATTCCTCGACCTTGTTGTAGTAATCCTCTTCGGTCATGATCTGCCGCGCTTTGAGCGGCGTCATGCCCGGATCGATCACCACGTATGCTTCGAAGTACAGCACGCGCTCGATGTCGCGCAGCGTCATGTCGAGCACCATGCCCAGACGCGACGGCAGCGACTTCAGAAACCAGATGTGCGCAACCGGCGAGGCCAGTTCAATGTGGCCCATGCGCTCGCGACGCACCTTCGCAAGCGTCACTTCGACGCCGCACTTCTCGCAGATCACGCCGCGGTGCTTCAGGCGCTTGTACTTGCCGCAAAGGCATTCGTAGTCCTTGATCGGACCGAAAATCTTCGCGCAGAACAGACCATCGCGCTCCGGCTTGAACGTGCGGTAGTTGATGGTTTCCGGCTTCTTGACTTCACCGAACGACCACGAACGGATCTTGTCCGGCGAGGCCAGACCGATCTTGATCGCGTCAAAAACTTCAGGTTGTTGGACTTGCTTGAATAGATCGAGCAAAGCTTTCATCGCTTCTCTCCAGTAGTCCGATTAGTTCCGGTCCAGGTCGATGTCGATACCCAGCGACCGGATTTCCTTCACCAACACGTTGAACGACTCAGGCATGCCGGCATCGATCACGTGATCGCCCTTGACCAGGTTCTCGTAAACCTTGGTCCGGCCCGTCACGTCGTCCGACTTCACCGTCAGCATTTCCTGCAGCACGTACGATGCGCCGTACGCTTCGAGCGCCCACACTTCCATTTCACCGAAACGCTGGCCACCGAACTGCGCCTTACCGCCCAACGGCTGCTGCGTCACGAGCGAGTACGGACCCGTGGAACGCGCGTGCATCTTGTCGTCGACCAGGTGGTGCAGCTTCAGGTAGTGCATGTAGCCGACCGTCACCGTACGTTCGAACATCTCGCCCGTGCGGCCGTCAAACAGACGCACCTGGTTCTTCGACGGCGTCATGCCGAGGTTCTCAGCGATCTCGTCCGGGAACGCCAGATCCAACGCGCGCGACATTTCTTCTTCCGTCGCACCGTCGAACACCGGCGTTGCAAACGGCACACCTTCGCGCAAATTCTTCGCCAGTTCGAGGATTTCGTCGTCGCTAAAGCTGTCCAGCTCTTCGGCGCGGCCCGATTCGTTGTAGATCTTGATCAGGAATTCGCGCAGTTCAGCGATCTTCGCCTGACGCTGCAGCATTTCGCCGATACGCCAGCCGAGACCCTTCGCGGCCCAACCCAGATGCACTTCGAGAACCTGACCCACGTTCATCCGCGACGGCACGCCGAGCGGGTTGAGAACGACGTCAGCCGGACGGCCGTCGGCCATGTACGGCATGTCTTCGATCGGCACGATCTTCGACACGACACCCTTGTTACCGTGACGGCCTGCCATCTTGTCGCCAGGTTGCAGACGGCGCTTCACTGCCAGATACACCTTGACCATCTTCAGCACGCCCGGCGGCAGTTCGTCGCCCTGGGTGAGCTTCTTGCGCTTCTCTTCGAACGCGAGGTCGAACTGGTGACGCTTCTCTTCGATCGAGTTCTTGATCGCTTCGAGCTGGGCCGCTGCTTCTTCATCCGCGAGGCGGATGTCGAACCAGTGGTAGTGGTCCAGATCTTCGAGGTAAGCGCGCTCGATCTTCGTGCCCTTCGCGAGCTTCTTCGGACCGCCGTTCGCAACCTTGCCTTCGAGCATTCGCGCGAGACGCTGGAACGCATCGCCTTCCACGATACGTAGCTGGTCGTTCAGGTCGAGACGATAGCGCTTCAGTTCATCGTCGATGATCTGTTGGGCGCGCTTGTCGCGCTGGATGCCTTCACGCGTGAACACCTGAACGTCGATCACGGTACCGCTCATGCCCGACGGCACACGCAGCGACGTGTCCTTCACGTCAGATGCCTTCTCACCGAAGATCGCGCGCAGCAGCTTTTCTTCCGGCGTCAGCTGGGTTTCGCCCTTCGGCGTGACCTTGCCGACCAGCACGTCGCCCGCTTCGACTTCCGCGCCGATGTACACGATGCCCGACTCGTCGAGACGGCCAAGCTGCACTTCCGCGAGGTTCGAGATGTCGCGCGTGATTTCTTCCGGTCCGAGCTTCGTGTCGCGAGCAACGACATTCAGTTCTTCGATGTGGATCGACGTGTAACGATCGTCCGCAACCACCTTCTCCGAGATCAGGATCGAGTCTTCGAAGTTGTAGCCGTTCCACGGCATGAACGCGATCAGCATGTTCTGGCCGAGCGCGAGCTCGCCCAGATCGGTTGATGCGCCGTCAGCCAGCACGTCACCTCGCGCAACCTTGTCGCCCATCTTCACGATCGGACGCTGGTTGATGTTCGTGTTCTGGTTCGAACGCGTGTACTTGATCAGGTTGTAAATGTCGACACCGACTTCACCTGCGACCGCTTCGTCGTCGTTCACGCGAATCACGATACGGCCCGCGTCGACGTAATCGACCACACCGCCACGCAGTGCCTGAACCGTCGTGCCCGAGTCGACCGCCACGGTGCGCTCGATGCCCGTACCAACGACCGGCTTTTCCGGACGCAGACACGGCACAGCCTGACGCTGCATGTTCGAGCCCATCAATGCGCGGTTCGCGTCGTCGTGCTCGAGGAACGGAATCAGCGAAGCTGCGACCGACACGATCTGCGACGGTGCCACGTCCATGTACTGGATCCGGTCCGGCGTGACCATCAGCGTTTCGCCAGCTTCACGCGACGACACGAGCTCGTCGGTCAGCGTGCCGTCGTCAGCCACCGCCGCGTTCGCCTGAGCGATCACGTAACGGCCTTCTTCGATCGCCGACAGGTAGTCGATCTGGTCGGTCACCTTGCCGTCCGCAACCTTGCGATACGGCGTTTCGAGGAAGCCGTATTCGTTCAGGTGCGCGTACAGAGCGAGCGAGTTGATCAGACCGATGTTCGGACCTTCCGGCGTTTCGATCGGGCACACGCGGCCGTAGTGGGTCGGATGCACGTCGCGGACTTCGAAGCCGGCGCGCTCACGCGTCAGACCGCCCGGGCCCAGCGCGGAAACACGACGCTTGTGCGTGATTTCCGACAGCGGGTTGGTCTGGTCCATGAACTGCGACAGCTGCGACGAACCGAAGAACTCGCGGATTGCCGACGAAATCGGCTTCGAGTTGATCAGGTCGTGCGGCATCAGGTTTTCGCTTTCGGCCTGGCCGAGGCGTTCCTTCACGGCACGTTCGACACGGACGAGACCCGCGCGGAACTGATTCTCCGCGAGTTCGCCGACGCAACGCACACGACGGTTGCCGAGGTGGTCGATGTCGTCGACTTCACCCTTGCCGTTGCGCAGCTCGACAAGGATCTTGATCGTCGCGAGGATGTCGTCGTCCTGCAGCGTCATCGGACCGACGATTTCGTCGCGGCCGACCCGGCGATTGAACTTCATACGACCCACCTTCGACAGGTCGTATGCTTCTTCGCTGTAGAACAGACGGTTGAACAGTGCCTCGACCGCTTCTTCGGTCGGCGGCTCGCCCGGGCGCATCATGCGGTAGATCGCAATGCGCGCGGCCATCTTGTCGGCCGTTTCGTCGATACGCAGCGTCGACGAGATATACGGACCCTGGTCCAGATCGTTCGTGTAGAGCGTCTGGATGTCCTTGATCTTCGCCTCACGCAGCTTCTCGAGCACGGACTCGGTGATTTCGTCGTTCGCGTTCGAGATGACTTCGCCGGTATCGCCGTCGATCACGTTCTTCGCGAGCACACGGCCGAGCAGATAGTCTTCCGGCACCGAGATGAACTTGGTCTTCGCGTTATCGAGGTCGCGAATGTGCTTCGCGTTGATCCGCTTGTCCTTCTGGACGATCACGTTGCCCTCGCGGTCCGTGATATCGAAGCGCGCGACTTCACCACGCAGACGCTCCGGCACGAATTCCATCTGCGCGCCTTCCGGCATCAGCGTGAAATTGTCGAACACGAAGAAGTTTGCGAGGATCTGTTCCGGCGTCAGGCCGATTGCCTTCAGCAGGATCGTGACCGGCATCTTGCGACGACGGTCGACGCGGAAGTAGAGCACGTCCTTCGGGTCGAATTCGAAGTCGAGCCACGAGCCGCGGTAAGGAATGATACGTGCCGAGAACAGCAGCTTGCCCGAGCTATGCGTCTTGCCTTTGTCGTGTTCGAAGAACACGCCCGGCGAACGGTGCAACTGCGAAACGATTACACGTTCCGTGCCATTGATGACGAACGAACCGGTCGGCGTCATGAGCGGGATTTCGCCCATGTACACTTCCTGTTCCTTCACTTCCTTGACGACCGGCTTGCTCGGCGATTCCTTGTCGAGCAGCACCAAACGCACCTTGGCGCGCAGCGCCGAGCAGTACGTCAGACCGCGCTGCTGGCATTCCTTGATGTTGAATGCCGGCGGCGACAGCATGTAGCTGACGAACTCGAGACGCGCGAAGCCGTTGTGCGAAACGATCGGGAAAACAGAAGTAAACGCGGCCTGCAGGCCTTCCGGCTTGCGGTGCGTAGACGACGTATCTGCTTGCAGAAACGTGCTGAATGATTCAAGCTGGGTAGCCAGCAGGAAAGGTACTTGGTGAACGATGGGGCGCTTCGCAAAACTCTTGCGAATACGCTTCTTCTCGGTGAAGGAATATTGCATACGATCTCCGAATCACGGCGGGCATAGTTGTCGAGGCAGGATACCTTGATGAGACAACCCGAGTGTTCACCGACTGAGACCCGATGGCCGTCCGATGGCTTGAACGAGCCTAGAAGCTTGGTGGTTGGCCGCTACCAACCGCTGGCTGACGGCAGCGGATGCCTGTGTTGCCCGCTGCCCGACCAAACTTGCCTTCTGCAGTCGCTTCAGAAGACAAAGAGAAGCGCCGGTCAATGTTACCGATTGGCGATTTTCTTTGGCTTCTGGGATTACGCCCTTGCCGGCATACACCTGCAAAAACGCAGCCCCCACAAAGCACAAAAAGGCCGGCGGTGAAAAACCGCCAGCCTTCGCACAGCGCGTTGAAACTTACTTGATTTCAACCTTCGCGCCGGCTTCTTCCAGCTTCTTCTTGGCTTCTTCAGCTGCAGCCTTGGGCACCGCTTCCTTAACGGGCTTCGGTGCGCCGTCGACCAGATCCTTCGCTTCCTTCAGGCCGAGACCCGTCAGTTCGCGAACAGCCTTAATGACGGAAACCTTGTTTGCACCGGTTTCAGCCAGGACGACCGTGAATTCGGTCTGCTCTTCAGCAGCAGCAGCGCCGCCGCCTGCGCCTGCCGGGCCTGCCACTGCAACAGCAGCTGCCGACACGCCAAACTTTTCTTCGAACGCCTTAACCAGCTCGTTCAGTTCCAGAACCGACATCGAGCCGACGGCTTCGAGGATGTCTTCTTTTGCGATTGCCATTTGAAATACTCCTAAATTGAATTCGGATACAGCCAGCGATCAATTACGCTCGACTGAAGTGCATTACGCAGCGGTTTCTTCGCCTTGTTTCTTTTCTGCCAGCGCGGCCAGGGCGCGCGCAAAGCCCGAAACAGGTGCCTGCATAACGAACAACAGCTTGGAGAGCAGTTCCTCGCGGCTCGGGATGTTTGCCAGCGCTTGCACGCCAGCCTTGTCCATCACCTTGCCTTCGTAGGAACCAGCCTTGATGACCAACTTGTCATTGCCCTTGCTGAAGTCATTGACGACCTTAGCAGCAGCAATTGCATCTTCCGAGATGCCGTAGATCAGGGGGCCAGTCATCTGCTCTGCCAGCGGAGCAAACGGGGTACCCTCAACGGCGCGACGCGCCAGCGTGTTCTTCAACACGCGAAGGTAAACCTGTTGCTCGCGCGCTTTCGCGCGCAGCTTGGTCAGATCGCCAACCGCGATTCCACGATACTCAGCCAGAACCACGGTCTGAGCTTTCGCGACTTGCGCGGCAACCTCAGCGACGACGGCCTGCTTGCTTTCTTTGTTGAGTGGCACGGTTAACCTCCAGATTCGATACACGCAGCGTGCGCCTTGTGTACCGCGTTCAATAACGGCGTCCGACCAGTCAGGAGTATTTCGACCGTCCTAAGCCCGCATTCCTACGGACATCGGACGGCTTCATCACTACAAAACCTTTTCGGGTTCGCCATCTGCGTTGGCCTTACATTAAGGACTCGCCTGCCTGCTGCGTGTCCGCCAACGGTCTTTGACAACCGGTTGCGCAATGCAGACTGCCACCTCGCAACCGCCCAAAGCCCTTAAAAACCGCCCCGATTCGCACCAGAGCGGCCAAATTCATTACTGTGTAGCGATCGACGTTTGGTCGACGCGAACGCCCACACCCATCGTGCTCGACAGCGCGACCTTGCGGAGGTACACGCCCTTGCTCGTTGCCGGCTTCGCCTTTTGCAGCGCTTCGATCAGCGCGTTCAGGTTGTTGCGCAGGGCTGCCGGTTCGAACGAAGCACGGCCGATCGTTGCGTGGATGATACCGGCCTTGTCGACACGGAATTGCACCTGACCCGCCTTGGCGTTCTTGACCGCAGTCGCGACGTCCGGGGTGACCGTGCCAACCTTCGGGTTCGGCATCAGGCCGCGCGGCCCCAGGATCTGACCGAGCGTACCGACAATACGCATCGTGTCCGGCGAAGCGATTACGATGTCGAAGTTCAGGTTGCCGGCCTTGACCTGTTCAGCCAGGTCTTCCATACCGACGACGTCAGCACCCGCGGCACGAGCCTGCTCAGCCTTGTCCCCCTGCGCGAACACAGCGACGCGCACCGACTTACCCGTGCCAGCCGGCAACACGACCGACCCACGAACCACTTGATCCGACTTCTTTGCGTCGATGCCGAGTTGCACGGCGACGTCGATCGACTCGTCAAACTTCGCGCTTGCACATTCCTTCACGAGCGACAGAGCATCCTCAATCGGATACAGCTTCTGACGATCCACTTTGGCTGCAAATGCTTGCAGACGCTTCGAAAGCTTAGCCATTTACACGCCCTCCACGGTGATGCCCATCGAGCGGGCGCTACCAGCGATTGTACGAACCGCTGCATCCAGATCAGCAGCCGTCAGATCGGGCATCTTGGTCTTGGCGATATCTTCGGCTTGAGCGCGGGTGATCTTGCCGACCTTGTCGGTGTGCGGCTTGCTCGAACCCTTGTCGAGCTTCGCCGCCTTCTTAATCAGAACCGTTGCCGGCGGCGTCTTCAGAACGAACGTGAAGCTCTTGTCTGCGAATGCCGTGATCACGACAGGAATCGGCAGACCCGGCTCCATTGCTTGGGTCTGTGCGTTGAACGCCTTGCAGAACTCCATGATGTTCAGGCCGCGCTGACCCAGTGCCGGACCAACCGGCGGCGAGGGGTTGGCTTTACCTGCAGGAATCTGCAGCTTGATAAAGCCGATAATTTTCTTTGCCATTTCGAGAACCTCTTTGGACCGCCGACCTACGTGCGGACGCTCAGTGAGTAGTAGCGCGTGTTCGCCGACAGTTGGCTAATTACGCTCCTCAACGGCCATTACGCGGACCGTAAGCGCGAAATACGGAACGCACCTAGCGATGCGCTCCGTAAAACTTTGACTACAACTTTTCGACCTGACCGAATTCCAACTCGACCGGCGTTGCCCGGCCGAAGATCGTAACGGAAACACGGACTCGCGACTTTTCGTAGTTCACTTCTTCGACGCTGCCGTTGAAATCTGTGAACGGGCCTTCTTTTACCCGCACCATCTCGCCTACTTCGAACAGGGTCTTCGGACGCGGTTTCTCCACGCCCTCCTGCATCTGCGACATGATTTTTTCAACTTCCCGAGGGGAAATCGGACTCGGGCGGTTGCGCGCCCCGCCTACAAAACCGGTCACCTTCGCAGTGTTCTTCACGAGGTGCCACGTTTCATCTGTCATTTCCATCTCGACTAAAACGTAGCCGGGAAAAAAACGACGTTCCGTCACTGATTTGTGACCACCCTTTACCTCAACAACTTCTTCTGTGGGAACGAGGATCTGCCCGAACTGATCCTGCATGCCAGCCCGCTCGATGCGCTCCTGGAGCGCTCGCTGCACACTCTTCTCCATACCTGAGTATGCGTGCACCACGTACCAACGCTTGCCACTCGGGGATGCCGGAGTATCACTCATATCATTTCCAACCCAGAATCGCCGAGAAAATCGCCCACTCGATGGATTTATCACAAACCCAGAGAAAGATGGCCATCACGACTACGAAGCCGAACACTACAAGCGTCGTTTGCGTGGCTTCTTTGCGAGTCGGCCAAACGACCTTACGGACTTCTTTATACGAGTCTTTGGCGAAAGCGATGAAACCCTTGCCCGGCGCCGAGAGAAGCCCGACTGCGACACCCGCGATCGCACCAATGGCCAAGGCAGCTCCGCGGATGTACCATTCCTGGCCACTAAGCCAGAAGAACCCCACGAACCCGGCCAAGACCAGCAACACACCGGCGATCAACATCAACTTGTCGCCGGATGTATTTACAGTTTCGACGGAAGGATTCGCCATAACACCTTAACGAAGCGCCACTACGACGCGATAGTTGGCAGGGGCAGAGGGAATCGAACCCCCAACCTTCGGTTTTGGAGACCGACGCTCTGCCAGTTGAGCTATACCCCTAAACCATTTGGGGTTGACGACGCCGCCAACCCCGATACAACCGATTATCGAGAACTGTCTGGCGTTACTCGATGATCTTTGCGACGACACCAGCGCCGACCGTACGGCCACCTTCGCGAATTGCGAAGCGGAGGCCTTCTTCCATCGCGATCGGGTTGATCAGCTTCACCGTAATCGACACGTTGTCGCCCGGCATCACCATTTCCTTGTCCTTCGGCAGCTCGATCGAGCCCGTCACGTCCGTCGTACGGAAGTAGAACTGTGGACGGTAGTTGTTGAAGAACGGCGTGTGACGGCCGCCTTCGTCCTTGCTCAGCACGTACACTTCAGCCGTGAAGTGCGTGTGCGGGTTGATCGAACCCGGCTTGGCCAGAACCTGGCCACGCTCCACGTCTTCACGCTTCGTGCCGCGCAGCAGGATACCAACGTTGTCGCCAGCCTGACCCTGATCGAGCAGCTTGCGGAACATTTCCACGCCCGTGCAGGTCGTCTTGGCCGTTGCACGGATACCGACGATCTCGATTTCCTCGCCGACCTTGATCACGCCACGCTCGACGCGGCCCGTCACCACCGTGCCACGACCCGAGATCGAGAACACGTCTTCCACCGGCATCAGGAACGAACCGTCAACCGCGCGCTCCGGCGTCGGGATGTACGTGTCCAGCGCGTCGGCCAGGTTCATGATCGCCACTTCGCCCAGCTCGCCCTTGTCGCCTTCCAGCGCGAGCTTGGCCGAACCCTTGATGATCGGCGTGTCGTCGCCCGGGAAGTCGTACTTCGACAGAAGTTCGCGAACTTCCATCTCGACGAGCTCCAGCAGCTCAGCGTCGTCCACCATGTCGCACTTGTTCAGGAACACGATGATGTACGGAACGCCAACCTGACGCGCCAGCAGGATGTGCTCACGCGTTTGCGGCATCGGGCCGTCAGCAGCCGAGCACACCAGGATCGCGCCGTCCATCTGCGCCGCACCCGTGATCATGTTCTTCACGTAGTCAGCATGGCCCGGGCAGTCAACGTGTGCGTAGTGGCGGTTAGCCGTTTCGTACTCGACGTGCGCGGTGTTGATGGTAATGCCGCGCGCCTTTTCTTCCGGCGCCGCGTCGATCTGGTCGTACGCCTTCGCTTCGCCGCCAAACTTCTGCGTCAGAACCGTCGTGATCGCTGCCGTCAGCGTGGTCTTGCCGTGGTCAACGTGACCGATCGTGCCCACGTTTACGTGCGGCTTGGTCCGCTCAAACTTACCCTTGGCCATTTTCGACTCCTAAGAGGATTTTCCGTACGTTGCGCCGGGCGCAAACAATCACCGATTACTTCTGGTGCCCATGGGCAGGATCGAACTGCCGACCTCTCCCTTACCAAGGGAGTGCTCTACCACTGAGCCACATGGGCGCTACATCTGTGCTGCTGGAGCGGGTGAAGGGAATCGAACCCTCGTCGTAAGCTTGGAAGGCTTCTGCTCTACCATTGAGCTACACCCGCAAGGATCATGGATTCCCAACAACTGCTGCTGCAACTTGCATTCTGGTGGAGGAGGTTGGATTCGAACCAACGTAGGCGTAAGCCAACAGATTTACAGTCTGCCCCCTTTAGCCACTCGGGCACCCCTCCGCAGAGAACTGATGATTATGGGGGAACAACATCCTTTTGTCAAGACCTGCTTGACCGTTCCGATCCCAACGCTCTCACTTATATAGTGATTGGCTGTTAGCTTTCCGTAAACGCAAAAACCCCACCGCTGGGCGGTGGGGTTTCTGGCTTTGGGGGAGCCTGACGATTACCTACTTTCACACGGGCAATCCGCACTATCATCGGCGTGGAGTCGTTTCACGGTCCTGTTCGG
>NZ_JBFPKN010000209.1:0-255 GCF_040948805.1 Paraburkholderia sp. BR13439 | reverse complement strand
TCCGGCGTCTCGCACGTGACTATGAACGGCTCCCCGAAACTCTCGCTGGGCTTCATTTCGTCGTCTTCGCAATGCTCATGCTTGTCCACGCCGTGTCAGTACTTCAAAGTTCCTAACACGCTCTAGGCAAGGTCTGCACAACTCGTTTTCAGAGAGTTGGCCGTTTGCCACTTGCGTCGTATCAGCCATGAGAGTCTGCTGGCAGGTTGGTCGCCTGGCTTTTTGAAGCGTGACGACCACTGTTTGCCGAGATTC
>NZ_JBFPKN010000208.1:0-255 GCF_040948805.1 Paraburkholderia sp. BR13439 | reverse complement strand
AGATTCGCCACGAGCCGCAGAGCACCGTATGCCAGTGTGGCTGCGAGCGCACGCGCATCGGCGAGGACATCAGGACATCAGCGAGAAGCTCGACTACACACCGGGCGTGTTCACCGTGGAGCGGCATATCCGTGGCAAGTGGGTGTGCAGAAACTGCGAAACACGGATTCAGGCCGCGGTGCCTGCGCACGTCATCGACAAGGGCATTCCGACTGCGGGACTGCTGGCCTCAGTGCTCGTTGCCAAATACGCTGA
>NZ_JBFPKN010000207.1:0-255 GCF_040948805.1 Paraburkholderia sp. BR13439 | reverse complement strand
CAAGCGACCGGCACGCACCCGCTTGCGCGTAGCATCGTCCATTTTGGCCATCAACCGAGTCTCCCTTCAACGCGATGACCGTATAACGCACCAGCAGAGAATCGGTTGTCATGAATTTAGTAAAACTCAATAGTCTCGCGGTTCGGTGGTATTTCCGGTTCCAACTTGGCCTGCGTGATATTGAAGAACTGCTGTTCGAGCGCGGTGTCGTTGTCAGTTACGAGACGACCCGCCGCTGGTGCGACAAATTCGGCG
>NZ_JBFPKN010000206.1:0-255 GCF_040948805.1 Paraburkholderia sp. BR13439 | reverse complement strand
CAGTCGAGTTGTGGCGCAGGGTTCAGCCTGGCGCCAGGATGGTGAATGAATACGGGCCGACCGAAACGGTTGTGGGTTGCACCTTTTACGAAATTCCGAGCGGATGCGCTGTATCGACGCACGTTCCAATCGGCCGTCCGATTGCGAACACGCGGGTGTATGTGCTGGACGGTCATGGCGAGCCGGTGCCGTTCGGGGCGGTGGGTGAGCTCTACATTGGCGGGGCGGGGGTCGCGCGGGGCTATCTGAACCGCC
>NZ_JBFPKN010000205.1:0-255 GCF_040948805.1 Paraburkholderia sp. BR13439 | reverse complement strand
CGGTATAACGAACACCGTGGGAGAGCAGAAAGGACTTGACCCGCTGACGCGCGTGTTTGAGATCCGCTTTGGCGGTAGCCCACGCCCGGGCCAGATCCCGGAATGCCTCATCTTCGACGCCCGGCACATAGACTGACGAGAGATCACCTGCGCGCAACGAGCGCACGAGTTTGAGGGCGTCGCGGCGGTCGGTCTTGACCCGCTCGCCTGGTTTCCTCGGAATCAGCGACGGGGCACATACCATGCAGTCGAATC
>NZ_JBFPKN010000204.1:0-255 GCF_040948805.1 Paraburkholderia sp. BR13439 | reverse complement strand
GCCGGATGCCCTCAATTCGGGTGGAGCCAATGTCATCTTCTCGCCGAATTTCGCTCCTACGTCGCTTTTGCGGCGAGCGTGCGCATGCGAGTCAAGTTGTAGGCCGCCTGAGTCAACAGGAAGAGTTGGTCAACTCGCTGCAGCCCTCGATACATCACCTGCCGAATCCTGCCGACCGTCTTGCTCCAGCCAAAGACCTGCTCGATGCATTTGCGCTTGCGCTGACTGATGGCGTAGCCGGGCCAGCGCGTTGTG
>NZ_JBFPKN010000203.1:0-255 GCF_040948805.1 Paraburkholderia sp. BR13439 | reverse complement strand
TACAGGCCTTGCAGGATTGCGCGGGCTTGGGGGATCGAAGCGTCTGGCACGCCGATCTTCTTCGCGAGGTCGTCGGCTTCCGAGTCCTTCAGGCCGGTCGACGGATCGACTGCAACCTTGTGGATCAACTCAGGCGTCTTTTCCGCGACTTCTTCGACGTCCATGCCGCCTTCGCTCGACGCCATCACGACGATCTTCTGCGAAACGCGATCGATCACGAGACCGACATACAGTTCCTTCTTGATGTCAGCGCCT
>NZ_JBFPKN010000202.1:0-255 GCF_040948805.1 Paraburkholderia sp. BR13439 | reverse complement strand
TGCGCGGGCCAACCGGCTGGCGCACCATCTGATCGCACTCGGAGTCAGGCCGGATCAGCCGGTGGGGATCTGCGTGGAGCGCAGCGCGGCGATGGTGGTGGGGCTGCTGGCGATCCTGAAGGCGGGGAGCGCGTATGTGCCGCTGGATGCGGCGTATCCGTGCGCGCGGCTGCGGCAGATTGTGGGGGAGGCGGCGCCGCGGCTGGTGCTGGCCGATGGGGCGGGGCGTGCGGCGCTGGGCGAGGAGGCGCTCGC
>NZ_JBFPKN010000201.1:0-255 GCF_040948805.1 Paraburkholderia sp. BR13439 | reverse complement strand
CGTCGAGACTCGCGTTGCCGAGTTCAAATTCGACGCCATTCGGCAAGCGCACGTGAAGTGCGGCCACCATCAGTGGCAAGGCCTGCGATGGCCCTTGAGGCGCAGCCGGCGGTGCCGATGGTGCGGTAACGACTGGAATGAATGCCGGCGCCTCGCGCGCCACGCTCGGGCGTACCGGTGTCGGAGTATCGATCAGCACACCATCCGCCCCTGATGGTGAGGTCTGCTGAGCCTGCGCCATTCGCTGCTGACGGT
>NZ_JBFPKN010000200.1:0-256 GCF_040948805.1 Paraburkholderia sp. BR13439 | reverse complement strand
GTACCTGGAGATGGGTGTGTGAGTAGGTGAATCAGGGTTGTGATTGTATCGATGTATTTTTAAGTGATCGAGAGATCGCTTTGGAATACGGCGCAACACGAATACTCAACCTGTAGCGGCATGTGATCGGCAGTGAGCAATCATTGAGACACACCCGTTATAGGGTCAAGCGAACAAGTGCATGTGGTGGATGCCTTGGCGATCACAGGCGATGAAGGACGCGGTAGCCTGCGAAAAGCTCCGGGGAGCTGGCAAA